>CAZDRT010000009.1:0-30990 GCA_964507815.1 uncultured Puniceicoccaceae bacterium
AACTTCCGGAAGATTCCCGCGCCGCCGAATTTATTCCGTGGCTTTCCATTCTCATGCCCGCAATGCGGCGGCTGAGGACAGCCGCCCTCCCTCAACCAATGGAATATCGGCCCATTGCAGAATCGCGGGGCTTTACGATTTTGCTCCACGCACTTGTGGTCACACCCATTATTCCAACCGGGTCCAATATTGGTTGACATCCAGCTGTGCCGGAGGGTGGACACTCCTGTCCGCCGATTCTCCTCCATCCACTAGCGAATTCCACCCGCCCCCGCGGGACAGGAGTGTCCCACCCCCTTATTGATGTCAGACTACCAAAAGATTACCCCCCTGTCGGTCCGGACCTCAAAGCGACCGCAGAAAGGCCAGCACCGCCTCGCGCTCTTCCGCGCTCAGGCGCATGAAGTCGTCCCGGCTCGCGCCGGCCTCGCCGCCGTGCCAGAGGATGGCCTCCTCCAGGTTCCTCGCCCTTCCGTCGTGGAGGAAAAAGGTGTGCCCGCTGACGACCCGGGTGAGACCGATCCCCCAGAGCGGGGGCGTGCGCCATTCATAGCCGTCGGCCTCGAACTCCGTCCGGTGGTCGGCGAGCCCCTCCCCCATGTCGTGCAGGAGCAGGTCCGTGTAGGGGCGGATCCATTGGTCGGACACCGGGGGAACGCCCCCGGATTCGCCCGTCCGGTGCGTCGGGTGGTGGCAGGCCGCGCAGTTCAAGGAATGAAAGAGGCGCTCGCCGTGCCGGATTTGCGGATCGTCGGCGTTGCGCTGGGCGGGGACCGCGAGAGTCTGGACGTAAAAGGTCACGTCTTCGAGAGTCCGCCAGTCGATCTCAGCCGGGCCGTATTCCCCCCCGACCAGCGGATTGACGATCCCCATGTCGTCCAGATAGGCCGAAGCGCTCTGCGCCAGAAGCGTCGGCTGACCGGCCTTGTGGCCGAAGCGACCCGGCTTCGTTTCCCCCGTCGCCGGATCAAAGACCTTGTTGAGCTTCCCCGAGATACCGTCGCCGTCGCGGTCGGACGGGTCGGCGAGAGCTTCCAGGGCCTCGACCGGGATGGCTTCGAGCAGGCCCGTCCCGAAGACCGGCGGGGCGACCCGGGGGCTCACCCGCATGTCGGGGGGCAGCTCTTCCCGAGCCTCTTCGATCACGTAACGGGGACGGCGGAGGACCACCTCGCGCCCGTCGGGATAACGCACCGGCACCGGTTCGTATTCAATGCGGAAACGTCCGTCGGGCTCCTCCCCGTAAACGGCCTGGTCGGCCAGTTGGGTCCCGATGCCGGGCACCGGGCGGGGACCGCCCGTCCGCGGATCGGTTCCGGGCAGGCTCACGCGCAGGAGCAGGGAGGACCGGGCCGTTCCCAGCTTGTCCGGACGACCGCGCCCGTCGTTGGCATGGCAGTTGAGGCAGGAGGTGTTGTTGAAGCGCGGGCCGAGGCCGGCCTGGTGACGGGCCGGGGCCGTCACAAACGGAGTCTCGAAATCCAGATCCCCGTCGAGATGCCTCTTCAATTCCTCCGGGGTGAGATTCGGGGCCGGAAAGGCGAACGCTTGGCTCGACGCATCGGACACCGTGGTTTTCCCGCCGAGCGGAATCCGCCCGGCGGATTGGTCCTCCGGCCCGGAGACCGCGCCGAGAACCAATCCCGCCAGAAGGACGGAACCCAGCGAACCGATGATACGGAGAGAACACACTGCTCCCGGAAATCTCATTTCGGAAGACGATCCGTCAAGCCGAAAGATGAAGACCGGATCAATCCGGCCAACCGGCCTCCGGGCGCATGGGAGAACCGGTTCCTCACGAAGCGCGCACGGCGGGAACGACCTCTTCCTCCAGGAGCAGAAGAAGCGCCGCACCGGCCGCCGCGGCCTCCTCCACTTCGCTCTTCACCGCCGCAGGATCCACGTTGAACGACGGCGGGATGGCCAGAACTTTCGCCCGGTAGAGCGCGATCGCCGCGAAAAGCCTTTGCTTCAGGTCGGCATCCTCGAGGACCGGCCGCAGCACCAGCTCGGATGCCGCGTCGATGCCCCCGATGTTGTCGAGCACGTCGCCGAGAGTGTTTCCGCTGAACCGGGACTCCAGAACGGTGACGTCCCCTTCCTCCGCCGGAGCGAGCAGTTTTTCCTGAGCGGATTCGTCGGCGATTCCGGCCATGGCGTTCACGATGTCCGAGAGAGCCGCCGCCCGGGTCAAATAGACCTCGCTCCCATCGCCGGCGCTGATGATTTGTCCCGCGAAGTCACCCGCCGCCGGGTCGTAGTCCGCGAGCAATGCCGCCGCCTGATCACGAAGCGCTTCCGAGGCGGCGACCAGGTACTCCCCCCGGCGGGTGTCGGCGGCGAAGAGAACGGCCGCCTCCGCCGCATCGACCGGATTGCCCTCCGCGTCGGCGAAGAGAAGGTACTCCACGACGTGAAATCCCCGGAGCCCTTCGGAAAGGGAATCCACCGTCGCCGCGTTCAGGGTCTTGGGTCCGGTGGCCGGGTCGAGGACTTTCCGGAGATCGGTCACGTTGACCGGCCAGCTGTCCAGATAGGGATCGTGTCCTTCCTGATCGACCGGCCCGAAGAGAAAGGCCTCGCTACGTTCCCACGGTCTCCGGGCGGCCAGCCAGGCCGAGCGGGCGGCCCCGACCGTCTCGGTCGAGGGCGATTCCAAAACCGCCCCGGCGGCCCCGGCGAGCGCGTCGGCGCGCTCGCTCAGAGCCCCGTAGGTCGGTAGAACCAACTGATGAACGAAAGCGGCCAGCGGATTCCCGGAGGAATCGGCGTGGACGGACGCCGCCGGCAATGCGGCGGTCAAAATGAGAAGCGGAAGAAATGTTATTTTTTTCATGATTTTCAATTTACAGAAGTATGATTGATGGTTGATCCCGGGACCGGCCTCAGAACGAAAGGCTGGCGAAGAGACCGAAAGCGGGGTTGTCCCCGATGTCCTCTCCGGTCCGGTCTTCTTCTTTGTCGATGTCCTCGAGCGCGAAGGCGTAGGCGGCGTATCCGCCGACGGCGAAATTATCGGTGAGCGCGTATTCGGCGTCGATTCCGACCTGGAAATGGTTGAACCCGTCGTGTTCCTCCGTCCGGTAGCCGAAGTCGAGCCCGAGCAGTGCGTAGGGCGCCAGCGCCAGATCCGCGACCGGTTCGAGCGGGGCCGCGAGAGCCAGTTCGACGAAGGAGCCCTCCTCCTCGAACGAATAAACGTAATCGGCCGCCGCCTCGAGGTAGTCGCCGATCGCATAGGAAGCGCCTACTCCGATCTCCCGGTCCTCCGACTTCTCCCCCTCTTCGAAAAAGGCCAGATAGGTGAACCCGACATAGGCGGACAACTCCTCCGTCAGGGCGAAGCCCAACTCACCGAACAGGTTCCACTCGTTGTAGTCCACCTCGGTTCCGTCGGCATACCAGGCGCCGACCGCCAAAGGCCCGGCCTCGCCGGCGAACTCGGAGTACCACAACCCGCCGTCTTCCAAGTCGTCGCGGCCCTCCGCAAGATAAATGCTGTCCCAGCCGAACGTCGCCGCCGCCGAGGATTCCAGCTCGTTGAGAAACGCCAGAGGCGATTCTTTTTCCATGTCCTCCAACTCGGCCACACCCTGGGCAGCCAGCCCGCCGGAAAGAGACAGGAACGCTCCATTTAGTATAAGATTGAGACTTGATTTCATATTCATCGGGGTTGAATCTGAGACTTCTTCGCATTTACGGCAAGACTTCTTTTCAAGTTTTTTCGCGATTGGGCGGGCGGAGCGAATGCGACCACAACCGCAATTCGACAATCGATAGTCAAAAAAATAGTTAAATTAGGCTGAATTATGCTATTTTACCCTCGCTTGACGATTTAAGCCATTGATAATCAGTGCAGTTCCCAGACGTAGGGACTGAAAATTAAAATCGGGAGTTTGGAACAGGTTTCGTAAATAAAGTGAATTCACTTTTTGCTTGCCAAAAAGCAATGACCATAGATTCACCGGGGCCAAGGTGCAGTCAAGAGGCAAACGGAATAAGTGCCGAAGGCCGCGCGAAGCGCGTTATGCCGGATTGCTCAGTGTTCCTCACTCCCCGACCACCCGGGACTGGATGCGGATGGCGCTCAAATTCGCCTGCCGCGACCAGTCCATGACCTGGGTCACAATCCGCAGGGGGGTCTCCTCGTGGGCGGCGAGGAGGACCTTGCGGTCCGGATCGGCCTCCCCGGCCACCCTCAGCGCGGCCTGCAACTGTTCGGCACCGACGGGTTGCTCGTTGAGGAGAAAGTTGCCCTCCCTATCGACAATCAAACGCAGGTCCCCGCGCGCTTCGGACGATCCCGCCGTCTCAATCTCGGGTAGCTCGAGGTTGAGAACCCGCTGGTCGCGGAACTGCATCGTCATCAGGAAAAAGAAGATCAGCACCATCAGCACATCGACGAGCGGCACGATGTTGATCTCCGCCCGCCGCTTCTTCCGACTGCGGTCCCGCAGGCTCATGACGGTTCCGGGCGGCGGGCCTTGGCCACCAGATGCTCCACCACGACTTCGAGGCGGGCGGCGTGGTTATCGACCCGGCGGTTGAAGTAGGCCGAGGCCACCAGCGCGGGTATGGCGATGGCCAGGCCGAGGATGGTCGTCGTCAGGGCCAGGGAGATGCCGGCGACGAACTGTTCCGGATCCGGAATCCCGGGCTGTTCGGAGAAGGTCGCGAAGACCTCGACCAGTCCGGTGACCGTTCCGAGCAGACCGACCAGCGGGGCACCGGCGACCACGAAGTCGAGGATGAAAAGCCCCCGCTCCAGGCGGTTGACCTGCAGCCGGGCGAAGGCCTGGAAGGTTTCGGGATCCGGGGACACCCTCTGGAAGAAGCGGACGAGTTCGGCGGCGGTGGAGCGGTCCTTTTCCCGCAGTTCCGGCAGGTGTCCGTCGAAGAGCGCCGCCTTCTGGTAGGTCGGCACCACCGCGCCCTGCCGCAGGGCGATAAGCCGCTCGACAATGATGATTCCCGCCAACAACGAAAACGCGCCGAGCGGATAGAGAAACCATCCGGCCTCTTTGAGAAAATCAATCATACATATTCGACGGCCGGATGCTCCCTCTATTCCCGCCCGTCAGACATAGGAGAGGCGTTCGGCCACGGAGTCCACTCCGGCCGAATTTTCGAGCAGCTCGGCGATGGGATCCCACCGACCCTCCAGGAGTCCGTCCCTCGCGGAGTCGGGCAAGCCGGCCCCGTAGGTCCGCTCCCCGACCGAGACCGTCCGCGCGACCACATCGATGCGTACCGGCGTGGTCGGCTCGTCGGAAACCGTCCGGGCGATCTCGTCCAACTCCGGGCGGGCGAGCGCCACGCACGGCATCCCGAGAGTGATCGAATTGCCGAAAAAGATCTCGGCGAAGCTCTCGGCGAGGATGCCCCGGAATCCGTACCGGTAGAGGGATTGCGGCGCGTGCTCGCGGGAACTCCCGCAACCGAAATTCGCCCCCGAGACCAGGATGGTCGCTTTGGCGAACCGTTCCTCGTTGAGGACGTGGGGCTTGTCCGATCCGTCTTCGTTCCTGCGGACGTCGAAGAAGGCGTACTCCCCCAGCCCGTCGAAGGTCACGCACTTCATAAACCGGGCCGGGATGATCCGGTCGGTGTCGATGTCGTCGCCCATGACCGGCACCGCCGTGCCGCGCACTTCCGTGATTTTTTCCAATGCCATATCCTCGTCTCCCGTTCAGGCCGCCGTGCGACCGATTTCAAACACTTCGCGCGCGTCGGCGATCACTCCCGTGACCGCCGCCGCCACCACCATCAAAGGACTCATCAGAACGGTCCGCCCCGTCGGGCTTCCCTGCCGCCCCTTGAAATTCCGGTTACTGGAGCTGGCGCAGAGCTGGTCGCCGATCAGTTTGTCCGGGTTCATGGCCAGACACATCGAGCAGCCCGCACCGCGCCACTCGAAACCGGCCTCGCGAAAAATTTGGTCCAGACCCATCTCCTCGGCGATCTTCGCGACGACCTGCGAACCGGGCACGACGATGGCCTTGACCCCGTCGGCCACCTTGCGGCCCTTCAGGTAGTGGGCGGCCTCTTTCAGGTCCGACAGGCGCCCGTTCGTGCAACTGCCGAGGAAGGCGACGTCGATCGGCGTTCCGGCGATCGGAGTCCCCGACTGGAGCGACATATGCTCGAGCGCCTCTTCGGCGGTGGCCCTGTCTTTCTCGGGGAGGTCGGCCGGAAAGGGAATGTCCTGATCGATGAAAATCGCCTGCCCCGGGGTGATTCCCCAGGTCACCGTGGGCAGAATGTCCTCGGCACGGATGTTGACCACGTCGTCGTAAACGCAGTCCGGATCCGAGCGCAGGCCGTTCCAGCGCCGCAGGGCGGCCTCCCAGTCCTTCGGCGCATAGGCCCGTCCCTTAAGATATTCGAAGGTCGTCTCGTCCGGATTCACGTATCCGCAGCGGGCGCCCCCCTCGATCGACATGTTACAGACGGTCATCCGCTCCTCCTGGGTGAAGTTGTCGAACACCTCGCCGCCGTACTCATAGGCGTAGCCGATTCCCCCGTTCACCCCGAGAGTGCGGATGATGTGCAGAATCACGTCCTTTGCGTAAACCCCTGGCGACAGGCGGCCGTCCACGTTGATCCGCCGGACCTTGAGCTTGGACATCGCCAGGGTCTGCGTGGCGAGTACGTCCCGCACCTGGCTGGTCCCGATCCCGAAGGCGATCGCCCCGAAGGCCCCGTGGGTCGAGGTGTGCGAATCGCCGCAGGCGATGGTCGTCCCCGGCTGGGTGATCCCCTGCTCCGGCCCGATGATGTGGACGATCCCCTGCTTGCCGGAATGGACATCGAAGAAGGTGATTCCGTTCTCCTCGCAGTTCCTGCGCAGTTCCTTGATCATCGCATCGGCGAGCGAGTCCGAATAGGGCTCGTTCGACTCGTCGGTCGGCACGATGTGGTCCACCGTGGCGAAGGTGCGCTTCGGATACCGGACCGGCAGGCCGAGATCCCGCAGCATCCCGAAGGCCTGCGGACTGGTGACTTCGTGTATCAAGTGGGTGCCGATGAAAAGCTGGGAGCGGCCGTCGGAGAGCTTCCCGACCTCGTGCTGCTCCCACACCTTTTCGAAGAGACTTTTGGGTTTGTCGTTCATGGAAAACCGTTGAGGAAAACCCAATTGAGACCTTTTTGCAACTCGGATTCTCGGGAGAAAATGGTTTACTCGCCCGGAATCTTCCGGCAAACACTACTCTTTCACACAACGGACGGATAGCTCAGTTGGTTAGAGCAACTGGTTTACACCCAGTAGGCCGTGGGTTCGAGTCCCTCTCCGTCCACCACGGGCCCGGGTGGTGGAATTGGCAGACACGCTGGATTTAGGATCCAGTGCCGAAAGGTGTGAGGGTTCGAGTCCCTCCCCGGGCACCAACACCGCGTGAATCGGGAAATCCCTGAAACGCCCCTCACACGGATTGCCGGGGGTGTAACCACAAGTGCGTGGAGGGAATATCAAAATTTATTCGATAATTCAGCGTGAACGGGAAATTCCGGGCTTTCGAAGGTGGGCGCTGAAGCAACCCACCCACTTTGGCCGCCCAATTATGCAGTCTCAACCCGCTGAAATCAGCGCGCTGAAGACAATGCTACGCCGTGGCGCGGCAGCCGCCGTCCCTCAACCGATGGAATGTCGGCCCATTTCAAAATCGCGTTGTTTTACGATTTTTCTCCACGCACTTGTGGTTACACCCCCTCCGCACCTTTTCACAGAAAGAACATTGCTACATCGGAAAAAATTCCCATTTATCTCTTCCATTAGCCCTGCTCCAATAGTCCAATTGCCATGGTTTTCGTTTTTTTCCGAAGAATAACTCTTCTCGCGCTTCCGCTCCTTCTGGCGGGCTGCAATTTCCAGGCCCGCCAGTCCTTCATGGATCCGAAGGGGATCATCGCCCAGAAGCAGTACGACCTCTTCATGCTCACCTTCTGGGTGACCATGGGGATTTTCGTGGTGGTGGGTGGCGCGCTGCTCTGGACGGTCTGGCGCTACCGCGAGCGCAAGAAGGATGCCGGCGCGGGCCTCCCCTCCCAGTCGCACGGAAACCCGCTCATCGAAATCGGGCTCATCGGAGTTTCGGTCGCCCTGCTCGTCATCATCGCCGTACCCACTCTTCGCGAAATCTGGTACACCCATGAGATGCCCGAGGATCCGGAGAGCAACCTCGGGGCCTGGTTCGGCGGGGAGACGGCCGCCGAGACCGAAGAGGAGCCTCTCATCGTGTACGCCCGGGGCTGGCAGTGGTGGTTTTCCTTCGAATACCCCCAGCTCGGGATCACGACCGGAAACGAGTTCGCGATTCCGGCGGGCAAGACGGTACGGGTGGAGTTGCGCGGTCAGGATGTCATCCACTCCTTCTGGCTTCCCAAGATCGCCGGCAAGGTGGACATGATCCCGGGTCGCAATAACTACATGTGGATCCGATGCGACGAGCCGGGCTATTACTACGGGCAATGCGCCGAATACTGCGGGGAATCCCACGCCTACATGCAGTTTCGGGCCGAGGTGCTGCCCGTCGAGGAGTTCGAAGCCTGGGTCGGGGAGCGCCGCGAGACTCCCAAGCCGCCCGTCGGAGAGGACTGGAACGAGTTTGTCTCGCTCGCCGCCCGCGAACCGGAGAAACTTCCCGACGATCCGGCCGTGCAGGGCGCCCGCCACTTCTTCGGAAAAGGCACCTGCGTGCAGTGCCACGCCATCGACGGCACCCTGGCCGCCGGGAGGCTCGGCCCCAACCTCACCCATGTCGCCGACAATCGCTCGATCGCCGCCGGGTGGATGGAGCACGAGACCGCCGACGGGCGAATCGATGAAGAGAAACAGTACGAGAATTTCTATGAATGGATCCGGCGTTCCGAGGACATCAAGCCGGGCAATCTCATGCACTACGGCACCGGCGGCCTCGAGAACGTCGATCTAAGCGACAAGGAAGTCCGCCAGATCGCGGCATTCCTGCAAACGTTGAAGTAAGAGTTTATCAGTTTCCGGTTTGTCAGTTCCCAGTTTTTCAGCTTTTCAGTTTTTCAGCATTTTCTCCCCCCTTTCCCATGTCCATCACCACAACCACGACGACTCCACCGGACACCGTTGCGGATCCGCCGCACGGCCATGAATCCACCCGCAGCCACCTGGGTCTCGTCCGGCCCGACCACTCGACCGGGCTCAAGGACTGGCTGACCACGGTCGATCACAAGAAGATCGGGGCGATGTACGCGATCTTCGCCCTGGCCTTTCTCGTCTTCGGCGGAATCGAGGCCCTCTTCATCCGGGCTCAGCTGGCGGTGGCCGAGAACAATCTCGTGTCGGCCCAGACCTACAACCAGCTCTTCACCATGCACGGGACGACGATGGTCTTCCTCGCCGTCATGCCGCTGAGTTCGGCCTTCTTCAATTTTCTCGTCCCCCTCCAGATCGGAGCCCGCGACGTCGCCTTCCCCCGGCTCAACGCCTTCAGCCTCTGGACCTTCGTGGCCGGGGCGATCATCGTCAACGTGAGCTGGATTTTCCAGGCCGCCAACGCCTTCGGCTGGTTCAATCCCGCCGACGGCATGACGGACATCGTCCCCTCGGCCGGCTGGTTCGGCTACGCCCCGCTGACCGGGGACGAATACTCGGGCATCGGCACCGACTTCTGGATTCTCGGGCTCCAGGTCCTCGGGATCGCCTCCATCGCCGCCTCGCTGAATTTCATTGTTACGATCATCAACTTCCGCGCTCCCGGCATGAAGATGATGCGCCTGCCGGTCTTCGTCTGGATGACGCTGATCACCTCCATCCTCGTCATCTTCGCCTTCCCCCCGATCACGGTCGCCCTCGGCGAGCTGATGTTCGACCGGGTTTTCGGGGCGAATTTCTTCCGGGTCGAGCAAGGGGGCCAGCCCATCCTCTGGCAACACCTCTTCTGGATTTTCGGTCATCCCGAAGTGTACATCCTCATCCTGCCCGCGATGGGGATCGTCTCGGAAATCCTGCCCGTCTTCTCCCGCAAGCCGCTTTTCGGCTACTCCCTGATCGTTTTCTCCGGGGCGGTCATCGGCTTTCTGGGCTTCGCCGTCTGGAGCCACCACATGTTCACCACCGGCCTCGGCAAAGTGGCCACGGCGGCCTTTTCCCTCCTGACCATGGCCATCGCGGTGCCCACCGGGGTCAAGATCTTCAACTGGATCGGCACCCTCTGGGGCGGGCGGATCCGGTTCTCGGTGCCCATGGTACTGTCGCTCGGTTTTATCTGGATGTTCATGATGGGCGGTTTCTCGGGAATCATGCACTCCTCGGCCCCGTCCGACGCCCAGCAGCAGGATTCCTACTTCGTGGTCGCCCACTTCCACTACGTCCTGATCGGCGGAAGCATCCTCTCCCTCATGGCGGGCATCTACTTCTGGCTGCCGAAAATCTCGGGCCGCATGTGGTACGGCAAACTCGGCTACTGGGTCTCGGGCATTGTCATCGTCGGGCTCAATCTCACCTTTTTCCCGATGCACTTCCTCGGCATGATCGGCATGCCCCGCCGCACGCACACCTATCTGGAGGGGACCGGCTGGCAGCCCATGAACCTCCTCTGCACGATCGGTGCCTTCATCCTCGCCTTCGGCATCCTGTTCTTCCTCATCGACATCGTCCGCACTCTGCGGAAGGGACCACCGGCCGGCAACGACCCGTGGGACGGGCGCACCCTCGAGTGGACGATACCCTCTCCCCCTCCCTCCTACAACTTCGCGCAGACCCCGGTCGTCCGGTCGAGGGACGCCTTCTGGGCGCACAAGCACGGGGGCGAAAAGCTCCGCCTCGGCGCAGTTGAAACCGGCTCGGGCGGCATCCACATGCCGAGCCAGTCGTGGTTTCCCCTGGTCGCCTCGTCCGGGTTCCTCGTTCTCGGCTTGAGTATGGCGCTCAAGCAGGCGGGCGTACCCTACTGCGGCTATCTCGCGATCAGCGGACTGGTGATCACGGTTGTCGGCATCTACCTCTGGGCCCTGGAAGGTCCCGGAGGCTATCACGTCCACCCGGAGGAGGAACAATGAGCGGAACCGCCCACGCAGACACCGGCCACCCGATCGAGCACGTCCCGACCGGGCTCGACAGCAAAAAGCTGCTCATGTGGCTCTTCCTCGCCTCGGACTGCATGTTCTTCGGCACGCTGATCACGACCCACCTGATCTACCGCAAGATCTACGACACCGTCGGGGTGGATCCCATCGAGATTTTCGACATCGAGCTGACCACGGCCAGCAGCTTCATCCTGCTGATGAGTTCTCTCTTCATGGCGCTCGCCGTCTCGGCCATCCACAAAGGGGAGGTCAAGACCTTCCGCTGGAACCTGGTGGGGGTCATCATATTCGGTTCTCTCTTTCTCGGCGGCCAGGTTTACGAATTCAACCACTTCGTCCACCACGCCGGGCTCACCCTCTCCTCGGGGACCTTCGGATCAACTTTTTACCTGATGACGGGCACCCACGGGGTCCACGTGGCCCTCGGGGTTCTCTGGCTCCTCTCCTGGTTGATCTACTCGTTCTCCCCGCGGTTCCAGGCCCACGAACACGCGATCGACGTGGAGACCGCCGGACTCTACTGGCACTTCGTCGATATCGTCTGGATCGTCATCTTCACCGCCGTTTATCTCATCGAATACGTCTGACCCCCGCCACGCCATGTCCCACGCCGCCCATCCACCCGCCGACCCGGAATTCCTGCTGGCCGAACAGAAGAAGTATTTCACCTTCATGAACCTCGCGTTCCTGATGACGGCGCTCACGGGGATCGAGCTGGTCATCATCTTTCTTCCATTCCCGGGCTCGGTCCTCATTTACAGCTCCCTGATCTTTCTCTCCCTGGTCAAATTCGTCGGCGTCATCTTCTGGTTCATGCACCTGATCTACGACGGAAAGCTCCTGACCATCATCTTCCTCTTCGGCATGGCGCTGGCCGGCGGAACGGCGGCGGCCCTTCTGCTTCTCTTCAGCGACACACACGTGGACCAGAGCCTCCCCTTCTACCAGGAGGGACTCGAGCAGCGGGAGGCCGGCGGCGGGCACTGAAAACAGATTCAATGGTGGACGTCCGCCATCCCTAACCGGTCCCCATTGTCCGGTGACATAAAAAACATCGCTCAGGTTCGTGGTCGGGCGGCCTTGGCCCCCGAGCCCTGAGGGTGCGCCGAAGTCGGAAAGCATGAATCGAGGTTTTGCGGGAAAGAACCAGATCCGTCCCGCTTTTTCGCGCAGACAGGCGGCTGCACCCCGGCCCGGGGGGGGTAACCACAAGGGCGTGGAGCTATGGAAGGGATTTCCCCCATTTCCCAGCGGTCTGCCGACACAGGGGAATGTCTTTTCCGCCAAGCCGCTTCGGGTTGGACGACTAAAGTCATCCAACTACGAAATCGCATGACTTTGGTCGTGCGATTCGGCACTCTTCCGTGGTCGCGGGGCTTGCCCCTCGATCCGAAGGTGGCAGTGGCTGCGGATACCACTGAACCTCTCCGAACCGACACCGGGCATCCGTGGAAATCAGGCTTCGCGCTGGGATCTTTTGAAACTACTCGGAAAAACGCATCCATTTCATCCCGCTGAAAGCAGCCCTCTAAAGTGAGGTTTTGAGTATCGACAAGATACCAAGTGGTCTTGAGGGCGGAGGGCAGAGAGCTGAAACCTGAGACGATCTTGCCCACGCGGTTGCCGTCGCCGTCGTAGGTGAGCGTGCCGGCGGCGTTGGTCTTGCCGAGCAGGTTGCCGCGGGCGTCGTAGCTCATGGTGGTGGTGCCGGAGGCGTCGGCCATGGTTTCGATGCGGCCAAGGGCGTCGTAGGTGAAGGTGATGCCGACCTCGTTGGGGAAGGCGTCTGGATCGGCGCGCTCGGTGAGGCGGCGGCCCATGTTGTCGTAGGTGTAGGTGTTCATATCCTATCACCATCAGTTTCAGATAAATGTTTATGTTCTACGTTTGACCACTTTTCACCCCCATGCCGCTTTTCAATAAACCTCAAAAGACCATAAATGATAAAAGAGCAGGCGAACACTTTAGCTACCACAGATTCCACAACCGAAAAAACAGAGTCATGTGGTGCTTCAAACAAAAATAGCACGATGCTTAGAATCGACAAAGAGATACTAGCGGAAAGCATGTATCTTTCACTTAATGTGCTTCGATGAGGGCGCCATGTAAAAACCACCGATCTACCATTCTCAACATAACTCCCTCTATCTAGTGAAAAGAGAAATGGCACATATGCAAAAACCGTAATCACTAAGACCCAGAAGCTGTATCTCTGAGGAGGAAGAAGATAGATGGCGTTAAAAATTAGCCCGAAAACTGTCGAATAACACAATAAATAAAAACTAAGGTTGTTACTATTTACACGCATCATTGTAAGCTTTCGTAATTCGTCCGGAGAGATCGCTACCCAATTTAATAACTTCTTCAAAGCTAGGTTTTTCGTCAATTTCAGGAGCAACGACTCTCAAGTCTGAAAGAACTCCATCATAAAAATCTACAGCTAGTTTAATTTCAAAGTATGTTCCTATAAAGAATGGGATAAATGTCCTAAAATCTTCGGCAGTTCCAACCCCAACCAAAGCCGAAAACGCAGCTCCCCCAATTAAACCGAGGTGGGTTGCAGGCAAATTATATGCGGCCTTAATTATTAAACTTTGAAATTTGGCTTCAGAAACGATCGCAATAGACGTGAACGCATGAAGTTCCCGACTACTGAGGCACCCTCTAGGATCAAGAGAGGCCCAAACAGCAGCTGTATTTATAGCTCCATAAAAGCCCATCCCGATTGAAAGCTTGATCGCAGAATCAGACACCGCAACCGCGTTTCGAATTGCTATGTTATTTGATGAAGACCAGACGAGCATACTATAGGCGACTTCGACCAAACTAAACAAACCACTCGGGTCCACATACATATGCGGCGCGGCATTCGCATATAGGTATTTATGCAGCGAAACCGGATCGGTCGTGACGCCCTCGAAGGGGTCCATGGTCCAAAATCTTCCGGAATCCGGATTGAAGTAGCGGGCACGAAGGTAGTAGAGGCAGAGGTCGGCGTCGTACTGCTCGCCGGTGTAGCGGTAGGCGTTTTCGGTGCTGCCGGTGGTTTCGAGTTCGAGGCCGAAGGCGTCGTAGGTGTAGCGGTCCGTTAACGCGCCGGTGGCGTCAGTGAGCGCGACGACGCTGCCGAGGCCGTCGTAGGTGTAGTAGCGGAACTGCCAGGATTCGTTGCCGAATTCGTCCACTTCGCGGCGGTCCATGGCGATGAGATCGAGGCCGTAGGTGTAGGCGACTTCGAGCTGCAGCGGCTCGCCGGAGGCTAGCGCTGTCAGGTTGTCCGGGCCGCCGAGTTCTTCGAGGACCTGGGCGTAGCCGGTCAGGTTTTGAGTATCGACAAGATACCACGTCGCGACGCCATTGACGATCTTGCCGACGCGGTTGCCGTCGCCGTCGTAGATGAGGTCGACGATGCCGGCGTCCGTGGCGCGGCGGATCAGGCGATTATGGCTGTCGTATCGGTCGGGCATCACGGGCAGTTCCCCCGGGAAGGTTTCGGCGGTAGTCCAGAGGGTGTTGCCGTTGGCGTCGTAGTCGTCGCTTTCGAGGCGGTTGCGGGCGTCGTAGCCGAGGTTCGTCTGGCTGGACACGCCGGGCAGCGTGGAGATCCGGCTCTCGCGGTTGCCGAGGAGGTCGAGGCCGTAGGTGACGGTGCCGTTTTCTCCGTTCGGGTCGTCGGTCACGGTTTCGCTACGGAGGCGGTAGAGATTGTCGTAACCGTAGGTCACCACCCTGCCCGATTGGGTTTCGGTCATGTGCCGACGGTGGCCGGTCGCCTTCAACCCGTAGTTGTAGGCATTGATGACGGCGGATGGCGAATGGCGGACAGCCAGGTCTTTCAACCGGTTGCGGCTGTCGTAGTCCCACTGGTGGAGGACGACGGCGCTGGTGCCGTCGGTGGAGATGTCGTAGGCGAGGGTGTCGAGGTTGCCGTTGGCGTCGTAGCCGTAGCGGTGGACGAAGGGGGGCTGGCGGGCGGCACGGTCTTCCACATCCCGGAGGCGGTTGAGACCGTCGTAGGTGTAAGCCACGTCGGTGCCCCCGGCGGTGGAGCTGGTGATGCCGGTGAGGTTCGAGGCCTCATCGTAGCTGTAGTCGAGGTCACCGACGGGGGTCTCCTTGAGGTCGAGGCGGCCGCGGGCGTCGTAGGTGTATTCGGTGCGCTTGCCTTCCTCGTCAATGGTGGCAACCCGGCGACCGAGGGCGTCGTATTCGGTGCGGGTCGAGGTGGCGCCGTGCTCGGCCGTTGATGGATGGTTGGTCTGGACGAGGCGGTTGTGGGCGTCGTAAACGAATTCGGTTGTGTTGCCCTTGGGGTCGGTGACGGTGCGCTGGTTGCCGTTGGCGTCGTAGGTGTGGGTGGTGCTCAGGTAGTTGGCGGTGTCTTCCGGGTTCGGGAAGGATCGCGTTTCTTTGAGGCGGCCGGCGCAGGCGCAGTCATCGTCGTAGATGTTCTGCGTGAGATTGCCGACGGCATCGATGGTGAATTCGACGCGACCGAGGGAGTCGTAGAGGGTTTCTTCGGTGGGATTGTCGGCGAGGATTCCGGGGATTTCCGAATAGGCGTTCCAGGTCAGGCCGGCCAAATCGGCGGCTGAAGCAGCCGGTCCCGGGTGGATGGTGTGGGTCCGGCGGCCGAGGGCGTCGTAGGCCATGGCGGTGACGCGACCGAGCTGGTCGCTGGACCAGATCATGCGGCCCCCGGCGTTGTAGCCGGAACGGGTCTCGGTGCCGTCGGGGTAAGTGGTCCGGATCAGGTTGCCGCGAGCGTCGTAGTCCATGATGGTGACGCGGGCTTTCGAGAGATCGTTTGCCTGGTAATCGGCGAGGGATTGCCAGCGGAGGGTGGCGGCTTCTTTTCCGATGCTGTTGTAGCGGGTTTCGGCGACCCGGCCATCGGGCAGAAAGGCGGCGAGGAGGCGGTTTTCCTCGTCGTAGAGATAGCTCGTTTGCACGAGTTCAGTTTGTCCGTTGGGCAGTGTTCGGTCATACCGTTCGACCAGGAGGTTTTCCTGTCGGTCGTAGAGGTTTTCCGTAACGCGAAGAATCCCTGAATCGCCATCGGTCACGGTCACCGTCCGGCGCTTGACCGCAGACGGGAAGTCGGGATCGGAAATACCGTAGTCGTCGCTGTAGCTGGTGACGTTGCCTTCGGCGTCGGTGATGGTGGCGATCTCACCACCGTTTGTGTAGGTGAAGGTGGTGGTCAGGGGTGGAGTGGTGGAACCGTGCTGGATCTGGCTGAGGAGGTTGCCGCTGGCATCGTAGGTGAACTCGGTGAGATTTCCATTTGGATCGGTGATCTCGGTGGGTGAGTTGAATTCGTTGTAGCGGTAGCGGGTGAGGAAGCCGGTGGTGGCTTCGAGGGGCTCTTCGGCGGTGGAGGCACCGGTGATTTCAACGAGGAGGTTTTCCTTCGAGTCGTATGCGCGGGCGGTGACGTGCCCGAGGTCGTCGGTCTCGTATTTGACGAGTTCGGTGCCGGGGTAGTATTCGAAGGTGGTCTCGGCACCGAGTGGATCGATCTGGCGGGTGACGTTGCCGAGTGCGTCGTAGGTGTAGGTGGTGGTGTGGCCGAGGCGGTCGGTGACGCGCTCGACGAAGTTGTCGATGTCGTGCTCGAAGGCGACGGGGTTGCCGTCGGCGTCGATCTGGCGGACGATGCGGCCCTCGTCGTCGTATTCCGTACGGATGGCGCGGACGCCGCGCGGGTCGAGAATGTCGGTCAGGTAACCGGGGAAGCGGGAATCCCCGTAGCGGAACCCGGTGGTCTCGTCCACGCGGTTGGTGAAGGTGCGGAGGCCTTTGGAGGCCTGCGGGTCCGTCGCGTAGCCGTAGGTCAGTTGGCGGCCGCCGGGGTCGGTGATGCGGGTGATGCGCCCCTCCCCGTCGCGGGTGAAGGTGACTTCGCGGACGATGTCGGGTCCGCCGTCGGGATCTTTGGCGGTGGAGACGATGCGGTCGTCGAAGACTTCGAGACGGTTGCCGTTGAGATCCTCCATGGAGACGAGGCCTTGGTCCTCGTCGAGGAGGTAGCGGATGCCGTCGGCGGTGGTGAGGATGAAGCGGGAAGGGTTGTAAACCAGGGCACCGAAAGGATCGGCGACCGGGTCCTCGGTATAGAGATCGGTGCCCCCGGCATAGGGCAGGTTATAGAGGGTATCGGCTCCGACGGCCTCGAGTGTCGCGGTGGTGTCGCCCCTGGGGTTGAAGACGGGGGAAGTTTCGGCGATGGGGGTGAAAAGCCGGCAATTGGCGTCGATATCCTGGCGACCGTGGCCGACATCGACGGAGAGTTCGAAGAGGTGCTGTTCGCCGCCGGGGAAGGTGACGGAGACGAGCCTCTTGCCGACGGGCTGAAGGCAGTAGTTGAAGGACGGAAGGCCGGCGAAGGTGGTCTCGATCCGGTCGTGGTACCAGTTTGCGCCGAGCGGACTGTTCTTTTGCAGGCGGATATCGTTGATCGCCATGGTCCAGCCGGTGCCGAAATCGCCCACGCGGGTATCGCGGCTGTCGTAACTGCGGATGATTTGGATGGGGATGCCGGCCATGGGCACGGTGAGGTCCTCGAAGGCCAGGGAGAAGTTGCCGACCTTCATGCCCCCGTCGATGACGACGGTGATGGTCTCGGCCACGGTGCGCCCGAGCAGATCGGTCACGCTCAGTCGCAAATCATACAGGCCATTGAGCAGGAGTGTCGGGTCGAAGACGGCGAGTTCGGCGTCCGTCACCGGAGCATTCCCGGTCGATAGTTCGGTCCAGCCGGGCTCGCCTTGGAGGCGATATTCGAGCGTCCAACTGTCGAGAATCGTGGAGTTGGCGGTGCCAGCGGCTTGAGTCGGCGCCGAGAGAACGGCTCCGCCGAGGGGCGACTGCAATCGTGCTTCCGGCGCAGCGGCGGATTGGTCCGCGACGACAAACTCGCGGGGATCGGAGATTGAGACCCGCCCGGCCGCGTTCGTGGCGACAGCGTAAACGGAGTGACGACCGGCGGACAGGCCGAGTGAATCGGCCGATGCCCGGAGCGGGAAGCTGATCGTGCCGTCGATCAGGTCCCCAAAACCGATGCTGCTCCCATCCACGAAATACTCGACAGTGTCAACCGGAGTGTCGTTGGTATGAGCATCGGCGCAGAAAAGGATCTCGTCGGAGGGCTCGAAGACCCGTCCTGCCTCCGGATAGACCATCCAGACCCGTGGATTGGAATAAACCGCGACCGACTGCTCGAGCAGAACGATTTTCGCGCCATCGGAGAGGCGCAGCTCCAAGAGATAATCGCCCTCCAGCGAGAAGACCGCCTCGGTCTCCCATGCGGCGACAAGGGGGATCCGGTCGAGAACGGCGACCTCGGTGGACGCCGGGGTGAACCCGACGGTGCCCGGTCCGCTTACTTTCCGCCAGGAGGCCACCAAGGTGTTTCCCCGCGGATACCCGTCATCCGAAACATCGGTCGCGATCACGTAAGAGCCAGTGAGATCGAAGTTATCGGCGGCGGTAATCGTGGCCACCGGGGCTTCGTTGAGCTTGGTCTGAACGGTCAGGGAGACCGTATCGAGCGAGGTGAACTCTCCATCCGTGACAGCCAGCTGGAATTCATAGAGCCCCTCGCCCCCGACGGTGACCGAAGTGTCGAGAGAGGACGGATCGGCGAAAACGGCCCCGGTCGGTCCGGACAACAAAGACCAATTCGCGGTCAGACCCGAGCCGGGCGGCAGACCATCATCCAATACGAATCCTTCCAATTCGACCGAAAGATCGGGCGCCCGGATGATTTGGTTGTCTCCGGCCTCGACCATCGGGGGATGGTTCACGATCTCCCGCACGTGAACCGAATAATTCCCACGGGTGGTATGCGCGCCGTCCGTGGCTTCGAGAGAAATGGTATATACTCCCGGAGAGGTGAAGATGACCTCGGTATCGACCACGCCATCGGCGGGATCGAGGAAGTCGACCGTCGAGAACGACGCGACGCCGGGTCCGGAGACCTGAACCCACGCCACGGAAAGGGTCGCCGGTGTCGGCAGGCCGTCGTCGAAAACACGGGCGGTTACGGGCATGGCCGCGTGCGTGCCCGACACTTCCGCCGGAAAGGCTGCGATAACCGAAGGTGGATCGTTATCCACACTCGGACGGCACTTGCCGGTTCCCCCGGCATCGTGAATCGCCGCGATCTCGGACTGGCTCAAGGGGCGGTCGTAGAGGCTCAGTTCGTCGATCCCGCCGTCGTAGAAGCCGTTCAGAGGGCGGCCGCCGATCCAGAGATCGCCCTTCGTGGCGAAGTCCCGGTCGCCCACGTCGAAGGTATGCGTCAAAACACCGTCGCGGTAAAAACGCAGCTCCCCGGCCGGGCGGTCGTAGGTCAGCCCGATGTGGTACCAGCCGGACGAGGGACTGATGTAGTTGCCGGTGTCCACGCCAAAGGTCCGCGCCGCGTCCAGGCCGCCCTCGGCGAGGACCAAGCGCCGGTAGTGCTGATGCCGCAGACGCAGTCCGCGGGACGATCCGTCGCCCTCCCACTCGAACAAGTGCCCGTCGCCGGAAGAATCGCCGTCCGGATCCGTCCAAAACTCGACGCTCCAGCCCTCCGCGCCCGAACCGATGTCGAGCCCGGGACGTTCCGGGACGAGGATCGCGTCGCGCTCGGCACCCGCGTCCAGAGCCGCTCCCACCCTGCCCGCCTTCCAGCGCGGATCGTTCAGCACCGAATCCAGCTTCGTCACCTCGTCCAGGCCGTCGTAGTCCAGCGGGAACCAGGCCGTCAGCCCTTCCGGGGCTTCCACCATGCAGCCGTTGCCCACGCGCACCGAAACCAGATCCGAGGAGACCGCCAGCCCGTCGTTCGCCTCCAGCTTCAGGATGTAAACCCCCTCGGCCGTGAAGGTCGCCGTCGTCGAAAGCGCGCCGGCGTCGGCGAAGGTCGCCGATCCGCCGTCGGGCGCGAAGACCACGCTCCAGGCCGTGACCAGGGTCCCCGTCGCCGGCAGGCCGTCATCGACCGCCCCGCCCGAAAGCGACGCGGTCTCCCCCGCGCCCGAAAGCACGATGTCCGCTCCGGCGTGGACCGCCGGCGCGCGGTTGCCGTCCAGCGGGCACTTGCCCGCCCCGCCCGCCGCGAAGATCGCGTGGATCTCCGACTGGCTCAAGGGGCGGTCGTAGAGGCTTAGTTCGTCGATCCCGCCGTCGTAGAAGCCGTTCAGAGGGCGGCCGCCGATCCAGAGATCGCCCTTCGTGGCGAAGTCCCGGTCGCCCACGTCGAAGGTATGCGTCAAAACACCGTCGCGGTAAAAACGCAGCTCCCCGGCCGGGCGGTCGTAGGTCAGCCCGATGTGGTACCAGCCGGACGAGGGACTGATGTAGTTGCCGGTGTCCACGCCAAAGGTCCGCGCCGCGTCCAGGCCGCCCTCGGCGAGGACCAAGCGCCGGTAGTGCTGATGCCGCAGACGCAGTCCGCGGGACGATCCGTCGCCCTCCCACTCGAACAAGTGCCCGTCGCCGGAAGAATCGCCGTCCGGATCCGTCCAAAACTCGACGCTCCAGCCCTCCGCGCCCGAACCGATGTCGAGCCCGGGACGTTCCGGGACGAGAATCGCGGCATCAGCAGAACCAAAGTCATAGGCCGAACCCACTATTCCGGCGCGATGAGCGAGTGAATTCGCCAGGATAAAATTCTCTCCGGTTTCATCAACCACACTCCCATCTCCCGGGAACCAAGCGACCAGCCCTTCCGGAGCTGCCAATCCACACAACGTCCCGGAACGGACCACGACCATATCCGACACCGTTTTCTCGCCATCGAAAGCACTCAACTTCACTGTGTAGATGCCCGAATCGAGGATCGAAAGCGTCGGTTCCAGCAAAGTCTGATCGCTGAGAGTCGCGCCCGCCGGTCCGGAGGTGATCTCCCACTTCAAATCCAGATAACCGTCGAAGGGCCGGCCGTCATCGGTCACGGTGGCGGAGAGCGGCAGTTCGACCGGTCCCGCCTCCACGTAATACGGACCCGCGATTTCGACCTGTGGAGCCAGATTCGTATTCGGCGGGCACTTCCCGAAGCCACCGGCGTTGTAGATTTGATGCACATCGACGGGATTGAGTGCCACGGAGTAGAGCGTTATCTCGTCCATGCGGCCCTTGAAATAGGCGGTTTCCGATTCGGTCGCTCCGAAATAGAGGTTGCCGTTCGTTTTCGCGAGAATTGGACCGGTGTTTCCGACCACGCGCAGCGTGCCGTTGACGTAAAGAGCGATCTTACCGCTCTTCCGATCCCAGGTGCAGGCGACATGGGTCCAGACGTTGGCGTCGAGTACGTTGTCGATTTCGACGATGTGGTCGTTGAGATCGCGATCAACGACATTGAAGCGCAGGCCGTCACCACTGAAGGTCGTCAGCCGGACGCCCGAGCTTTCGGTGGTGGCATATTCGAAGAGGACGGCATTCCGCTCTTCGCCGGGGTGGAACCACCCCTCGAAGGTGATGCCGGACTTGTCGCCCAGATCGAGCGATTGCGATTCGAAAACCGACATGCGATCATCGTCCCCGTCAAAATCAAACGCGGCGGCGACGGCACCTTCGGCAAAGCCCATGCCTCCCTCCATGAATCCGACGTTGGCCGAAATATGGTCGATCGCATCGCAGTTGGCCTGCCACCAGGAGACCAGCCCGTCGGTGATATTGACCGAACAGGGTGCCTCGACACGGATCATGAGGGAGTCGGCGACATCGTATTCGCCGTCGGCCGCCGCCAGTTCGAGCAGGTAGATGCCCGGTTCGGCAAAGGTCACGGTCGCCGCCGGATCGTTCAAGCTCGAAAAGAATGCATCACCGGGACCGAACTTTTTGCTCCACCGGACCGACAGGGCGGACTCCTCCGGCAGCCCGTCATCCCGCACCAGCCCCGACAAAGACAGGGCGTCGCCGGCCGCGAAGACCATCTCATCTTTCCCGGCATTCACATAAGGGGCTTTATTGTACGGTACCAGGCGGACCTCGACGGTATCCTCCCGGACTCCCAGCGCATCCGTTGCGGTCAGTTTCAACACATAGTCGCCCGGCCCTTCGAAGGTCAGGTTCGGACGGAGGAGGCTTGCGTCGTCGAACTCGACCGAACCGTCGGCCGAGACAACTGACCACGCATAGGTCGGGGCGAGCGCGCCGGAGAAGGATTGCGTGAAGCAAAGGGCACCCTTCATCTGAATCGGATCGGGCCAGTGACCGTCGATGTCCGGTCCCGCATCGACTCTCCAATTCGTAAGCGGTTCAGGCGCGTCATAACCGAGCGTGCCCACGGTGAGGTCCTTCAAAACCGGCGACTCGCCGGAATCGGCGGCTTCCAGGGACGAGCGGACCCGGATAAAGCGTCCCTTCCCCGACGGGCTGTCTCCGATGGCGGCGATCGGTTCGTAGGAAGACCATCCCGTCACCCCGTTCTCACTGAAGGCAACTTCGACGGTATGAGCGGAGTCGTTGCAGAGATCGGCATTCCACACGACCGGCCCCCAGACGGCACCGGGAATCTCACCGTCGAAGGTCGCGATCCACTGTCCTTTTGACGCGTCCGCCGTGACGGATCTGCCGGCGAATTCACCGAAGGCCCAGAGACTGCCACCGAGCGGAGGTGTCTGAATATCCACCTCGCCGACCGGAGTGACGCCATCTTCGCCGATCGGGCCGCCCAGCGGATTGATCCGCTGGACGATGCCCGGCGTGCCGGTCGCCCAGACATAGCCCCGGCGGTCCACGGTGACATCCGTCGGGCCGTGGTTGGCGACCTCGACCTTGCCCACGTAAGTGCCGTCCGGCAACCATCGGCTGATCCAGCGCGAGCAATGGGAATGAGCCGCCCACAAATGGTCGTCGAAGTCCACGGAAAGGCCCATCGCCCAGCGCAGGCCGTGGTGGTGAATCTCCAGCAAGTCACCCTCCGCATCATAGCGGTAAAATTCGTGGTTCCAATCCTTCGACTCCCAGAACTGTCCGGTGCTGTCTTGCACGATGTCCCATGCGCCGGCGCGGTGGGTCTGCGCCCAGTCGGCGTCATAATTTTCGATACTCCCGTTGGTGTCCCATTTGAAGGGAACCGATCCGGTCGAATAAAGGACACCATTTTGGTCGATAAAACCTCCGTATCCGCCGAGACCACCGGTTGGAGCCGTCTCTTCCCGCAGCAATTCGCCGGTCTCGCCGTCGAACTGCCGCCAGATCCGACCCGATGTGGATCCGACCCAGAGGTGATTGGCCGGATCGACGCCGATGAAGAGGGCGTTACCTATACCGGAGTCCACCGCGAGAACGATTAGTTCGTCTTGGGCGAGGTCGGCGCGCTCCAAGGCGGTGAGCGAGCCGGCGTCAGTCGGAACGGTCCAGTCCAGGAGTTCGTTCAGCCCGTTTGATGTGGTCAACCCGCCGTCGCCGTTCTTGTCGCGCCAGTTGCCGTTCGGCGACGTCCATTTGACGATCAGGCCGTTGGACCGGTTCGCGATCCAGGCGTCTCCGTTGTAGTCGATCGTAACCCGGGAGGGATAGAAACGGGACAAAGTGGCGGGGTCGGAGGACGGCGCACTCCGGTATTCGCCAAGGACGCGCCCACTTTCGATATCGACCCGGGCGACGGTTCCCTTGGTGCTGACGGGAATCCACATGTTGTTCAAGCTGGAGACATCGAAGCCCAACTGAAGCTGGTCGGCGGCATCGGTGCTGACACCGCGCAGCGTCCCCTCTTCGAAATCCGAAGTAGTGGTCCATGTCTTTGTCCGCGGGTCGGAAGCGACCGCGATCAGAATCGCCGCTTCGGCGGAAGCGCCGTCCGAATCGAGCGCCACAAAAGTGAACCCGTCCGAGAAGAAGAATCCGGGCTTTGGGGTGTAGGTAAGCTCGGCGGTAGGAAGTTCCGCGCCCGCGACGACCGGGTCCCCGTTACCGTCCCGGAGAACGCCTCCGCCGGGAAGCTCGACGACGGAATAGCGAAGTGCGTCGCCGTCGGCATCGGCGGCCTGCAGGGTCAGCGTAAGCGGCTGACCCTGCCCGGTATTGAACGACTCACCGGTGGCGACGGGCAGGTCGTTGACCGGACGTATGGTGATCGCGGCGGTGGCCTCAACGGTGTGGTGGCCGTCGGAGACGGTGAAGGAAAAAGAGTCGGTGCCGTTATAGTCGGCGGCGGGGGTGAAGGTCAGACCCGAGGTGGGAACCGCAATCGACGTCTGGGCATCGACGACGGCGTCGGCGGCAGTCAGGACGCCGTGGGCGGGAAAACGGGTGATAGACGCGGTGAGCGGATCGCCGTCGGGGTCGGATGCGTTCAGGGCGATCGGGAGCAGGGTGTCTTCCAGCGTGGTCAGCGAAAGCGCCTCCGCCACGGGCGGGCGGTTTTCGCCGTCGCCGGGGGCGCTTTCGACATCGATCAGGCAAATCGCGCCGTTGGCGTTGAGGGAGAGCTGTTCGCTCTGCAGGTAGCCCTCGAAGAGCGAGTGGGCGTTGACGGTGAGCCGCCCCTCCGGCAAGTAGGCGGCCCCGTAAAAGGTACTGTGGCTGTTAAGCGTGAGGTTGGCGGTGGCGAGTTCGAGGCGGAGGAGGTTTTCCCGCCCCGGATTGCCGAGAGTGGTTTCGGCGTTGAGATTCAGCTGCTGCTTGACCCGGAGCAGTACCGGTCCGGCGATCGTGGCTTTGGTGCTGCTGTTGAGGGACAGTTTCTGGAAATGGTAAACGGCGGGCTCTTCCGCGCCTTCGATCCCGAGGACGATTTCCGCTTCGTTGTTCAAGGTGAAGTTGCCATAGGCACCGGGGGGAATCGCGACCGGTCCGGCACCTTGGTTGAAGGTCAGGTTTTTCAGCGTGGCGAAGTCGCCGATTTGGGCGGTATCGCCGGGCTGGTTGATGTGGACCGTACGGTGACCGTGGGGCGGGTCGGGCGGAGCGACCGCTTCGGGTTCGACCGGATCGGTGCGGGTGACGATGGTGTCGATCAGTGAGTCTCCGTTGAGCGTGAGAGCGTAGTCGGAGGGGTTCGGGTCCCCCGGGCCTTCCACCCATTGGTTGTAGGCGGCCTGGTGGCCGTTCACCCGAATCTCGGGCGAGCCGGGGAGGAACAGAACCCCTTCGCCCATGTCGGTGCCATTGACGTTCGTGTACTGGCCGATGAGTTTTTGCAACCCGCCCTTGAGAACACCGTTGTTGAGGTGGAGGTCGCCCCGGACGAGGCTCGGCCGCTCCCCGCTCCCGGGTTCACCGCCCAACAGCACCGTGATCGACACCGTGGCGGGCGCGGACACCGCCTCGCCGTCGGATACCTGAAAGCGCAGCTGGTCACCGCCAGTGAAGCCGGAGGCCGGGGTGTATCGGAGGTTCGCAGGCGCTGCGATGACTTGCGGCGCGACCATAACGGTGCCATCGCCGTCCAGCAGTGTTCCATGCGCGGGCGGATCGATCATCTCGTAAGCGAGCGCGTCCCCGTCGGGGTCGGATGCCCGCAGGGCGAAGCCGAGGCTCTCTCCCGCGAAGACCGTGAGAGTCCCGCTTTCGGCAAGCGGCGGCTGATTCGCCGGGGGCTCCCCTCCCCCACCCTCAAGTCACGGAGCGTGGCGGGGTCGCCGAAATCGCCCAAGGGCTGATTGATCGCGACCTGCCGATAACCCGCGGGGGGATTCGGGGCACTCACCGGCTCCAGGGCAACAAAATCCACCCTCGAGCGGAACCCATCGAGATGGGCGTCGCCGTTGACGGTGATCCGGTAGTTCGAGGGGTTTGTCCCGCCGGAAGCGGTTTCTTGCGCGCCGATCCAACCGCCGTTCTCAATGAGATCCGGATTGCCAGCCGCCTCCAGCCATCCCTGAATAGAGGCCTGCCCCTGAAGGGTGGCGTGCCCGCCACCACCGACAGCAAGGTTACCCTCAATAACGCCGCTGTTGACGGAGGTCGTATGGGCGACACGCGCGGCGGACGAAGCAAATAACGAAGAGGCGACCATTGCGGCCGCCAGGGAGAGAAAAATAGGCAGCTGGCGCATTAGGGGGGGTAGCAGGTCTTTATTAGTGACGTTTCTTCTATCTTCTAAGTTGGACCAAAAAAAGAAGGTCAAACATAAACTATGTTACATTCCAGAAACAATTCAGAATGACGCGAGAAAATCGCGACGCAGGGGCATTTAATCTGGCTGTTTCCGTTCTCTCTTTTCCAACCACTGATTTCCACGGTTGCCCGGTGTCGGTCCGGATAGGTTCGGTGGTGTCCGCGGCCACTACAACCTCCGGATCGAGGGGCAAGCCCACACGACCACGGGGAAGACGCGGCGACCGTGCCGGCAATCCGGACCAAACCGCCGCACCGGATCGCACGACTGAAGTCGAACAACTACGTGGTTGGATGGTTGCACCCCGGCCCGGCCGTTTCGAAAATCTTGGGTTGCAGGGGGGCGGCAAAGGTCCCTACCATGCGCCTTTTCAACGATTTCCCGAAAACCGCATATGGAAAAAAAGCCCAATCAAGAAACCGCTTTGAATATTGAACAGATCGAGAAGCTCGTCGAGATCATGAAGGACAGCGATCTATCCTCCATGGAGATCGAAGAGGAGACCTTCCGAATCCGGCTGGCCCGGGAGAAGGAAATCGTCGCCGTCCACGGGTCGGGTGGACCGGGCCACCCCCCTCCGGCGGCTCCCCCGGTCACCCCCGCGCCGGCTCCCGAATCGGCGGCGGGCGGACCTGCGCCGGACGAGAAGGGAATCGTCTATGTGAAATCACCGATGGTCGGTACCTTCTACCGGGCCGCCTCGCCCGAGAGCCCGCCTTTCGTCGAGGAAGGGGGCAAGGTCAAGGCCGACTCGGTCGTCTGCATCATCGAGGCCATGAAGGTCATGAACGAAATCCAATCGGAAGTCAGTGGCAAGATTCTCGAGATTCTCGTGGAGAACGGGGAACCGGTCGAATTCGGCCAGTACCTGATGAAAGTGAAGGAAGGGTGACCACCGGGAGCATGCTGAAGAAAATTCTCATTGCCAACCGGGGAGAGATCGCGCTGAGGATCATCCGGGCCTGTCGGGAGATGGGCATCGAAACGCTGGCCGTCTATTCCGAAGCCGACGAGCAGTCCATCCATTGCCAGGTCGCCGACGACGCGATCTGCATCGGCCCGGCCTCCAGCGGACAGAGCTACCTGAAGGCGGACCGCATCCTGAGCGCGGCGGAGCTGGCGAACGTGGACGCGATCCATCCCGGCTACGGCTTTCTGGCCGAGAACGCCGATTTCGCGGAACAGTGCGAGAGCTGCAACATCAAGTTCATCGGACCGTCCTCGAAGACCATCCGCATGATGGGGGACAAGGCGCTCGCCCGCGAGACGGTGAAAGCGGCGAAGGTGCCGGTCATCCCCGGGAGCCAGGGTGCCATTTCCGATGACAAAGAGGCCCTGGCGCTCGCCAAGGAGATCGGCTTCCCCGTCATCATCAAGGCGGTCTCCGGCGGAGGCGGCCGGGGCATGCGGGTGGCCCACAACGCCGTCGCCTTCCAGAGGGAGTTCGAGACGGCCCGCAACGAGGCCGACAAGGCTTTCGGCGATGCCTCGGTGTACATCGAAAAATTCATCCAGGATCCGCGGCACATCGAGTTCCAGATCCTGGCCGACGAGCACGGCAAGGTCGTCCACCTCGGCGAGCGGGACTGCTCCGTCCAGCGGCGCCACCAGAAGGTGATCGAGGAAGCCCCCTCCCCCTTCCTGAGCGCCGACCAGCGGCGCCGGATGGGCCGGGTGGCGGTCAAGGCGGCCGAGGCGGCGAATTATTCCAACGCGGGCACGATCGAGTTCCTCGTCGATAAAGGGGGCGATTTTTTCTTCATCGAAATGAATACCCGGATCCAGGTGGAGCATCCGGTCACCGAGATCGTTACCGGCATCGACCTGATCAAGAAACAGATCCAGATCGCCGCGGGCGAACCGCTCGGACTGGAGCAAAAGCAGATCCGCGTATCGGGCCATGCCATCGAGTGCCGGATCTGCGCGGAGGATCCCAGCCGGAATTTCGCTCCTTCGCCCGGGGTGATCGGCGTGTATTTCCCGCCCGGGGGACCCGGGGTGCGGGTCGATTCGCACGCCTATTCCGGCTACCCCGTCCCTTCGCACTACGATTCCCTGATCGGTAAACTGATCACCTACGGCGAGACCCGGGACGAGGCGATCATTCACATGAACCGCGCGCTCAAGGAGTATCTCGTCCGGGGGATCCACACCAACATCCCTTTCCTCCAGGCCATCGTGAGCGATCCCGTTTTCCGCCAGGGGCAGACGACGACCCGCTACGTCGAGGAGTTTCTCGCCCGCACCCCGCGCTACCTTCTCACTCCCACCCAACCCGACAACACCTGAAATCATGGAACCATCGAACCAATCCGAATCCACCGTGCCATTCGCCACCGAGGAGGACGCCGCCCTCGGAGAAATCCGCATCAACCACAGCGTGGTCGCCAATATCGTCAGAATCGCCACCCAGAACGTCCCCGGGGTCCACGCGGTCGGCGGCGGACGGTTCGAGGGCCTTACGGACTTGTTCGGAAAGCGGGAGGGCGAGCGCGGGGTCCGGGTGAGCGAGGACGAGGGCGGCACCTACGAAATCGACGTGCGGGTCATCCTCGACTACGGCGTCGAGCTGGCGAAAACCGGGGGCCAGATCCAACAGGCCATCCGTGACGAGGTTTCCAAAATGACCAGCAAAGACGTTGCCCGCGTGGACATCGTGATCGACAGCGTGCATGTACCCGAGGGCGAGCCCGATCGCGAGCCCGGCCAGTGGAACGGATAAAAAACTATCATGGCTACTCTGAACACTTACATCAACGCCATCCGCGAAGCGGATCTCAATGGGTAGTCGGGCGGTCGCTTGACGCGGCGCGGCCCGCAGAGCGAAGGCCCTTGCCTCTGGTCTCCGGTTATGAAACCCTGCACGGACAATGAATCCCTGATCGAGTTGGCCGACTCGATCCACAACCCGTCGGCCCGGAAAGCCTACCGGATCGTCGCTCCGCTTTTCGAACGGATGACGGGCATCCGCGGGGCCAACCGCCTCTACGACGACAGCCGGGGTTCGCCGCCGGAGACTTTTTTCCAAACCGTTTTGCAGAGTCTGGGGGTCAGCTACCGCTTCAGCGAGCAGGAGGCCGCCCGCATCCCGCCGGACGGTCCCGTCTTCGTCATCGCGAACCACCCCTTCGGCGGTCTCGACGGCATCATTCTCGGCGACCTGCTCCTCTCCGTGCGGCCCGACTCGAAGCTGCTGGTCAACTATCTCCTCCTCCGGATGAGCGAACTCGATCCCCTCGTCTTCGGAATCGACCCCTTCGGCGGCCGGGAGGCGGCCCGTTTCAACGCCCGCTCGGTCCGGGACTCTCTCGCATGGATCAACGACGGCCACCTCCTGGCCACCTTTCCCGCCGGCGAGGTCTCCCACTTCCGCCTCCGTCAAAAACGAGTCACCGATTCGGACTGGAATCCCGTCACCGCCAAACTGATCCGGAAAAGCCGCGCCCACGTCGTCCCGGTCTTTTTCGCCGGGGGAAATTCCTTTCTCTTCAATGTTCTCGGGACGATCCACCCCCGCGTCCGCACCTTTCTCCTCGCCCGGGAACTGGTCAACAAGCGCGGGCGCGAGGTGTCGCTGCGGATCGGTTCTCCGATCCCCCCCTCGAAACTGGCCTCTTTCGACACGGACCAGGATCTGCTCGACTTCCTCCGGCTGCGCACCTACCTGCTCGGCGGCTCGGAACGCCGGCCGCGGGGCCCGCTCCGGATCGGCCCGAACTTCCGGTACGCCTTCGCGCCCCGGTCGCAGAAGATTCAACCCGGGCTCAAACCTCTCATCGAACCCGTGCCGGAAGCGAAAATTCTCGGCGAGATCGAGCGTCTTCCCGCCGAAAACCTCCTCTTCGAGCGAAAACAGTTCCGGGTTTACTGCGTGAACGGCGCGGAGGCCCCGAACCTTCTCCTCGAGATCGGGCGGCTCCGCGAGCTGACCTTCCGCGAAGTCAGCGAGGGAACGGGCAAGCCGTACGACACCGATCACTTCGATCTCGATTATCTCCAGATCTTTCTCTGGAACACGGAGGACCGCGAGATCGTCGGCGGCTACCGGATGGGGCAGACCGACGTGATCCTCCCCGCGAAGCGCAAGCGGGGCTTCTACACCAGCACGCTCTTCCGGTTCCGGACCGCTTTTCTCGAGCGCCTCGACCCCGCCATGGAGCTGGGCCGCTCCTTCATCGTGCCCTCCTACCAGCGCAAATTCGCGACACTCTCGCTCCTCTGGCAGGGCATCGGCGCCTACATCGCGCGGAATCCCCGCTACCGTTACCTCTTCGGCCCCGTCAGCATCAACTGCGAATACGAAACGATTTCGAAGGACCTGATCATCCACTTTCTGCGGGGGAGCGGTTTCGATTCGCCCCTCTCCGCCAAAGTCAAGGCCAAGACCCCACCCTCGAAGAGCGGCCTCCTCAGCAAAGAGGAACGGGAGGCCATCGCCCGCGGGATGAAAGACATCGACGACGTGTCGGCCCTGATCGCTGAAATCGAACCCGATCAAAAGGGCGTCCCCACCCTGCTCCGCCACTACGTCAAGCTGAACGCCCGGTTCCTGAGCTTCAACGTCGATGCCGACTTCAGCGACGTGCTCGACGGACTCATGGTGGTCGATCTCCTCGAAACCGATCCAAAGACCATCCGCTTTTTCTTCGGGGGGAAGGAACCGGCCGAGAATTTCTACCGCCACCACCGGGCGGAGCCGGTGGCGGATCCGGCGTAGTCGCATGACTTTAGTCGTGCGATTCGGTTCGGCGATTCGGATTGCCGGGTCGGTTCCCGCTCCGCCGAATTTATTCCGTGGCTTCCCATTCCGGTGCCCGCAATGCGGCGGCTGAGGACCCGTCTCTTCTATGACTGCCTCGCGGAATCAC
>CAZDRT010000010.1:0-5698 GCA_964507815.1 uncultured Puniceicoccaceae bacterium
ACAATGCTACGCCGTGGCGCGGCAGCCGCCCTCCCTCAGCCGATGGAATATCGGCTCATTTCAAAATCGCGATGTTTTACGATTTTTCTCCACTCACTTGTGGTTACTCCCACCCAAGGGGAGGCGTGGGCCAATTTGAGCCTTGAATCATCTCCGATTTCGGCAAGGATGCCCTGTACTTTTTCATGAACCCGTTCTCTCAATCGACCTTACAGCGCCTTACAGCGCCGTTTTTTTTCCTCCTCGGGATGTCCCTCCTGTGCTCTTGCGCCTCGACCGGAGATCCGGAACCAACTGCGGTAGCCGTTCCGGAAAGGGCACCGACGGGGGTGCGCGAAGCGATCAACGAGGAGCTGGTCGAGGTTTTCGCCCCGATCGACGAGCGATCACAGCTTCTCAATTCCCGCCACCGGTAATCCACCCGTCTCAAGTTTCGAACAACCATGCGCCCTTTCTCCACTCTTTTTCTTCTCATCCTCTGCGCCGTCGTCCCGTCGGAAGCCGCGACCGGCGCGGAAGCCATGCGCGAAGCCCGCGAGGCCATCCTCGAAAGGCTGCCCGAAATGGACAATCTCTGGAACCGGGGTTTGACGGGCGAGTCCAACGAGGGCTTCGTCGTCGCCCGCTCGTCGCTGAACCGCACGCAGATTTCGCTCATTCAGGAGGAAAACCGCGACCGCGCCATTTTGTACAGCCACATCGCTGAAAAAACGGAAACCGACATGTTTTCCGTCGGACGGGAAAGGGCGATTCAGATCAGCCGGATGGCCAAAAACGGGCTCTGGATCCAGAACGAAAAGGGCAAGTGGGTCCGCAAGTAACGTAAACCGCAAGAAGCCTCGCCCCCCAAGCCGCGGGCCAAAGCACGGCGCTCCCGACGTTCGGGAGATCTTTTCATTTCCGTAATTATGCGATGGCGGCGGTCGCTGCGCCAGGATCAGGGCGGACGTTCCCCGATGGGCCGCTACAGGGCCAAATCCGGCTGCCCCTTGACCAGCTCATCGACCGCCTTGATCTGTTCGAGAAAAGGCTCGAAGGCGTGGAGCGGCAGGGCGCTCGGCCCGTCGCAAAGCGCCTGATCGGGATCCGGGTGCGCCTCGAGGAAGAGACCGGCGATTTTCTGGGAGACCCCGGCCTTGGCCAGCCGCAGAGCGCCCTCCCGGCGGCCGCCGGAGGAACTTTCGCGGCCGCCGGGGATCTGGAGGGAATGGGTCACGTCGAAAACCACGGGTGCCCCGAGGGCCTTCATCACCCCGAAGCCCAGCATATCGACAACCAGGTTGTGGTAGCCGAAGGAGACCCCCCTTTCGCAGAGAAGAACCCGTTCGCTCCCCGATTCAGCGAACTTCGCCAGGATGTGCCGCATGTCCTCCGGGGCGAGAAACTGCCCCTTTTTGACCTGGACGACCGCTCCCGTCCGCGCGAGGGCTGCCACGAGGTCGGTCTGGCGGCACAGGAAGGCGGGCAGCTGCAGGATGTCGCAGACCTCCGCCGCGGCGGACGCCTGGTCCGGCTCGTGGACATCGGTCAGGACCGGAACCCCGAAACGCTCCCGCACTTCGGCCAGGAGAGCCAGTCCCTCTTTCAATCCGGGGCCGCGATAGGAGTGGATCGAAGACCGGTTCGCCTTGTCGAACGACCCCTTGAAAACATAAGGAACGCCAAGGCGGCCGGTGACATCGACCATGTGCCCGGCGACCTCCATCGCCAGGTCGCGGGATTCAAGCACGTTGACCCCGGCAATCAAAACGAGAGGAGCGTCGTTGGAGAAATGGAGCGAATCGCCCAAAGAAACTTTTCCAGCCATTCAGGGCATCGTGGCCACCGGGTCCGCGAAGACAAGCCAACTGTCCTGTCGGCCCGGCGAAAGGGTGTAACCACCAGTGCGTGGAGCAAAATCGGAGAACATCGCGATTTTGTTCGGCGGCGTACGCACTATTATCGAATAAATTTTGATATTCCCTCCACGGACCTGTGGTTACCCCCACGCCGGGTGGGGCGGAGCGGTTTTTTCTTCGCCATTGCCGGAGCGGTTCCCCATGCTCTTTCGGATATGAACATTTTCGAGTGGCTCCTGACGGTTTTGTTCCTGACAGGGGGAATAGGCCTTCTGCTCTACGGATTGAACTGTTACTGGCAGATTTATTTCTTTCTGAGAGGACGGAAGTTCCTCGCCCGGCAGTCGGTCGATGCGGACCGCATCGAGGGCGAACTGTGGGCCGAGCCGGACAGCCTGCCCATGGTCACGACCCAGATCCCCCTTTACAATGAATTCAATGTGGCCGCCCGGATCCTGCGGGCGGTCGCTGCCATTGATTATCCGATCGAAAAACACCAGATCCAGGTGCTCGACGACTCGGACGACGCCACCCGCGGCCTGATCGACCGGATCGCCGGAGATCTCCGGCGGGACGGGCACTGGGTCGAGGTCTTCCGACGGGAGAAACGGACGGGGTTCAAAGCCGGGGCGCTCAAGGCCGGGCTCGAAAAAGCCAGGGGCGAGTTTGTCGCGATCTTCGACGGTGATTTCGTTCCCCGGGCGGATTTTCTGCGGAAGACGCTTCCCCCGCTGGTCCGCGACGGGGATCTCGGACTCGTCCAGGGACGCTGGGGCCACCTCAACCCCCGGGAGAACCTGCTCTGCCGCGCGCAATCGATCGGCATCGACGGACATTTCGCCATCGAGCAGTCGGCCCGGGCCTCGAACGGCTTCTTCCTGAATTTCAACGGCACGGCGGGGCTCTGGCGGAAACGGGCGATTCTCGAAAGCGGAAACTGGGAGGGCGACACGCTCACCGAGGACATGGACCTCAGTTACCGGGCGCAGCTCGCCGGGTGGCGGCTCGCTTTCCGGGGCGAGGCGGTCGTTCCCGCCGAACTGCCGGCCTCCTTCACCGCTTTCAAGAACCAGCAGTTCCGCTGGGCGAAAGGCTCCATCCAGACCGCGAAAAAGCTTTTCCCCCGGGTGCTTCGCTCGGACCGTCCGCGGATCGCACGCCTCCAGGCCTTTCTCCACCTGACCCACTACGGAATCCACCCGTTTATCGTCTTGGTGGCCGTTCTCAGCCTGCCGGTTCTCTTTTTTCTGCCCGAGCGGGTCGGTCCGCTGGTGCGGATGGCCGGGGCGGCCTGCGTCCTCGTCGCCGCCCTCGGCCCGAATTTCCTCTATTTGATCAGCCAGCGAACCCTCTACCCGGACCGATGGCGGCGCAAAATCCTGCTCCTGCCCGCGCTGACCATCGTGGGTCTCGGAATATCGCTCTCGAACAGCCGCGGCGTGATCGAGGGACTCCTCGGAATCAAGAGCGGGTTCGTCCGCACCCCCAAACGGGGCTCGGCCCACACCCTCCGCTACCGCGCCCGGGGCTCGCGACTCGTCGCCGTCGAACTCTTTCTGGCCGGGTACTGCCTGTTGTCGTTCGCCCTCTATTCCCGGGCCGGCGTCTGGGGGATGAGCCCGTTCCTTCTCCTCTACGCGGCCGGATATTCGTTCGTGGGCATCGGCTCGCTGCTCGAAATCCGCGAATCCCGCTCCGCCCCCGGTTCCCCGACCGCCGCGACCAACGCTCCGGCGGCGGCGGACGCGTCGTCCCCGGGCATCGCCGGATGAGCGGCTCCGCCACCCGGTGGATCTTTTTTGCCGGGGGGCTGGTGTTGGTCCTGGCCGGGTGCCTGCCCTTCGCGTTCGCCGACTCCTTCGACGATCCGACTCCGGGACGCCCCTTCGGCTTTCTTCTCCAGGCGGCCGGCCTGGCCCTCTGCCAAGGATTCTTCCCACTGCCGAACCGGTGGGGCGCGCCCGCCACCGGACTGATTCTTCTCGCCGCCGTCCTCCCGCGGGCCGCGCTCTGGGAAGCCCCCGTCTCCGACGACACCGCCCGCTACCGATGGGAGGGGAGACTGGTACTGGAAGGGGAGAACCCCTTTTCCGCGGCCGCGGCGGATCCCTCGCGCATCCCCTTCCGCGACGCGGACTGGGAGCGCATGAACCACAGGGACCGCGGCACGGTCTATCCGCCCCTGGCCCAGGGCCTGTTCGCCCTGATGGCGGCCGTCTCTCCGCCCCTCCCGGCGGAGACGGTCGAAAAACTCGTCTTCACGGGCTGCGACCTCGGCGTGCTCCTGGCGGTCCTCGCCCTGTTGCACCGCCGGCGGCTTCCTCCCTCGCCCGCGCTCCTTTACGCGCTCAACCCCGTCATCCTCGTCGCATTCGCCGGAGAGGCCCACTACGACTCCGTTTTCGTCCTGCTGCTCGCCTCGGCCGTTCTGGCAGTGGAATCCGGGCGCACGCGGCTCTCCTGGATACTCCTGGCCGCCTCGTTCCAGACAAAGCTCGCCAGCGTCGTCCTGGCACCGGTATGGTTCGCACGGAGAGCGTGGAAGGGGATCGGCTCCGCCGCACTCCTGGTCGCCGCGACCTGGCTCCCCTTCGCCGGGGGGATCCTTCCGTGGTTCGCATCCGTGAACGAGTTCGGGGGGAAGACCTCGTTCCAGGGGCTGATCCCCTTCCTCCTCGGGACTTTCGGGTTTCCGGCCGAACGGGCCGCCTCTCTCGGGGCCGGGCTCTTCCTCGCCTCCCTGGCCTTCGTCCTCCACAAGGGGGGCGACCCCGCCACCCTCGTGCGGAGAATCCTCGCCGCCCTTCTGCTCAGCAGCCCGATCCTGCACTTTTGGTATCTGGCGTGGATCATTCCCTTTCTCGCCATTCGCCCGAGTCTCGCATGGCTCTGGCTGTGCGCCTCCCAGGCCGTTTACTTTCTCGTCTGGCGCGAGGCCGCCGCGCACGGAACCTGGGGTCTGCCGGAATGGGCCGGATACGGGGTCTGGATCCCCTTTCTCTTCCTCGGTGCCGCGGAAGTCAACCGACTCCTCCGGCACCGCCCCGGCGGCTTGGGTCCCCTGCCGGAAAAACCCACCGCGGGCGTCGTGATCCCCACCTTCAACGCGGCGGAAACGCTCCCGGCGTGTCTCGATTCCCTCGCCGCCGGAACGGTTCCGCCCGACCGGTGCGTGGTGGTGGACGGCGGCTCGACCGACGCCACCGTGGCCCGCGCGCGGGCGGCCGGTGCCCGGGTGATTGCCGCGCCCCTCGGGAGAGGCGCCCAGATTCTCCGCGGCATCGAAGCCCTCGACACCGACTTCGCCCTAATCCTGCACGCGGACTGCACCTTGCACGCCGAGGCGGTGCGCACGATCCGCGAACTCGGCCCCCGGGTGGCCGGAGGCGCGTGCGGACAACGGTTCGCTCCGGGAAGCCCCGTCCTGACGGTCGTCGAATGGATGAACGAAGGGCGGGCGCAGTTCGGCGAATCCTACTGGGGCGACCAGGGCATGTTTCTGCGCAGGGAGGTGCGGTCGTTGTGGCAAAACCTGGATCAATTCCCCCTCATGGAGGACGTCGAGATGAGCCGCCGGCTCCGCCGGACCGGAGAGACCCGCTACCTCGGCCTCGAAACCCGCGCGGGCACGGCCAAATGGAACCAAGGCAACCGCCTCCGGAGATTCGGTCTGGTTTTCGGGACGGTCATCCGCTTCCGGCTGGCCGGTCTTGTCGGAAAACAAGCCTCCATCGCGCGCAAACTCTACCGGCGCTACTACGGAGACTGAAAAACCGACCCCCTCAGAGGGGCTTCGATGGAATGTTGATGACCCGGGAGTAAACTTCCGAGTTTTGAATTACGATGTCCCACCAGTCGAT
>CAZDRT010000010.1:5798-29629 GCA_964507815.1 uncultured Puniceicoccaceae bacterium
CATTCCGGCGGGATCGGTTCGGATCGTCGCCGCAAGCATCACCTCGTCGGAATTGCGCACGACCATGCTCTCGATCTCCGCGGCAAGGCTGTCGAGGACGAGCCCCGCCTGGCTCTGCGCCGAAAGGGCGCCGCTGCTGCGGTTGTAGGCGGTCAACAGGTTGCTGACCATGGAGATCATCAGGCCGACGATGATCACCGTCACGGCTGTGGCGACGAGCAGTTCGACCAGGGTGAATCCGAGAGAGGCGCGTTTTTTCATCAGAAGGGCTCTCCGACGACGATGGCTGTGTGGTATTCGAAGGAGCGACGGTCGTCGAAATCGACAAACTCCCCCGCTGCGGTGCCCGGGGTCTTGTAGGGCCAGGAAATCAAAACGCGGAAAGCGATGTGGGCATCCCCGTTCGGACCATCCTGATACTCGAGGCTCCCGGTCGCGGGAAAGACCTGAACGAGAAAATACCGATCCGCCTCGGGAATTTCCAGGATGCCGTCGTCCGCATTCGGCGAGACACCCGCTCCGCCCTGAACGACCACCTTGGACCCGTCTTCGGTTCCGTAAAGAACGAGACAAGCCCCGGGCGCGCCCTCGTCTTCCGACAAATCGGAGGGAAAGGCACCGGCGGCGACCGCCGTCGATCCAGAGGAAACCGCGACGAAATGCTCGAACCCCACCCGGTTCAACTCCTCCCGAATCGGAACGGGCAGGCTGTTCGCGACCCTCGTATCCTGCAGGTCGCGCACCTGCTGGGCGATCGGCCCCAAAAGTCCGATCACCGCGACAATCGTGAGGGCGAAAACCCCGATGGCGAGGATGACTTCGATCAGGGAGAAGCCGTTCCGGGACGATCGGGCGGGAATGTTTCTCGGCGGAAAAATCATGGGTCAGAGGTCGGGAAAAGCGGCGGCTTCGTTGAGGAGAACGAAAGATCCGTAGAGCCGGACGATCAGGCCGCTGGCCGCGCCCGAATTGTCGAAATTCAACCCGACCCCGTCCGGACCCGGCTGGGCGGTCGCCACGGCGAGAAGCGGCGATTCCGCATCCTCCACCAATCCCCGCTGATTGAACGTCACGTAGTAGTAGTCCTCTTCGTCGTTCGAGATATACTCCATAAGCTCGGTGCTCGTACCCGAAAAGCGGGATCGCACGCGGTCATCCCAGTCATCCTCGTAAGAAACCTCGGACAAGGACGCTTCTGCCGGAGGCACCACGAAGACGCCGTTTGGCAGGGAGATTCCGTCGGTCGCGGCCCGCCAATCCGGATTATCCGGGTCATTGTTGGCGTCAAACACAATTCCGGCGAACCGGAGAAAGCGATCGGGGTTATCGGGATCCGCGTGCACGATCAGCCGCGTGTCCGCCCCCTTCAGCACCGCCACGCCCCGCGCCTGGGTCAGGAGGGCGGCGAAATTGGCCTGGGCACCCTGGACGGCGACGGAGGGATTACCCGGGCGGAGGGCGGTCGCGAACGCACCCACGAAGATGGCGATCACGCCGAGAACGACGAGAAGTTCCACCAGGGTGAAAGCGGATCGGGGGGTGCGTCGGAGAGAGTTCATGGGGAGATTGATTTCCGCTAATGTAGATTCGGAAACCCGGGATGACAAGCCGAAAGGCAGGGATGAATCCAGACCCGGAAATTGGACTGGCCTCCCCACCCTTCTCACCCTCAGAGTGGGCGGTTTCATCGCCGGGAGAAAATCCGGCTCCTCCGCCTATGCCTTCGCCACTTGCCATTGAAACCGCCCGCCGACGGACCGTCGCGATCATCTCCCACCCGGACGCCGGGAAGACCACCATCACCGAAAAGCTGCTGCTCTACAGCGGGGCGAAGCAGTCGGCGGGAAACGTCAAAAACCGCCGGACCGGCCGGGGCACTTCCTCCGACTGGCTTGCAATGGAGAAACAGCGGGGCATTTCCGTTTCCTCCGCGGTGCTTCAGTTCGACTACGGGGACTTCCGGATCAACCTCCTCGACACGCCCGGCCACCGCGATTTCTCCGAGGACACCTACCGGGTCCTGACCGCCGTCGATTCGGCCATCATGGTCCTGGACGCCGCGAAGGGAATCGAGGACCAGACGTTGAAATTGTTCGAGGTCTGCCGCAGGCGCGGGATCCCCATCATCACCTTCATCAACAAATGCGACCGGCCGGGCAGGGAGCCCCTCGAGTTGCTGGACGAGATTGAGGAGCGGCTGGGCCTGCGGACTTTCGCGGTCAATCTCCCGATCGGAAACGGACCCGATTTTCTCGGTATTTTCGAACGAACCAAGAAACGGTTCAATCGGTTCGAGCGGGTTTCCGGGGGAGCCTTCCGGTCCCCCGTCCAGGTGAGCGGCGTGACCGATCCCGCTCTCCGGGAGCAGATTCGTCCGGAGATCTTCGAGGCGCTTCTCGAAACGGACGGGCTTCTCGAGGAGGCGGGACACGAACTCGACCGCACGGAAATCGCCCGGGGAGCCCTGACCCCCGTTTTTTTCGGGAGCGCGATCAACAATTTCGGCGTCCAACTGCTCCTGGACGGCTTTCTCGAATATTCGAGCCCGCCGCAGCCGAAAAAGACCCGCGACGGGGAGATCGCCCCCGAGCATCCCGCCTTTTCGGCCTTCGTCTTCAAAATCCAGGCCAACACCGATCCGAACCACCGGGACCGCCTCTCCTTCCTGCGGATTTGTTCCGGCCGCTTTCACCGCGATCTCCGGGCCACGCACGTGCAGTCGGGAAAATCCGTGCGCCTCTCCCATTCCTACCAGATTTTCGGAAAGGAGCGGGACACGAGCGACGAGGCGTACCCGGGCGACATCCTCGGGCTGACCGGCCAGTCCGATCTCGAGATCGGCGACACTCTGGCCGAGGATTCGGACATCCGCTACGAGGCGATACCCCGGTTCGCACCGGAGTGCTTTCTCTTTCTCCACCACACCGACACCCGGACCTACAAGCGGTTCGAAAAAGGCCTCCGGCAGCTCCTTCAGGAGAAAGTCGTCCAGCGGTTCACCCTGGTGAAATCCGCCAGCCAGATCCCGCTGATCGGCGCGGTCGGGCGGCTCCAGTTCGATGTCGTCCAGCACCGCCTCTCCTCGGAATACCAGGCGGAGACCCGGGCGGAGGACGCTCCCTGGACGGTCACACGATGGCTGGACCCCGCCGCGGCGGACCACGAGGCGTTCTCCCGCTACCTCCCGGGAGCCGTCCTCGCGCGGGACGACCGGGAACGCCTCTGCCTCCTCTTCGAGTCCCAGTGGAACTGCGACTACTTCGCCCGCGAGCACGACGACATCGCGCTTTACCAAAGCCCTCCCGACCCGTTTTCCTGAGCGGTTTCCCACCCCCGGGGGATTTCTCACCCGCCGAGAACCTTCGCGAGGATCGCGACCGATTCGCGCAGGTCGTCCTCCGAGACGTTCAGGGGCGGGATGAGACGCACGGTGTTTCCGCCCGCCGGAGCCGTGAGCAGGCCGGCCTCCCGCAGGCGGGCGACCAGCTTCGGAGCCTCTTCCCGCACGGCGAGGCCAACCAGATATCCGCGCCCGCGGACCTCCGTGATCGAGTCCGGGCGGGCGGCGGCCAGGGCCCGGAGGGAGTCGATCCACGGGCCGCTCCGCCCGCGGACCTTCGCGAGAAGATCCTCCTCCTCGATCCCATCGATCACGGCCAGGGCCGCCGAGCAAGCCAGCGGCGTGCCGCCGAAGGTCGTGCCGTGCGAGCCCGGCCGGAAGAGCGGCGCGAACTCTCCGGCAACCCAGATCGCTCCGATCGGGAAGCCGCCCCCGAGGCCCTTGGCCATGCCGATCGCGTCGGGCACGACACCGCTCGGCTCGTAGGCGAAGAAAGTTCCGGCCCGCCCGATCCCGCACTGCACCTCGTCGAGAATGAACAGCACCCCCCGCTCCGTGCAGAGGGCGCGCAGTTCGCGCAGGAATCCGTAATCGGCGGGACACACCCCGCCCTCGCCCTGGATGGTTTCGAGCAAAACCGCGCACACCGTCCCGTCGATCACTTCGGCGAAGGCCTCGATGCGGTTGAGCGGCGCGTGGCGGAACCCCGGGAGCATGGGACGAAAGCCGCCTTGGATCTTCTCCTGAGGGGTCGCGGCCATGCCGCCGAAGGTCCGCCCGTGAAAAGCGTTCTCGGCGGTCACCACCACGTGGCGGCGGCCCTCTTCCCCGCCGCTGGTCGCCCGCCCGTGGAGCCGGGCGAGCTTGAGGAGGGCTTCGTTGGCCTCCGCCCCGCTGTTGCAAAACAGGAACCGCCCCGGCGGCGTGTACCGGGCGAGGCGTTCGGCCAGTTCCCCCTGGCGGGGATTCGCGAAAAGATTGCTGCAATGCCCCAGCCGCCCGGCCTGGCGGTGGATCGCCTCCACCCACCGGGGATGGGCGTGGCCGAGGGCGTTGACGGCGATCCCGGTCGTGAAGTCGAGATACTCCCTCCCCTCGTCGTCGCGGACGCGGCTCCCGCTCCCCGAGACGAGGGAACACGGCGGCGGCGCGTAGTTCCCGATGAGGAATTGCTCGTATTGTTTTTGGGTTTCCCTGTGCATCAATGGACCACCTCCGTACCAATCCCCCGGTCGGTGAAAATCTCAAGCAGCAGCGAATGCGGCATCCGCCCGTCGATGAAGTGAACCCGGCTGACGCCGTTGCGCAGGGCGTGGACCGCGCTGTCCACCTTGGGGATCATGCCCTTGGCGATCACGCCCTCGGTCTTGAGTGTTTCGACCTTTTCCGCCGGAAGGCTGGAGATGAGACTTCCCGGATCCTCCGGATCGCCGAGCAGACCCGGCACGTCGCAAAGGTAAACCAGCCGCCGGGCGCGGAGGGCGGCCGCCACGCGCGAGGCGGCCACATCGGCGTTGGTGTTGAAAGCCTGCCCCGTCTCATCGACGCCGACGGGGGAGATGACCGGCATGTAGCCATCGGCAACGGCCCTGCGGATCGGAGCCGTATCGACGCCGACGACCTCGCCGACGAAGCCGATGTCGCCGCCCCCGTCGGCCGCCAGCTTGCGGGCGGTCAGGACCTTGAACCCGGGCAGGGACAGCGGCCGGCCCAGCTTCTGCTGCACGATCTCGCAGATCTCCAGATTCACCTCCTCGTCGAGGGTCTTCCGGACGATCTCGACGGTGGCCGCGTCGGTCACCCGCAATCCGTTCTCGAAACGGGCCTCGAGGCCGGACGCGTCCATGGCCCGGGTGATCGCCTTGCCCCCGCCGTGTACCACCACGACATGGATGCCCACCGCCGAAAGAAAAGCGAGATCGGTGGCGACCTTGGCCCGGACCTCCGGATCGGGATCGTCCATGAAACTCCCCCCGTATTTGACCACGAAGACCGACCCCCGGAAACGCTGGATGTAGGGCAGCGCCTCGAGCAGAACGCGCGCTTTGGAAATTACGTCAAGTTGGCTGATGTCCATGGTGGATCGGATGGCAGAGGTCGGGAGACAGGGAGCATAGGTCGGAAAAAAGGAGAGAATGGACAGCGGTCGTGCTTTGGCAAGACTCTGATCGCCGCCGGAGGACGTGGGGGGTATAACCACAAGTGCGAGGAGTTTTGGAACGAACCGATCCCATTTTCTTCGGACTTTGGGAGCGCAGTGCTTCAGCGGTCTCGCGACACAGGGGAATGTCTTTTCCGCCAACCCGCTTCGGGTTGGACGACTAAAGTCATCCAACTACGTGGTCGCTCGACGCACTTGTGGTTACACCCGCGGAAACGGATCCGGGTGAATTGGAGTTGAACTCCGATCTCAAACCACCCAATCTCCCCCGTCATGTCCGGACACAGCAAATGGGCCACCACCAAGCGCCACAAGGCGGCGATCGACGCCAAGCGCGGTAAGATTTTCAGCGTGATCAGCAAAGAGCTGACCCTCTCCGCCCGCGACGGGGGCGGCGATCCCGAGTTCAATCCGCGCCTGCGGACGAACATCGCCAAGGCGAAGGCGGCGAACATGCCCGCCGACAACATCGACCGGGCGATCAAGAAGGGCACCGGGGAACTGGAGGGCACGACCATCGAGGAGTTGACCTACGAAGGGTACGGCCCCGGCGGCGTGGGGCTCATCGTGGAGGTCACCACCGACAACAAGAACCGGAGCGCCTCCGAGGTCCGCAGCACTTTCACCAAAAACGGGGGGAATCTCGCCGGCTCCGGCGCGCTTTCTTACAATTTCCAGCGCAAGGGCCAGTTCCTGGTCTCCGCGGATGGGGTCGATGAGGATGGCCTGATGGAGGTCGTGCTCGAAGCCGGGGCCGAGGAAGTGGAGAACCACGGCGATCACTTCGAGGTGCTCTGCGAGATGACTGATTTCGACGCGGTCGTCCAGGCCCTCGAAAAAGCCGGGATCGCGACGGAGTCCGCCGAGCTGGCCTACCTGCCGCAGACGCCGGTGCCGGTTTCCGACGCCGATACCGCCCGGCAGATCCTGCGGCTCATCGACGCTCTGGACGATCTCGAGGATGTGAAAAGTGTTTTCGCCAATTACAAGATCGACGACGAGTTGCTCGGGGAATCGTAGTCCGGTGGAGCTTGGGATATTTCGGGTTTTCCATGTGGTCGGATCGCCGCTTGAAGTTGCGCCGCAATTTATCCAGCGATCTGGTTTCGGCGGGATGAAACGGCTCCGTCAGCTTAATGGGCGGTCCAACAGAGTGGGTGGGTTGCTTCAGCGCCCACCTCCGACAGCCGGTGATGTTCGGTGTGGGCTGAAACTCCGCGGGAATCCGGAACCTTTCCTTCCGATGCGAAAACCGGGCGCTAAAGCAACCCGGCCACGGCGGGAGGCCTTTCCTCATTTCACCGGCCAGTCCCATGGAAGCTCCGTAAAGGCGAAGCCGCTTGCCGTCCGATCATCCTCGGTCTTGATCCCGCCCGCAACGGATCGGGGGCCAAGGCCGCCCGACCACTTTTGAATACCGCTTCCCGTGAAAGTTTCCTTCTTTTCGGCGGCCTTTGATCCGAACCGGCCGTTCCGTCCCGCCCGGGTTCCCGTATTCTACGGATGGATCGTCGCCGCCGCGGCCACGGTCGGCATCGTCTGCAGTGTTCCGGGGCAGACGATCGGCGTCGGGGTGTTCACCGACCGCCTCATCGAGGCGCTCGACATCCGGCGTACCTGGATCAGCGTGGCCTATCTCGCGGGAACGATCGGAAGCGGATTTATGATCACTCCGATCGGACGCTGGCTCGACAGGGCCGGAATCCGGTTCGGGGCGGTCGTTTCCGCCGCCGGCATCGGGGGGGCGTTGGTCTTTCTCTCCCAGGTGGATCGGCTCGCCGACTTCTTTTCCGGGGTTTTTCCGGTCGGTTGGGGGATCGGCGTGAAGATCGTCTTCGTGACCGTCGGATTTTTTCTCCTGCGGTTTTTCGGGCAGGGGTTGATGACGCTCGCCAGCCGGAACATGATCGCCAAGTGGTTCGATCTGTTCCGCGGGAGGGTGTCCTCGGTCAGCGGGGTGTTCGCGGCCTTTTTCTTCGCGGTGGCCCCCCTTTTGTTCGACTGGATGATCCGTGAGCTGGGTTGGCGGGGCGCTTGGTTGGCTCTCGCCGGGTTCAGCGGGTTGTTTTTCGGGGTCTTCGCGTGGTTGTTTTTCCGGGACAACCCCGAGGAGTGCGGTCTTCTCATGGACGGGGGGCGCCGGATTCCGGAGGGGACGAAGGGGAATCCAGACAACGAGGTCGTCCGCGAGTTCACACGGGCCGAGGCGGTGCGGACCTATGGTTTCTGGATCTACAACCTGAGCCTGTCCTTCCAGGGTTTCTTCATCACCGGCTACACCTTCCACATCGTCTCGGTGGCGGAGAATCTCGAAATCCCCCGGCAGATCGCCCTCGGGGCGTTCCTCCCGGCGGCGGTAGTGGCCCTGTTCGTCAGCCTCGCGGTCGGGTGGTTGATCGACCGGACCCGGTTGAAATACGCCCTCCACCTTTTTACCCTGGGAGTCACCCTGATCCCTGTCGGCCTGCTCTCCGCTCCCGGTCCCCACGCCGTCGGCATCCTGATCGCGGGGCTGGCGGTCTCCGGGGGTGCGTTCGCGCCGGTCATGGGCACCGTCTGGGCGCGGTTCTTCGGGAGGCGGCATCTCGGCGCGATCAGCGGGGTCAACATGGCTTCGCTCGTTTTCGGGAGCGCGTTCGGGCCGATTGCTTTCAGCCTGAGCTACGACTATTGGGGCGGCTATCGGCCGGTGATCCAGCTTGCGGTGGTCGCGGGCGTCGTCCTCTTCGCCGGCAGTTTTTTCGCCGACAATCCCCAGCGGCGGCTGGTGGCCGCCCGATCGGAGAACCGCCATGAGTGATCGTGACCTCCCCCCGCCGCAGGGCCTCCCGGAGGCGGGCGAACGGATTCCCTTCGTCGATTTCTGCCGCGCCGCGCTCTACGACCCGGTCGGCGGATACTACGCCGCCGACCGCACCCGCGTCGGGGCGCGGGCCGACGCGGATTTCGTGACCAATCTGGCGGTCCGCTCGGTCTTCGCCCCCCTGGTCGTCGATGCGGTTCGCTCCCTGCTCGGCGACGGCGATCTCTCCCGATTCCGCTTCGTGGAGGTCGCGCCCGAACCCGGGACCTCCCTGCTCGCGGACCGGGATCATCCGTTCCGGGAGGTCTCGCCCATCCGGCTCGGCGATCCCGTCCCGGCGTTGTCCGGCCCGGTCGTCCTCTTCGCGAACGAATGGCTCGACGCGCGACCGTTCGTCCGCATGCGGTTCGAAGACGGGCGCTGGCGGGAGATTTTCGTCGGCAGGGGGGAGGACGGTGCCTGGCGCGAGGAGGCGGGGGAACCCGCCAGTGGCGAAGCCCTCCGACTGCTTCCCGATCTGCCCGCCGCGGTGCCGGAGGGCTACCGCTTCGACCTGTCCGTCGAGGCGGAGTCCGTCCTCGGCGGCTATCTGGAGGGGGGATGGACGGGCCTGTTCCTCACCTTCGACTACGGTTCCTACTGGGAGGCCCTGACAAGGCACCTGCCGGAGGGAACCGCGAGGGCCTACCGCAACCACCGGCGGACGGACGACCTGCTCGGCGATCCGGGGTCGAGGGACCTGACCTGCAACGTCTGTTGGGATCGGCTGGCGGCGGTTCTTTCCCGGCACGGATTCCGCGTCGGCGGCCCCCGGCGGCAGGAGGCGTTTTTCCTCGAAAAGGCGGCCCGCGCGGTCAGGAGCATCGTCGAGGCCGGGCAGGACGAAAGCGCCCGCGCCGCCCGGTCGCGGATGCTCCAACTCCTGCATCCGGGGCATTTCGGGGCGGCGTTCCAGGCGTTCTGGGGAATCCGTTGACATCCCGGGCGGCTTCCCGGACTCTTCCGCGAATGGAAAACGTAAGGGAAGTGCTCGATCTCGCACCGCATCCGGAGGGCGGGGCCTTCGGAGAGGTGTTCCGGTCCGACCGTCGGGTGCGCCCGCTGGACGGGGGCGGCGGGGAAAGGTCCGCCCTGACCCACATCTATTTCCACCTCGAGCCGGGCGAGGTGAGCCGGTTCCACCGGGTGGCGAGCGACGAGGCCTGGCATCTTTACGAGGGCGGGGGCGTCATCCTCCACGAGTGGCGGGAGGGATCCGATTCCGTGGAACGGATCCGCCTGGACCGCGACAACCATCGCTACTGCCACGTCGTTCCGGCCGGAACCTGGCAGGCCGCCGAGCCCCTCGGCGGAGCCGTCCTCGTCGGCTGCAGCGTGGGTCCCGGATTCGAGTTCGAGGATTTCGAGTTGGTGGAAACCGAAGGTCCGGTCGCACAGGCGATCCGGAACATCGATTCCTCGCTCGGAAAATTTCTTTGAGCGGGTTACACCCGGGACCACCCGCATCCGGGCTTGCCGGGTGTCGTTCGGCTGACAGTCTGGGGAGGATGAGTGACCGGATGTCTCGAATTCAGCGTCTGCCGGGTGCGCGGCAGTGGATGGAGCTGTCGCCGTCCGCTTTTTACTACCTGCAGGACAAGAGATACGTGGTGGCGGGGGTCCAATTGCTGGCCAACGGCTCGGTTTCGTCGCTTTCCATTGCTCCCGGGGAGTTAATTGCGGTCGTGGACGGGCATTTTACCGTTCTGCGACTGGACCCGGGGGGAGGGGGGGCGGTGGTCCCCGACTGCGACTGCGGTCCGTTTCAAAGCAGCGGCCAATGCCAGCATGTCGGGGCCGCGCTGGCGGCGGTATTCGCCATCTTTCAGAACAAGACTTTCGGGTATCCCCCTCCGCCGGCCGCCGTGCGGAAGCGGTTGGAGCGGTCCCTGCTCGAAGAGGAGATCCCGGACGACCCGATGGAGGATCTGACGACGGCGCCGGGCCGGCGGTCCCCGCAACCGGAGCGTCCGCTTTCCCGTCCGCGCCCGCCGGCGCAGGAAGACGACGAATTCAAGCCGAAGCGGTTTTTGCTCAAACCCGTCAACGGTATCCCGCCCTTTTTTCTGGAGATCGAGGAAGCGGCCAATCGCGGGATCCGGGGTGTTTCCCCGGATTACACGGCGATCTTCGGCAACGGCGTTCCCTTTTTCGAACCGGAAAAGGAGATACCGGAAGTTCTCGATGCGGTGGTCGGGGACATCCCCGTTGCCGTCGAAACCAGCGAGGGGGAGATGCTCGTGCGTTCGCCCGAAATCGGCTCCGAAAAGATCTATTGCCATCTCGTTCTCCGCGAGGGGACGGTCAAGGAACGCCCGGTCGCGGTCGGCGACGGGAAGACGGAGGCCTTTCCAGGCACGGGCTTTGGCTACCGCTTCGACACCGGAACCCTTTTCCGGTGCGCCCGCAACCCAACCGTGGACTACCTGGCGGAGGTCTTCGCTATCGAGGCGGATGCAGGCCTCGATCGGGCCGGCGACGACGATTACGACGATTACGACGACGGCCCGGACGAAGGGGATTTCGACGAGAAAGACCCCCTGGCGGAGAGGAACCGCGCGTCGCTGTGTGTTCCCTTCGAGCCGAAGTGGGTCGGTAAGGACCTTTTCCTCTGGCTCGGCGACGAACCCGCCGATTTGCCCGATCCGGTCCGCCCAAGGCTGACCTTCCGTATCGACGGGGACGATACCGGGAGATTCGCCGGACGTTGGTTTTTCGAGGAAGGGGATTTTTCCGTGGACGCGATTCTCTTCGGTATGGCGGTGTCGGAGGGCATCCGAAGGAGCCTGTCCCTTGGCTCGTGGAAGGTGACCCGCTCCGGCAAACGTACGATGGCGCTCTCGGAAGCGGTCCTGTCGTGGCTCGGGGCCGGGACCCGCCGGGAGCGGGAGGCGGCTTTCCGCGAATGCCGGGAGGACGCACTGTTCGCCAGGACCGAACACCAGCAGGAGGTCAAAGAGATCGAAAGAAATCTGGAGAAACTGGTGTCCACCTACGGCGAGTCGCACCATGTCCTGATCGCTTCCCCGGACGGGACCTGGCACCATTGGGTAATTTCCGCGCGCCATTTTCTCAAAGCCGCGATTGTCCTGGCCGACCCGGAGACCAGGGAACAGTTCGAGTCGTGTGGACAAGGTCTCTACTTTCCCGCGGAATCCCTGGATGTGGTGCTGGCGAGGGCCCTGCGGATGAGCGCGGAAACCGACGTGGCCCTGTTTTTCCGTTCGAAACCAGTCCGGGAGGCCCGGGCGACGGTGCGGATGAAGGTCACCGCCGACATAAAGACCGACATGTTCCAGCTCCATCCGAGCGTCATGGTCGAGTCCTTTGAGATTCCACCCGAAGAATGGTCGCGGATGCTCCTGGGCGAAGGGGTCATGCGGGATGGGGGCGACCACTGGATCAACGTGGTTGCGGAGAATCCGGACGCCCTTTCGAAGCTCACGGATCTGGCGGGCCGGCGCGCCGAGTCCCGCCGCCGGAAGGCGGAAGAGGATGTGTGGGAAGAGCCGGTTCCCCGCCTGGAGATCCTTGATTTGCTGGAGACGCGCAAGTCCGGGGTGCTGGTCGATCTGCCCGAACCCCTCGGCGGAATTCTCGAATCGCTCCAATCGCTGGAGACCCTCCCGGCGGCGGAGCCGCCCCCGGCCCTCCGCGATGTTCTCCGGCCCTATCAGAAAACCGGGTTTTCGTGGATCCGGTTTCTCTACGAACACCGTTTCGGGGCCTGTCTGGCCGACGACATGGGACTGGGCAAGACGATCCAGGCGATCGCCTTCCTCGAATCGCTGCGGCACGGCCCCGGAGACCCCCTCTCCGCCGATGGCGGGGCGGTTCTCGTCGTCGTGCCTCCGAGCCTCGTCTTCAACTGGGTCGCCGAACTGGCCCGGTTCGGCGCCGGGCTCCGGGTGGCGGAATACGGGGGCCGCGGGCGGGACACCGCGGTTTTCACCGAAGCCGATGTCGTGATCGCGACCTACGATGTCATGCGGATCGACATCGACAAGCTGGCGGCGCTCGAGTTTCCGGTCGTGGTCTTCGACGAGGCCCACGCTCTCAAGAATCCCTCCGCGACCCGGAGCCGGGCCGCCGCGCGGCTCCGGAGGCGGTTCACCCTCTGCCTGACCGGGACTCCGGTTGAGAACAACCCCCTCGAATACTACTCGGTCATGACGACCGCCCTGCCGGGCCTCTGGTCCGGGTTGGCCGAATTCCGCGATGTCTTCAAGGCATCTCCGGAGACCGTGCTCCGGCGGGCCGCCCCGTTTATTCTGCGGAGAACGAAGGAAAAAATCCTGACCGAGCTACCCCCCAAGACGGAGACGGACCACTACCTCGACCTGGCCCCCGACCAGCGCGAGATCTACCACCGCACGGTCGCCGAAGTCCGGGAGGAGGTCGGCGCGGCCTTCGCCGAAAAGGCGCCGGCCCGCGCGGGTATCGTCGCCCTGGCCGCTCTGACCCGGTTGCGCCAGGTCTGCGTCTCGCCGACCCTGCTCGGCGCTCCGGCGAAAGGGGTGGCTCCGAAAATCGCCCGTCTCATGGAAATGCTGGAGGAACTCGCCAGCGAGGGGCACTCCGCGCTGGTGTTTTCGCAATTCCTCGGGGGCCTCGACCTCGCCGAGGAGGCCCTCCGTTCCCGGAAGGGCGCGGTCTTCCGGCTCGACGGGAAAACCCCGGCAGCGGAACGGAAAAAACGCATTGGCGCCTTCCAGGGAAGGGAGGAACCGTCCGTCTTCCTGATCAGTCTCAAGGCCGGTGGAGTCGGGCTGAACCTGACCCGGGCGAACTACGTGTTCCACCTCGACCCGTGGTGGAACCCGGCGGTCGAGAACCAGGCCTCCGACCGCGCCCACCGCATCGGGCAGGAAAACAAGGTATTCGTCGAGCGCCTTCTCATGCGCGGCACCATCGAGGAACGCATGGGGGAGTTGAAACTCGAGAAAAAGAAACTCTTCGACCAGCTCGTGGAAAACCCCGGAAGCGCGCGGGAAGGCGCGGGCATTCTGAGCAAAAAAGATTTCGAGTTTTTGCTGGGATAGCCCCATCCCGAAAGCCGGAGATTTCCGCAGGAACCGTAGAGGAACGACGACCGTCGTTTCTACCGGATGGACGGAGATAATCGGGATTCGACATAGTACCGTCGAAATCGCTGTCGCGCTTCCGCTCCAGATTTTCCGTAAAATTTGTTTCTACCGGATGGACCGCGTATCCGCACTTGTGGTCACTCCCCCCGGGCGACGAAGTTCTTCAGCGCGTCGAGGGTCTCCCGGCTGAGGTGGTGCTCGATGCCCTCGGCGTCGGCCTCCGCCTGCGGGCCGGAGACTCCCAGAAGGCGGAGGAAGCGCACGACCAGAATGTGCCGCGAGGCCGATTCCTCGGCCATCCGGGCGCCGTCGCGGGTCAGCCGGATGCCCGCGCCCCGCGGGCGGGCGAGCAGGCCCCTCTCCTCAAAGCGCCGGAGCGCGCGGATTACCGATACGTGCGAGACACCGAAAATCCGTTGCAGATCCGTGACCCGCGCCGTTCCGCCGGCCCGCGACAATTCCTGGATCGCCTCGACATAGTCCTGGGCCAGCTCGTTCGAGTGCTGGCGGCGGACCCGCTCGTGGCGGCGGGCCTCCGGCTCCGGTTGCGGGGAAGACATGAATGACGAGAAAACCCGGGCAAAGAGGGATTGACAAGGGCAAAAAGTAGCTCATGCTACATCTTTATGTAGTCGAGGCTACATGAATGAACTTCAATCCGAATGAAACATCCAACCGCCGTGAAACGAATCCACCCGATCGGGATGATCGATCCCAACGCGACGACCATCGCGGAGGCCCTCGCAGGGGCGGTTCCGCCACGGAGCTTGAATGGGAAACCCGCGGAGGGGGCGGAGTGAAAACCGAGCCCGATCATCCGCCCGGGTGCCCGCTTTCGATCCACGATCTGACGGTGGCCTACCACCGCAAGCCGGTGATCTGGGACGTCGATCTCGACCTGCCCGAGGGGAAGTTGATCGCGGTGGTCGGGCCGAACGGGGCCGGGAAGAGCACGCTGCTGAAGGCCTGCCTCGACCTGGTGCCGCGGGCCTCCGGCGAGGTGCGGGTGTACGGAAGGCCCTACCGGCGGCAGCGCGGGCTGGTCGGCTACGTTCCCCAGCGGGAGAGTGTCGATTGGGATTTCCCGGTCAGCGCGCTCGAGGTGGTGGCGATGGGAACCTACGGGCGGATCGGGTGGTGCAGGCCGGTCCGCCGCCGCCACCGGGAGATCGCCCGGGAGGCGCTCCGCCACGTCGGGATCGGGCATCTCGCCGACCGGCAGATCGCCCAGCTTTCCGGGGGGCAGCAGCAGCGGGTCTTCCTCGCCCGGGCGCTCGCCCAGGACGCGAAGGTGTATCTCATGGACGAACCCTTCGCCGCCGTCGATGCGGCGACCGAGCGGGCGATCGTCGATCTGCTCCGGGAACTGCGGGAACGCGGGCGCACCGTGCTGGTCGTCCACCACGACCTCGCGACGGTGGAGCGGTATTTCGACTGGGTGGTCCTGCTCAACATGCGCGTGGTCGCCGCCGGGCCGACGGCGGAGGTCTTCAACAACGACAACCTGAAAAAGACCTACGGCGGGAAGCTCACCCTGCTGGCCGAGGCGGGCCACGCTCTTTCGCGGGGAACGGGGGCGTGAGAATTGTTGGAGGGCTGAGACTTGAGACCTGAGACCTGAGGGGGGGAGTTGTGGAGATTGGGAGAGTTGGAGTTGTGGGGTCTTTCGCTGAATTTGGTACCGGGGAAGCGGTGGTCAGGGATTCCCCTGTCCCGCATCCAACCGTAAGGAGGCGGGACACTCCTGTCCCGCTTTCAATCATAAGGAGGCGGGACACTCCTGTCCCGCGTTCAATCATAAGGAGGTGGGACACTCCTGTCCCACTTTCAATCATAAGGAGGCGGGACACTCCTGTCCCGCGTTCAACCATAAGGAGGTGGGACACTCCTGTCCCACTTTCAATCATAAGGAGACGGGACACTCCTGTCCCGCGGCGTTGGGCTGGTGTTCTTCTGTTGGTTCTTCTCGCCTTTCTGCCAGTGGCCTCGGCGGCGGAGTCCGGGGATGCGGTTTCGCCTGCCGAAACCCGGTGGGGAAGCGTGGATCCGCCCGACCGGGGTTTGCCGGAGGCCGGGGTTTTCTGGAGGGTGCTGACCCTCCGCGAATACAACACCCGGCTGGTCGTTTTCTGCACGAGCATCCTCGGGCTGGCTTCCGGGTTGATCGGTACCTTTCTGCTCCTGCGGAAGCGCTCGCTGATGGGGGACGCCCTTTCCCACGCCTGCCTTCCGGGGATCGGAATCGCCTTCCTGCTGGCGGCGGCCGCGGGAGGCGAGGGGCGGAACCTGATCTGGCTGCTCGCGGGGGCCATGGCCACGGGTCTGCTCGGGGTGCTCACGGTCCTGGCGGTGCGCGGCACCTCGCGGATCAAGGACGATGCCGCCATGGGGATCGTGCTGAGCGTTTTCTTCGGAGGGGGAGTCGCCGTGCTGGGCATGGTCCAGTCGATGCCCGGGGCGAGCGCGGCCGGGCTGGAATCCTTTATCTACGGTAAGACCGCCTCGATGGTGCGGAGCGATTTCCTTCTCCTCTCGGGGGTGGCTCTCGCCGTGGTCGCCGCCTCGCTCCTCTTGCGCAAGGAGTTCATGATCCTGTGTTTCGACGAAGGGTTCGCGCGGAGCCAGGGCTGGCCCGTGGGGCGGCTCGACGTGGTCATGCTCGGGTTGGTCGCCGTGGTGACCGTGGCGGGCCTGCAGGCGGTCGGGCTCATCCTGATCATCGCTTTTTTGATCATTCCGGCGGCGGCGGCCCGTTTCTGGACGAACCGGCTCTCGACCATGCTTCTGTTGGCGGCGGGGATCGGGGCCGTCAGCGGATGGACCGGTTCGAGCGCGAGCGCCCTCCTGCCGGGGTTGCCCGCCGGGGCCGTCATCGTACTGGCGGCTGCGGCTCTCTTTGTCGCCAGTCTTTTTTTCGGCACGGCGCGCGGCGTTCTCCGGCGCGGGATCGAGCGGCGGCGGCTGAATCGCCGGATCGCCCGGCAGCATCTTCTCCGGGGGGCCTACGAAATCCTCGAGGCGCGGGCCGGCGGCGGGGAGGACGAGGGGGCTCCGGAAAATCGGCCGGTCCCGATCCGCGAACTCCAAAGCGGGCGTTCCTGGAGCGCCCGGCGTTTCCGGGCGGCGGTCCGCCGGGCCGGGCGGGACGGGTACGTCGAGTCCTTCGACGGCGATTCCCTCCAGCTCTCCGAGGCGGGCTACGGGGAGGCGGTCCGGATGACGCGCAACCACCGCCTCTGGGAGATGTTTCTGATCACGCACGCCGACATCGCGGCCAGCCACGTGGACCGCGACGCCGACGCCGTCGAGCACGTGCTGGGAGCGGATCTCGTCGCCGAGCTGGAGCGCAAGCTCGGCACCCGCGCCCTTGTGGCGAGTCCGCATCCGCTCGGGGCGAAAGGGGGTCGGACATGACCTGGTTCCCCTTCGATACATGGATTGTCGTGGTCGGGGCCCTCTGCGCCATGGCGGCGGCGATTCCCGGTGCCTTCCTCGTGCTCCGGGGCATGAGCATGATGGGGGACGCGATCAGCCACGCCGTGCTCCCGGGGCTGGCCGTGGCCTTTCTGGTGACCGGGAGCCGGGCGAGTTTCGGGATGTTTCTCGGGGCGGTCGCGGTGGGGGTCCTCACGGCGGTGTTCACCCAGTGGATCAGCCGTTCGGGCGGAGTGGACCGGGGCGCGTCGATGGGCATCGTCTTCACCACGCTCTTCGCCGTCGGGCTGCTGCTGATCGTGCGGGCGGCGGATCATGTCGATCTGGATCCCGGCTGCGTGCTCTACGGGGCCATCGAGCTGACTCCGCTCGACATCGCGTGGGAACCCGCGGTCGGCGGCACGACGATCGCCGTTCCCCGCGCGGCCCTCGTCCTCGGCGGGGTGTTTCTCTTCAATCTGCTCGTGGTCGGGCTCTTCTACAAGGAGATGAAATTGACCTCTTTCGACCCGGAACTGGCCACGGCGATGGGAATCAACGCCAACTTCATGCACTACCTGCTCATGGCCCTGGTGGCCGTGACGACCGTGGCCGCCTTCGAGGCGGTGGGGAGCATCATTGTGATCGCCATGCTCGTTACCCCGGCGGCGGCGGCCCATCTCCTGACGGATCGACTCGGTCCGCTCCTGATCCTGAGCGCGGGGATCGGGGCCGCTTCGGCGGGGGCCGGCCATGTGCTCGCCCTCGTGGTTCCGCCCTGGCTGGGTTTCGAGAGCACGACGACCTCGGGCATGATGGCCGTGGCCACCGGTCTCTTCTTTTTCCTCGCCTGGATGTTCGCGCCGCGCCACGGATGGATCACCGGAAAATTGCGGCGGATCCGCCCGGGGACGGCGGAAGATGAGAAGTGAGGGGGGGGTAACCACAAGTGAGATTTTTCCGGGAATCCAGGGTTGATTTTTCCGTGAAAGGCCTCATTCTCAGCCGTTTTCCCAAATCAAAACCAACGACAAAAGCTATTTATCATGGAGGAAATTTCCCTTTCTGTTTCTCCCCGCGAGCGGTCCGGTAGCGGATCGTCGGGACGTATCCGCCGCGAGGGCCGGATTCCCGCCGTCATGTACGGGGTCAGCGGTGCGCGGAACCTGTCGGTTGATCGGAGCGCTTTTCTCAAGGTCTGGCGCGCCGCCGGGCAGTCGTCGGTCGTCACGATCAGCGACGGGGCCGGTTTCTCTTCCATGACCCTGGTGCAGGATGTCCAGCGGGATCCACTGACCGACGAGTTTCTCCATATCGATTTCCTCGAGTTGACCAAGGGTCATGCGATCACCGCGAACATTCCCGTGCATACCCACGGCGAGCCGGTCGGCGTGCGGACCGAGAGCGGGGTTCTCGACATCCAGCTGCACGAGGTCGAGGTCCGTTGCCTGCCGAAGGACCTCCCGCACCAGATCGACGTGGACGTCGAGAGCCTGAAGGTGGGCGATGTCATCCATATCAAGGATCTCCCCGCCATCGAAGGGGTGGAGTACATGGGAGACGAGGATCAGCCCGTCGTGGGAGTCGCGCATGGATTCGTCGAGCCGGACGAAACGGACGAAGAAGCCCAGCCGGACGAGGTCGAGGTGATCACCGGGAAGAAGGAAGACGAAGGAGAAGGAGAGGATTCCCCGTCAAAGGAGTGAGGTCTCCGGCGGTTTTCCCGTAAATTTGAATCATGGAGCGCGTGCGAGTCATCGTCGGCCTGGGCAACCCGGGCGAGGAGTATCGGAACACCCGGCACAACGCGGGGTTTCTGGTTCTCGACCGGATTGCGTCCGGGCGCAAGGCTCCGTGGGTCTGGGAACGGCGGTTTCAGGCGGACACGGCGCTGGTCGAGTTCGGCCGGCATCCGGTTGTGCTGGTCAAGCCCCGCACTTATGTCAACCGCACCGGCGAGTCGGCCGCGGCCTTCGCCCGGTACTACAAAATCGCCCCGGAGCGCTTCTGCGCTGTCTATGACGACGTCGGTCTGGAGCCGGGCCGGATCAAATTGTCCGCTTCGGGCGGAGCTGGCGGACACAACGGGGTGGCCGATCTGCTTTCCCGTCTCGGGCCGGATTTCCACCGCCTCCGGATCGGCATCGGGGCCAAGGCCGATTCGCGGATGGACCTGAAAGACTGGGTCCTCGGACGGATCTCGGCCCCCGAAGGAGAAATTCTCGAGACCGCCTTCGCGGCGGCGGAGGCGGCTTTGGAACTGCTCGTGACACACGGAGCGGAGCGGGCGATGAATCGAATCAACACCAGGAGCAAAGCATCATGAAAAAGCAAACCACCCGGAATTACCGGGCCACGTTCATACTGGACACGCGGGGGGTCGAAGCCCCGGTGGACGAGCTGGTCGAAGCCTACTCGGCGGTGATCGGGGAGGTCTCGGGCACGGTCCAGTCCTGTAAGAATCTCGGCAACAAGGACTTCGTCCGCAAGGCGGACAATGGCTTGGCGAACGGGATCTTCATCGAATATCTCTTCGAAGGGCCGGCGGAGGCCCCCGCTCGGATTCAGGAAAAGGTCCGCCTTGACCGCAAGGTGAATCGGGTCATGGTGGAAATCGCCTGATTCGGCAACCACCAACCCTTAACCCTTTTACGCCATGGCTTCTTACAACCGAGTGATTCTCATCGGAAACCTGACCCGGGATCCCGAAATCCGTTTTTCCAGTGGCAATAACGCGATCTGCAAGCTGGGCCTGGCCGTCTCGCGCAACTACACGACCCGCGACGGGGAAAAACGCGAAGACACCACCTTCGTGGATGTCGATGCCTTCGGCAAAGTGGCGGAGATCCTCGGCAAGTATCTTTCGAAGGGCCGCCCGGTCATGATCGAAGGCCGCCTCCAGCTCGACACCTGGGAAACCAAGGAGGGCGAAAAACGGCAGAAACTCAAGGTGGTCTGCGAGAACTTCCAGTTCCTCGGGACCGGTCGCGGCGGCGATCAGGAATCCGGCGGCGGCTCCTCCTCCCCCGAACGCTCCTCGCCCCCCGTCCGGGAGGGTTCCGCCCGCGCGGGAGGATCGTCCGAAGAGAATTTCGACGACGAAGACATTCCTTTTTAATCCGAATTTTCAATCAACACCATGGCACAGTCAGAAGTACTCCTCCTCGAGCCCGTCCCGAACGTCGGTGGCGAAGGCGAAAAAGTCCGCGTGAAAGCGGGATACGCCCGGAATTTTTTGGTTCCCCGCAAACTCGCCATCCCGGCCACCCGCTCCAACATGCGCCAGGTCGAAGCGCTCCAGCAGCGCCGCGCCGCCCGCGAGGCAAAGGAGCTGGAAGAGGCCCGGGCCCGCATGAGCCAGTTGCAGCAGTTGTCCCTCGCCATCGTCGTCAAGACCGGCGAAGGCGGCAAAATGTTCGGCGCGGTGACCGGACCCGATCTGATCGCGAAAATCGCCGAGAACGGGATCGAGCTGGACCGGAAGGAGGTCCACCTGCCCGCCCCGATCAAGACGATCGGCGACCATTCGGTGACGATCAAGCTCCACCCCGAGGTGGAGGGCGAGATCCGCTTCGAAGTCCTTTCGGAAAACCCGATCGAAGACTGATTCGAAGCACCCTGGCGCGCTAAGACAGGGGTTGGGACGCTATCGGGTTTTCAGGAACTTCTCCGGCGATTTGCCGACGCTGGCCAGTTGCTTTCTGAAAGCGTCGCAGGATTTCCGCAGATTGCTGATCGCCGTGTCGAGTCGGCCCGGATCGTCGGGCCCCGATTCGTGTTTCGAAAGTCTCTCGACCTCGAAAGCCCGTTCCTTGACCAACGGGCTTCCGAAGGTGCGACCGGCGGATTTGATCGTGTGGGCGGCCCGGTTGAGGTCGCGCCAGACTTCCTTTTTTCGGGCGGCTTCGATGCGGGCGAACTGATCGAGCAAGTCGTTTTGGCAGTCCTCGACCAGTTCCGCCAGAATCTCCGGATCGTCGCTACAAACATCGGTCGCGAACCTGCGCAGTTCGTCGGAAGAAAAAAGCTCACCCTCCATGATCAGAAATCTAGGCACGCCCGAGGGTTCCGGACAAGGCAATATTTCGTCGCCCGCCCGGTTTGGGCGTGACCACGAGTACGGGGAGTGAATAAATCCGCGGGTCGAGGCCGCCCTCCCATGGGTGTCGGGGAAGATCCATCCTCCTGGAAGCGCCGCTATCTTTGGAACGAAACGCCGCTCACATCGATAAAATCGGAAAACGACTCGGTTACCACGCGCTCGTAAACGGTAATCCCGAAGTCGTCGATATCAGCATCCTCGTTGAAGGGGACCTCCAGCTGGCCCTCAACCGACCCAGACCAGGAACCCATCGCATGATTCTGCCGGAAGTCCTCCAGATAGCCGCCCGCCCGATCAGTCAGAGCAAACGAAAATTTCCCTTTGAACGGTCCATCCGTCCCCGCCCCCGACCTCGGCTCAAAGGCGAAAGTAGGAACCATCCCGGCCACCCTCACCTCGAGTTCATCCGGCTCCTGGTAAATCCCGGTGACGACCAGCCGATTTCCTCCTTTGACGAAGGCCGATCCTTCCCGGATCGGGAGATTGGCGACCGGAATCTGCCCGGACAACGCCACATCCATGCTGATCCGGACGTCGATATTCGACTGGCCGTCCACGAGGGTTCCCCGTTCGAGATATCCCAGGGAAATGGAGCGAAACGACTCGTCCTCCGAACGAAGACGCTGGGAACCCTCGACTGCGCGAATCTTGATCTCTTGGCCTCCGGCGGATAGTTCCAGAGACCAGATGGATATCCATAAATCGCTGGCTTCGACTTTTTCATTTACTTCGAAGACCCCCCGCAGTTCCACCCATTCCTTGCCGTCGGAATGCATCGTGCCTCCCTGCTGCAATCGGTCAAGGCGCAGGCCTTCCTCATCGCCTTCCGCGAACCAATCCGCACGGATACCCAGGAAGCTGTCGCCGGGGGTAAGAAATAGTGCCGCAAAAGCGGCCGGAAGGAGCAAAATCCAAGCCAGCCGAATCCGCCGCCGGTAATAAATCAGCATCAGCAGTCCGATGCCGACGAGCAACCAATATGCCGTCTGGATCAGGAGCAGCCAATGGGCGGCGATCTTCGCCGGAAGAATCCCCAATTGCATCGGGAAATCATAGAAAACCCAACTGGACATGAGGAATAAATTCACAAAAGTCAGCGCATAGAAACCGACGACGACCAATACGACCAACAGCAGGTAACGGGGCAACGAACGCGTCTGTGCGGCCAGGAAAACCTGTGCCTGCCAAATCGCAAAGCTCAGGAGGACTCCGGGGAACGCGAAGGGAATCCGGGCCTCCCCGTCGTTCAATACCAGCGTCACGACCTCAGCGACCAGAAAGATCCCCAGTAAAAAGAGGAGAAAGAGCAACTTGCTCGCGAGCAGGCTTCCCCGCCGGATGGGTCGGGAAAGCCAATACGCATCGGGGTCAGCCAGCGTTTCCTCCTGAACCACCATCACGATGACGACGAAAAACAAAATGCCGCCCACCATCGAGGTGATGCCGGACAGGATTTCGTTGTGAAAATGGTCAAGGAGCCCCGCGGTCGTGCCCTCCAGATAAACACCGATTCCGGCGCAGGCGATCAGAATGATCCACGCCCACGAATAGCGGCGAAGGTCCTTGGTTAGAATATGCAGTGTCTGTTTCATACGACGGGCAAGGAGTGGGCGGTGAGGATTTGGCGGACGTCCATCGGCTCAAAGCGCGCCTCGATCCCCCGCTCCAGGAGTGCGGACTTCAGATTCTCCTCAAGGGCCGGGCTGTAGTGCTCGGTGTAGATCGTCGCCCCACCCTTCAAGGCCCGGGTATATCCGAACCGGCGGCGAAGATCCTCGGGCAAGCTCGACAGATCCAAGCCTTCCGCCATCAGGAGGCGGTGCCGGCCCCTATAAGAATCGAGGGTCTCGTCCACCACGAGCCGCCCGTGGCTGAGAATCCCGATCCGATTCGCGACCGGCTCCACTTCCTCGACATCGTGAGTGGTGAGGATGATCGCAAGTCCGTCCTGGTGAGCCAGGGATTTGAGCAAATCGCCGAGCTGAGCACGGGTCTCGACATCGAGGCCGCTGAAAGGCTCATCCAGCAGAAGTAGATTCGGTCGGGCGGGCAGAGTGCTGGCGACCGCGACCTTCATGGCCTGTCCCCGCGAAAGGTGCTTGATCCGCTGACTTTTCGGAAGGCCGAAACTCGCGACCAGGTGATCGCAGAGAGTTGAATCCCAATCGGTGTAAAAACCCGAACAGTAATTCAAAAACCCCTCCACGCTCATCCATTTCGGCATTTTCTGCCCCTCGGAAACATAACCGACCTTGTCGAAATCATGACCGTTGAGCCGGGTCGATAAGGTTCCCAGCAGGGAGGATTCGCCGCTACTCGGGCGATAAATATTCAGCAGCAACCGAAAAGTCGTCGACTTTCCCGAGCCATTGGCCCCAAGGAGGGCCAGAACCTCTCCGGGGGCGAGCCGGAGATTGAGCGAGTTCAGAGCTGTGACACGGCGAAAACGCTTCGTCAGCCGGTTTGTGCGAACAGGAGGGGGCCGGGATTCCATGGAGAGGGAGCGTGGGTCCCATGCGGGCGAAAAACAACCGGAAAACGCTCCGGTCGCGGCCCGGCATCGCTGATGCAAGATCGGTGAAGAAAGAATCGTGGGAGCGACCCATGGTATGGCACTCTTCGGCCTCCTCCCCCCGTGGCCGGCGGCCTTCCTTGTCCTGCGTAGCTCGGCTTGTTCTCCGAAGCCTTGGCGTAGGGGGGGCAGAGCGAAGGAAGGCCCCGGTGCGCAACGGCGGAGCGGTACCGATTGGCCGTGTGGTGGCGGCGGCGTCAGTGCGGAACCCACGGGCCATCCCGGGCAAGGCTGAAGCCATGCCCCACGGGGAATCCTGTGGCAGTCTTCCCTACACCAAAGCTAAAATACCTTTCCGGGAGGCTTCTCGATT
>CAZDRT010000011.1:0-28642 GCA_964507815.1 uncultured Puniceicoccaceae bacterium
CAACCCGGCCACGGTGGGAGGCCTTCCGTGATTCCACGAGGCAGTCACAGAAGAGAGAAGAGAAGAGAGCGGGCTGAAACTGCATGATTGGGCGGCCAAAATTCGTCGGCTCACGCTCGATTATCGAGTAAATTCCGATATTCGCTCCACGCTCTTGTGGTCACACCCCATGTCGGGGAGGGGGGAGGAATTTTCTTGAGCCCGCCGCCGTTTTTCGGAGCATCGGGATATGCCCGAATTCGAAGACGCGCGGCCCCGTAAGTCGCAACGGAGTAATGAGATTTACCGGCCCGGTCGCCGGTCCCGCAGCGGTTCCCGCAGAGGATCCGGGAAAAGCGGATCAACAAACCGGACCGCCCCGGGGAATTCTTCCGGGCGCGTTTCGCGGAAGTCGGAAGGCCCCGGTCGTGACGAGTCGTTCTTCGAGATGCTGTCGGGCTTTTTCCGGGCGCTTTTCCGTCGGAAGAAAAAGCGGGTTTCCGGTTCTTCTTCCCGGCGTTCCAACGGAGGGGGTCGAACGCGCGGTCCGGTTTCCGGAGAATCGGGAGGCCGCCTTTCGGGCCAGCGCCGGCCCCGCCGATCGCAACGGCGGAAGGATGCGGATGGAGGGGGCAAAGCCGAGGGCAGGGCGAAACAGCATCCGGCGGCCGGCGAAGTGCCAGAGGTTTCGGAAGTGTCCACCCGCTACCCGCGGGGCTCGTCCCGGGACATGCGTAACGCGCCCGGGAAGAAGTCACGGCGAGGTCGGGGTGGATCTTCGTCGGCAGCGCGGGGGGGGGCGGATTGATGGATGTTCTGCGAATCGAGGGAGGCCGGACGCTTTGCGGCCGGATCGAGGCGAGCGGAGCGAAAAACTCCGTTTTGCCGATTTTCGCGGCGTCGCTGCTGACGGACCGGGAGTGCGTGGTCCGGAATGTGCCGGATTTGAGCGATGTTCGCTTCATGTCCGGAATCCTTGAGCACGTCGGTGCCGAGGTCTGCGAGGAGCCGGGCGGAGTCTGGCGGATTCGGGCGAGGGAGGTGGTTCCGGTAGCTCCCTACGATCTGGTGCGGAAAATGCGGGCGTCGATATGTCTTCTCGGGGCTTTGGTCGGGCGCTCGGGCCGGGCCAGGGTGTCGATGCCCGGGGGGTGTGTGATCGGACCCCGTCCGGTCGATCTGCATTTGAAAGGCCTGAGAAAGCTGGGTTGCACCGTCGAAGTGGCGGGGGGGTACCTCACCGTCGAAGGAGCCGCCCGGCGGGGCGGGGGCGTTTTCCTCGGCGGGCGCTACGGAAGTACGGTCACCGGCACGGCGAATATGCTCATGGCCGCGGTGCGGACCCCGGGCACCACGCGGATCGAGTGCGCGGCCTGCGAGCCCGAGATCGTCGATCTCTGCGCGATGCTCTCGGCGATGGGTGCCCGGATCGACGGAGCGGGTAGTCCCACCCTCCTGGTTGAGGGGGTTGACGAGCTTGGCGGGGTCGATCACACGGTGATTCCCGACCGTATCGAGACCGGCACCTATCTGCTCGCCGCCGCTCTCAGCGAGTCCGCCGATCTCGAGATCGCCGGGTCGGAACCGGCGTCTCTCGGAGCGCTTGCCGACAAGCTCGAGGAAGCGGGCGTCGATCTCTCCTTCCGGAACGGTCTCTGGACGGTCCGGCGGAACCGGAGCCCCCGCCCGATCGACCTGATCACCTTGCCGCATCCGGGGTTTCCCACGGATCTCCAGGCGCAGATGGGCACCCTCATGGCGGTAACTCCGGGGATCAGCGTTCTCACCGAGAGGATCTACCCGAACCGGTTCATGCATGTCCCCGAGTTGCAGCGGATGGGCGCGGACATTGCCATCGAAGGTGCCTCCTGCATCGTGAAAGGAGTGCGCTCGCTCTCGGGGGCACCGGTCATGGCTTCCGATCTGAGGGCGAGCGCGGCTCTCGTGCTGGCGGGTCTGGTCGCCGAAGGGGAGACCTGGATCCAGCGTGTTTACCATCTCGACCGCGGTTACGAGCGGATGGACGCGAAATTGCGGGGAGTGGGGGCGCGGGTCGAGCGGCTGCCCGCCGACCAGATGCCGACCGGTCTCCGCGGGGAGGAGCACTGAGCGGGGGGGGAGGAGGCGGGACACTCCTGTCCCGCGGCGTTGATGCCGAGGTCGGCAGTGGATGCGGGGAAGAGACGGTGGACAGGAGTGTCCACCCCCCGGCAGGGGGGGGGCGGTAATGGAGGCTGCGGAAACCACGGAAGCCTTCTGAACCGATACGGGGCGACCGTGAGAATCGGGGCGTTGTCCGTGCCGCCGGAGATCGGAGGGCAAGCCCACCGACCACGTATGCGCGCCGTCTCCGGGTGGTGGCGGCCCGTCCCGGCGTTCGGCGGCATCGCGCGCAAGCCCTCCATTCCCGCATACGCCCCCCTCCCTCATTCGGCGAGGGGATGGGCGTCGAGGAATTTTTGTTCCCTGCTGCCGCCTTCGGAGCGTTCGCGGAGGGCCCGGATCAGGTCGTTTCCCGCCTCCTTGTTTCCGGTGGCGGCCAGGCGCTCGAGAACGAGGGCCGTGTTCTCCGAGAACGCGTTCGATGATCTTCCTTTGGATTCCCGGATCGTTGCGGCGAGCGTTCGGGCCACGGGGGCGAGCCGCCCGCCGGAGATCTCCGGAAAGGCGCGCGGGATTTCGCCGGCGGTGCGAACCATGGCTCGGAAATTACCGTCTTGCAGGCTGCGGGGCGGATTCTCCCCGCAGTCGGCAAAAAGGGCGAAGAGTAGATCCTCGTGCGCCCCGGGGGAAAGAACGTCCCGCTCCCGCAGGTTCCGCAGGCCGACAATCGCGTGGAAGCTTTTGTTCGATTGGCTTTTCTCCGATCGAAGCATTTCGCGGAAAGAGCGGTCCGCCTCCTCTTTCTGCCCGATCAGGAGGGATTGCAGCGCGAAGGCGCGGGCCGGCTCCCGCTCCATGTCGATCCCGATGTCGGTGAGCCGCCCGATGAGATAGTCATGGCGGGCCTGGTCGTAGTCGTGCCGGAGTAGGGCGGTCAGCCGATAGTAGGGGGATCCGGCGGCGGTTTGCTGCCGGAAAAAGAGATCGCGCAGCGCGGTATCCGCGAGGACCGGATCGCGGCCGCGTCCGGAGAGAAACCCGTCGAGCCGTTCGCGGGCGAGGGCGAGCCGGGCCGGATCTCCGGCGGCGGCCTCGAAGAGGAGGCGGATGGCCCGGTCGGTGTCGTAGTCCGGAAGGTTCGCGGCGGCAAGGGCGGCTTCCCACCGGACGACGGGCGGGATCTCCCCGTCGCCCACGAGGGTTTCGAGGTGCGACCGCAGGTAATAGCGGTGCGTATGGGATTTGTGGAACGGGGAGGCGTTCCGTTCGTCGAGCGAGCGCAGGTAGGTGATGGCCTCTTCCTCTTCGCCCGCCGCGAGGATATTTTCGACGAGTGTGGGAAGAAGAATCGGAGCGGCGCCGTAAGGATCGCGGGCCGACAGAGCGCGAAGCGTGGCCAGGCCTGGAGGTTCGTCGCGGTCAATGGCGGCACCGGCTTCGCGAAGATCGTCCATCCACTCGAGGTAGGGCCACTGGTCCCGGGCAATCGAGACAAACCGGGCGCGGGTGATCCGGCTTTTGTCTCCCGAGTAGAAGCGGATCGATTCGAGAGGGCCGATGGTTGCATAGCCTCCCCGGGCCGGGATAACGATTGGAGCGAGGAAGAAAGCCCCCGGTTTGCCGCGGAAACGATGAAAGGCGTATCGATCCCTTCTCGGGTGTTCGGGTGAGATCCAGAGATAGGGCATTTTTATGGCGCTGGCTCCCAACCACGCGGTAAAGACCAGGTCGTGGTCCGGCTGGAGTTGGGGAGCCTCGAGGGTGAAACGCAGCCGCCCCTCGACGATGATCTCCGGTTCATCGCCTCCCGGTGGGCCGAAAGGCCCCGGGGAGGCCGCGGCCTCGAGTGGTTCCACGGGATACGGCGCCCCGCCGAGCACGGGGGTGAGCGGTCCGGGCAGCTCCTCTCCATCGATCAAGGCGACCGCCCGCAGGAAACCGTTGGTCGCCGGCAGTTCGACCTCCGCCACGCGGTCGGCGGTGTCGCCGGGGAATTCGGCGATATCCGCGAGATCGGTCGGAAACTCCCCGAAGCGGAGCACGGTCTTTTCGAGCCCGGGCAGGGTGGGGAGGATCGGCCCGGCGGGCAGGCGAACCGCTCCGTCGAATTGGTGCGGGGATTCGGTGCGACCCCCGGGGACGAACCGGATGTTCACCGTCCACGGGCCGGAGGCGTCCGCGCGACCGGCGAGGGCGACCGGCCAGGGTTCGGAGGCCGCCGGATCGGCGAGGCGCGGGATAAGAGGCAGGTAATCCTTAATAAGGTAGCGGAGAGAGGGTTCCGCCCGGGCCGCCTCGATGATGCGGTTGGCAAGTGCGTAATCCCCCCCGGCAATGGCGGCGGTCCGGAGGGCGTCCGCGAGGGCTCTCCGGTCACCGGTCGGGTTGAGAAGGATGGCGCGCCGCCTCGACTCTTCCAGGAGCGGTTCGAGAGTGGGAACCGGCTCGTCCGCCTCTTCCACCAGTTCCTGAATCAATTTGAACCGGAGGGTCGCACGGCTTGCCTCGTCGCCGTCGTCCATCGCCGCGGTGGCGGCGTCGAGCGCCGGATCCATGGTCTCCGGCGAGGCCCCCGATTCCATCAAACGAACGAGGAGCCGCTTGGGCACCGTCCGGTAGAGCCCGGGATCGTCCCGCCCCGCCAGCCATGCGAAGGCCGCGAGGAGGTCTTCGGAAGCCGCGTCCGGATCCTCGGGTGCCCGCACCCAGAACCGCAGGAGGGCGATGCCGGTTTCGCGGGCGTTCTCCGGTTCGGGGATCTGTGGCACGCGGGCCAGGAGCGCTTCGGAGAACCCCATTTCGCGCACATGGGCGAGGGTCGTGGCGAACCGGTTGAAGCCGGAAGAGTTTTTGAAGGAATCGAAAACCGGATCGGCGGCGTTTTCCTTCTCCGGGGGGAGAAGGATGGAAAGGGCGAGGTCGAGGGCTTCCGATTCGGTCGCCCGCTCCATCCCCGCCGCGATCATGTCGAGACGCAGGAGGGATTTATCCGTCTCCGAGAAGACGGAATGGTCGAGAAGCGTTGCCAATAGCGCCTTCGCCGACTCCGAGTCGGGATTTTCGACCGCCAGAGCCCCCAGTTCACGCAGGCGGGCGGAGTTGTCGATGGAGCGGTTTCCGTAGCGGAAGGATTCGCGCAGGTGGACCTCCGGACGGGAGAGGAAGGCGAAGAGTTCGTCGAGGTTGGGTGCCGTCCGCAGGGCGCCCGTCCATTCGTCGTTGTTCATCGGCCAACGGCGGAAGGCGTCCCGGGGATCGGCTCGCAGGGCGGTCAGGAAGAGTTCGACGGTCCCGGCCCCGTCGCCTTCCCCGGCGGCCGCGCGCGCTTCCTTCACCGTTTCCTCCACATCGACCGCCGCGACCCCGTCGTCCGCCGGAGCCGGCAGCTCGACCAGCCGCAGGCCGCCGAAAGTCACCCCCGGATCGGCCTCGACGGTCACCCGCACCGCCGTGGTGCCTTTGCGGATGCGGTAGGGCCGGTCGGGGAGGGATCTTCCCGAGTCCGGTGAGGCGTTGAACGCGTGGAGGCTCCGGACCCAGGTGCCCGGATGGACGACCCGGTTGCCGTACCGGCGGTTGGCCAGTTCTTCGCCGTCCGCGTCGAGAAAGATCAGGCCGAGGGAAACGTCCCCCTGATTGTAGCCGGCGTCGAGCCCGCGGAACCAACCTTCGAGCAGGAGATCGTTTTCGCCGGAGACGGGGATCGTTTCCGAAACGAACCGGTCGCGTTGGTGTGGATTGCCGCCGGAGGCCCTGCGGGCGCCGGTGCGGACGGGGTGTCCCTCCGGGAAGTCCACGGCTTTGAAACGGGCGACCGGTCGCTCGCTCCATCCGGCCCCCGGGGCGGGCGATCCCTCTTCCGGCGGGGCGGCGGCGGGGTTCGGGTGGGTCAGGAGGTTGGGTCCGGCGATCAGGAACGACCACCGGTCGGCCTCCGCCCCGCCGGGGTCTTCGCCCGCCCGGGCGGCGAGGGCGTAACCGGTCCCTTCGGGCAGGATTTCACGCAGGCGTGCGCCGGTGGCTTCGGCGAGGGGAAGGGCGACCGGTTCCTCGCGGGGATCGGGGGTTAGGAAGAGGGTGAGGGGCGGTGCCGGGTCCCCGGGGGCCTCCGCCGGACGGGGGAGGAGGGAAACCGGTTCGTTCCGGTTCCGATCCGGCGGCGGACCGACCCGGGTGAGGATGACGGCCGCCCCTTCTTCGTCGAGCGCGATCCGGTACTCCGCCGCTTCGGCGGGCGCGATGAGGGAGGCGAGGTAGTCGGCCACGTGTGTGTTGCTGTTGGTGAGACGTTCGTGGACGCGGACGCGCTCGATCCACTCCTGCGTCTCCGGCGGATCGAACCCGCCGCTACGGATCATGGCGGCCAGGTATTCGGCGAGGAGCCCGTGCGGAAGATTTCTCTGACCGGCGGAGAGGCTCTGCCGGATCACGGGCAGCCTCTGGCGGAGCGCGTCCCGCGCCCGCTCCCGCTGGTCGTCGTCGCCGGCGAGCCGCAACATGGCGAGCGCCGCGCCCAACTGTTGGGCGGACATGTGGGAATGGTGCGGGAAGGGGCCGCCCGTCGTCTGCTGGTTGAATTTTTCGTAGAGGTGGAAAGCGGCCGCCCGCGCGTCGCCCCAGGCATCCATTTCTTCGGCGAGGATGGAGAGGGCCGCCAGGTTTGCCGAGAGGTTCGGGGACTGGAAGAGGACCTCCTCTTCGAGGATCTCGTCCGGCAGGGTGGGGTCTCTGTCCCACGCCCGGAGGAAAAGAGACAGCATCCGCGCGTTCGCCTCGGTAATCCACGGCGGCCGGTTCTCCGCCAGTGCGGTCCGGATCCGCTCTCCCATCCCGAGAGCGGAGGCCTTTGCGAAAACCTCCATGCCGGGTAGCCGCAGGGCCCCGCTGCTGTAGTGGATTCCCGAGAAGAGGGTTTGACCCCGGCCCCCGGATTGTCCGAAGCCGAAGCGGTTCCCCGGCTTGTCTTCGGGGTCTTGTTCGAAAACGGTCTTCCAGAAGATTGCGCGGGCTTCCTCTTCCTGTCCGGCCCGGGCGAGGGAGGCGAGGATGCTGTCGAGGGCCGGTATGCGCTGGTGCCATTCGATCAGGGGCAGGCCGACCATCCGCACGCGGGCCGCCGCCGCGTATCGTTTTTGGTTTTCGAGCTGGTTGGCCAGATTGTTGAGGAAATTGTTCAGGTTGCCCGGTTGGACCCGGGAGACTTTCGCGGCGAAGGCCGGGTCTTCGAGGACGGCGATGAGGTCGTCGAGCGCGTCGGCCCGCTCGTAGGCGTTGACCAGGGCGTGGGAGTTGGTCGAAAGGGCGGCGTCCGGCGCTTCGGCGAGGAGGCGGGCGTACACGTCCCGGGCGTCGGCATGGTGCGCCCGGTTGGAGAGCAGCATGGCGAGTTCGTTGTGCAGCCGGTGGTCGTCCGGTCGCAGGGCGAGCAGGCGTTCGAGGTGGGCGCGGTGGGCGGCGTCGGCGTCGGCTTGGTCCCCGCGTTTGGAGCTTTGGAGGAGGGTCTCGAACATCCGGTAGTGGAGGAGGGCGGAGTCCGGCGCGGCCTCCAGCTGGGCGCGCAATTCCTCTTCGAGTTCGGCCCGTCCCTCGTCCCCGAGGGTGCGCAGGGCGCTGTCCCGCAGGTGGGTCTCGTTGTTGCGGGGCGAGGCCATCGGGTCGTTGGAGAGGATGAGCCGTGCGATGGCGTACGCCTCCTCCGTCTCCCCCTCGTTTTGCAGAGCCCGCATCCGGTTGAGGACGGCGTTGATCTGGTTCCAGTCGTTCGACCGGAGGGCGGCGGCCGGCGATCCGGCGGCGGGTGTCCCGGCCCTGGCGTTCTGTACGGCCCGCCACAGGCCGGATTGGTGAAGGAGGTTGCTGAAGCGGTGGTCGGATGTCAGCGACGGGTTGCTCCGGACCAGCTCCCGTATCCGTTTCTCGGCCTCGTCCTTCCGGTCGAGCAGCATCAGGCATTGGAGCCGGAGGATTTCGGCGCTCTTCCGGTTCGCGCCCGCGAGCCGTCCGTCCGCCGGAGCGGGCAGCCATTCGAGGCATTCCTCGTGGCGCTCGGCGGCGAAGAGGGCGCGGGCGGTCACGATCCGGAGTTCCGGTTGGCCGGAGTGCTCTTCGGCGAGAGCGGCCATTTGGCGGGCGGCCTCGTCGGGATCCCCCTCCAGAGAGGCCCAGACGGCCCCGGCGATCCGCGGCGGGATAGACCGCGCGCCTTCGAGGTCACCGGCCATCGACGCCAGCTCGGTTGCGAAGAGGTCGGTGGCGTCTTCGGTGGGGTCCAGCAGGGCGTGCAGGGAGGCGAAGTGGTTTTTTTCCTGCTGTTCGAGCCAGGGGTTGTCGCCCGGAAAGTCCGTGGCCGCGGCGTTGCCGCGGAAGGGGGTCGCTCCGGCGGTCGAACGGGGCGCGGGTCCTTTCTCCCACCGGATACGGAGGGATTCGGCGACGATCCGGGCGGTCTCCGCGGGGGTGGGTTGCGTATCCATCGCCAGATTACGGCTGGCTTGGAGCGGCAGAAACGGCGCGTATGCGAGCTGGGGGGACAAGGACGACGATCCGCTCCGCGGCTGTTCGTACCATTGGGCGAGCAACCCGGGAAGAAGCTGGAAACGACCGCTGACCGCCACCATCTGCAAGGCGGTGTTGAAATCGGCCTCGCTCTCGATCAAATGGGAGTCGAGGAACCGGCCGGCGATTTCCGCCGCCTCTTCGGTGCGGCCGGTTTGCACGAGGACCCGTGTCCGGATCTGGAGGAAAGGGTCGGGTTTGTCCGGCGCGATCACCTCGAGGCGTTCCTGGATGCGGTCGAAAAGAGCGAGCGTTTCCGCGAGGTATTCGTCGTCTCCGGCGACCTGCATCATCCAGCCGCGCATGGCCGCTATGGTTCCGCAGAGCAGGAGAGTGTCCTCGTCGGTTTCTTCGTCGGCGACCAGGCGGTCGATCTGATCGAGAAGCCGCTCCTCCTCGGCCAGGAGGAACCAGGTGAACAGCTTTTCCCGCTCGGGATCGATCCGCTTCTCGAGGTCGGCTTCGATGGTGGCGACGAATTCGTCGCCCCGGTCTTCGCGGAGCGCGAGCGCGGCGAGGTAAACGAGAGCGGCGTCCCGGCGCTCGACCGCCGAGGGGGCGGCGGGCCGGGAAGAGGAGTGGTGGCGGACCCGCCGCCGGTCCACCCCGGATCCGAGGACGGCTTGCTCGACGATCTGCCGGGTCGGAATGGCCTGGCGCATGCGCGAGACGAAGGCGGAGGAGACCGGGAGGCCCCACGGGGAGGAGCCGGGCGATGCGCTCCCGGGCGGGGTTTGCGGGGTGGCGGCGGGCTCGCGCGAGCGATGGACCCGCCAGAACGTCTCTTCGGCGGCCGCGAACTCCCCGATCGCCACCAGCAGCTCGCCGTAGGCGAACTGCGCGGCCGCGTCGCCGCCGCGTTTCGCCAGATTCCGCCCCAGGAGGTCGAGCGCCGGCCGGGCCGCATCCGGGTATTGGCGGGCGATCCGCCGGAGGATTTCGGGGTCGGCGAGGAGGGCCTCCCGGTGGCGCTCCATCCATCCGGTGGCCTCCTCCCGCCGGTCGGCGGCGAGCAGCACCTCCAGATGGCGGATGTGGTTCTCGTCCGAAGGTTCCAGCTCGGCCAGGCGGGCGCTGTAGCGGACCCAGTCGTCGTTGGCCCGCTGCTCGCGGGCAAGGTCGATGATTTCGCGGATGAGGGCGGTGTCCTCCGGCCGGGCCGCGAGCGCGTCGATCAGGTTCCGCCGCGCCGCCGCCGAGTCGCCCACCCGGCGGTGGATGGTCGCCAGGAAGAGCGCGTAGCGGTATCCCTCCGCATCGGCCAGCCGTTTCCGCTGGAACTCCTCGATCAAGCGGTCGAGCGTGCCCAGATGGATGGCCAGATCAACGAGCGGCGGGAGGTTCCGGAGACGTTCTTCGAGGGTCTCCGCCTCTTCGAAATGGGCGCGGGCGTGGCGGGTCGCTTCGTCGGGCCGGCCGAGCTGGCCGAGGATCTCCACGAGGCGGGCGCGGATCGGGCCCGGGTCTTCGGCCAGGGCGAGGCCCTCCTCCATGGTGGCGACGGCTTCGTCGAAACGGCCCGCCTGCCGTTGAATGTCCGCGAGAAAGAGCAGGGCGGCGGGGTCGGCCGGGTTCAGCCTGACCCGCTCCCGCGCGGTGGCGACGGCCTCTTCGAAATCCCCCGATTCGAGCCGGATGCGCGCCATCGCTTCCAGCCATTCGCCCTTCCGTTTCGGTTCGATGGCGATGAGGCTTTCGAGAACGGTGATCGCCTCGTCGTTCTTGCCGTATTCCTCGTAGTAGCGCAGCGCCGCCCGGGCGTGGGGAGCCGAGTCGGGGTAGCGGGCGAGGGCGGTCCCGGCGGCCTTTTCCGCCGTTGCGGCGTCGCGGGTTTCGAGGGCGATCAGCAGGAGCAGCCCCAGGTCGCCCGGCCCGATGGTGCCCTCCTCCATCCGCGCGGCGAGCGTTTCCGCGCGTTCTTCGATCACTCCGGCGGCGGCGAGTGCGCTCACATGGCGCAAATCGACCGTCTCCCGGAAAAAGTCGTTCGGGGCGGCGCGGCGGAGTTCCCCGTGGAGGCCGGCCGCCTCCTCCCACCGTTGTTCTTCGGCGAGGATGGACCACTGGAGGGAGAGCAGATCGAAGGTCTCGTCCGGGTCGTCCCCGGCGAGCCCGGCCCGGACGGATGCGAGGGCGCCCTCCGGGTCCTCGTAACGCTTCCGCAACTGGGCGAGGCGCAGGTGGCGGGCGGGCGAACCGCGCCCGTCGGCGACGATCCCCGAGAGCACCGCGAAGCCCTCGTCCGGGCGGCCCAGTGCGAAAAGCCAGTCGGCCCAGCGCTCGCGGATCTCGACCGATTCCGGATCCGCGGCGGCGGCCCGGCGGTAGGCGGCGAGTGCCTCATCGGCCTGTTCGTGGAGGCGGAGGATTTCCGCCAGGCGGAGAACCGCTTCGGCGGGGGCGTTCGGCCCGGGGGCGATCCGGTTCCACTCGTCGAGGGCCGCCCGGAGGTCGGCCTCGTCGCCGCTCTCGCGGTGGATCGCCCAGTAAGCCCCGCCGAGACGCTCCGCGAAGGCGGGCTCGTCGGGATGGGAGCGGGCGAGGGGGCGCAGCACGGCCACCGCCCCGGCGGCGTCGCCCCCGGCGAGCAGGCGCTCCGCGAGCCGGAGGGAGAGGTCCGTGCGACCGGGCGACCATTCCGCCGCCTTGCGGATACGGTCGGTCGCCTCCCCGGTCCGTCCGAGATCGTCGAGAACCCCCGCGAGCAGGAGGGCGGTCTCGCTGTCCGGGCGCGAGGCCAGCTGCTTTTCGTAGTGTTCGACGAGTCCGGGCAGATTCTCCTGCCGCCGGTAGAGTTGCTCGATCCGGTTCCGCAGTTCCTTCTGCAGCCAGCTCGTCGAGGCGGCTTCGGGCAGCGCCTCCCGGTAAAGGTCGAGGGCGGCCTCGTAATCCCCCGCCGCCTCGGTCAGCCGGGCGATCCGGATCCGGTGGCGGATGCGCTGGTAGGGGTCGCCCTCCGACTGTTCGGCGAGGAGGGTGAAAATCTCCTTCGCCCCCTCGTAATCCCGGTTGCGGGCCAGTCCGTCGGCCGCTTCCTCGAGGAGAAACGGATCGGACGGGGCGAGCGCGGCCAGCGCCTTCCAGGCCTCGACCGCTTCGACCGTTTGGAAGTCGCGCTCGCGGGTCAGCGCGAGTTGCCGGAGGATTTCCGCCCGATCCCCGTCGCCGGTTCGATCGTCTTCCAATGCGGCTTTGAGAACGACCGCCGCCTCCTCGAAGCGTCCCGAGCGGGCGAGCAGGCGGGCCCGCCCGATGCGGGCGGAGACGAGGGTGCCGTCGTTTTCGGCGGCCTTCCGGTACCATTCCCCGGCGGCCTCCGTGAGCCCCCGGCTCTCGGCCAGGAGAGCCGAGAGCACGGCCCACCGGGCGCGCGCGGGTGCGTCCGGGGCCTCCCCGAAGGCGGCGGTCCACCGGGTGGCGAGCGCCTCCGTCCCGGGTCCGCCGCGGTAGTACTCGAGGATCCGTTCGAAGGCCGTCCCCGCCTCGGGCCGCCGGAGGAGCACCTCCTCGTATCGTTGGATGGCGGCGGGCGGCGGCGTTGCGGCGGCGACCGCCGCGAGGAGGAGAAAGAGGAGGGCGGGGATTATTTTCATGGTCTTTACGGAGTTCTCACTATCGATTATTCTCCAATGTTTTGAATCCCGAACACCGCTTCCGCGTTGCCGCCCATCAGGCGGTCTCTTGCCTCTCCGGAGAGTTCCGCTTCGGCGATTTCGCCGAGGAAACGGGACCAGCCCGGGGCGCGGTCTTTCCGGGGGTAGAGGCGGAGCGGATAGTCCGAGCCGAAAAGCAGTTTGGCCGAACCGACCGTCCGGTCCGCGATTGCGAAGATCGTGGAGTCGTAGAGGAGGGGGCTCGCCGAGGTGTCGTAGTACACGTTGGCGAACCGACGGCGGACGAAAGGGTTCAACTCACTGAGAAACAGGCCTCCGCCCCAGTGGGAAAGGACGATGGGCAGCTCCGGGTGGGCACCGATGAACCGGTGGAAGTCCTCGAAGGGCGTGGCAACCCGGCCCGGGTGGGGGCGCCCGACCGGTTCGGTCACGTGGAAATTGAAGACCAGGCCCGCTTCGACGGACAGGGCGGCGAGTTCGTTCCAGAAGGGATCGGCCAGGGAGGAACCCTGGATCGCCGGGAGCAGTTCCCCGAATCCGAGAAAGCCGCAGTCGCGGGCGTAGGCCACCATCTCACGCGGGGCCGGCCCCCGGGGGTGGACCGCCGCCAGTGCGGAAAACCGGTCGGGCCGCGCCCCGATCCACCCCGCCATTTCCTGGTTGTGGATGGCGCAGGTGGCGGGTTCCTCCCAGTACCAGCCCAGAAGAACCGAGCGGGAGATGCCATCGCGATCCATCGTCGAGAGGAAAACCTCTTCGGTCACCCATCCCTGAAGGGAGGCCCGCCCCGGGGCCGGGGTAACGAGCCTGAGCCAGTGCCGTTCCCCGCGGGTTTCCGCCCATCGCTCCGGGTTCGCAACCGCTGCGGCGGGAAAGGCGTGGGTGTGGGAGTCGATGATCATAACGGAATCCGCAGACGGATCTGGCGTGCGGGGAGATTTAGGAGATTGCGCCGGGAGAGTCCATCGGTTTTTCTCCCGCACGTGTTAAAGAATTTAAGACAGACCGTTCATGAGGCGACCCTCCAACTGTTGGACAACGGTATGGCGGACTGTTTCCGGGGAGACGTAAGCGGCTATGATCGCCGACGCGGTCTTGTCGTGATCAAACCGCAGGAAGTGGACTACGGTAGCCTTACTCCGGATAGCTACCTGGTGATTTCGACCCAGACGGGTCAGGTGGTCGAAGGGGTGGGGACGCCCGCCCTCGGCTTTAGTATCCACATGGCCCTCTTCCGCGATCTGCCGGACATTCGTTCGGTGGTGGCCGCCCACTCCAAGTACGCGACGATGTGGGCGCAGGCCGGTCGGCCGATTCCCTGCCTTGGTGTCGCGCACGCCGATTATTTCTGCGGAGAGATTCCGATCACCCCTCCCTGGACGGAAAAGGCCGATGAAGAGGAATATTATCGCAAGGTTGCCGAACAAATCGTCGAACACTATGAGGAAACCGGTGTCGATCCGAATTCGGTTCCGGCGATATTGGTTGATCGTTTCGGTGTTGTTTCCTGGGCGGCGGGGCCGGTGGACGCGGCCCGAAACATCAGCTACATCGAACTCCTCGCCGAACTGGCTTACGGGACCCTTTGCTTGAATCCGAAGCGACCGTCCCTCTCGGACTCCGAGGTGCGCCGCCATTTTTCCGCCGGCAAAATTCTTCCCTATACGGGTGATTTTAGGGGGTTGCGCAGAGAGGGTCCATAGTTTTTTCTTCCGCTTCATGTTAGAAAATCTTAGACAGTCGATCCACGAAGCCACCCTCCAGCTGGTGGACAACGGGTTGGTGGATTATTTCCGGGGAAACATCAGCGGCTTTGATCGGAGACGCGGTCTTCTCGTCATCAAACCGCGGGGCGTGGACTACGGGAGTCTCACTCCGGACAGCTATCTGGTCGTCTCCGTCCGGACGGGGCAGGTGGTGGAGGGTGTGGGAGCGCCCTCCACGGGCATCGATCTGCACCTGACTCTCTACCGGGATTTGCCGGACATCGGCTCGGTGGTCACCACCCATTCGAAGTACGCGACGATGTGGGCGCAGGCCGGTCGGTCGATCCCTTGTCTCGGCGTGGCGCACGCCGATTTTTTCCAGGGCGAGATTCCGATCACCCCCCACTACGGGGAGGAGATCAACGAGGACGAATACTACGGCAAAGTCGCCGGGCAGATCGTCGAATTCTACGAGAAGACCGACGCCGACCCGGGTCTGGTTCCGGCGATTCTGGTCGATCGGCTCGGCCCGGTGTCGTGGGGGGAGTCGCCCATGGACGCCGCCCGCAACGCCGTTTACATCGAGATCCTCGCCGAACTGGCCTACGGCACGCTCGCCCTGAATCCGGAGCTGCGGCCCCTGGCGGCCGCTGACGTCCGCCGGCACTATTCCCTGATGAGGAAACGCGGAATCGTTCCGTTTTTCCGGATGCGGGGCCGCCAGATCGAGAGGCGGTGATTTCCGGCGGGCGCGGCATGTTCCCGGACGATCAGGAGTGCGGAAAGGGCGTTCCCGGAGCGGAATCCGGCGGGGTGCCGGTCATTGATTCGACCGCCTCGCTGGCGCGGCATCTCGGCCTGTCGCGGTGGACGGTTTCCCGGGTCCTGAACGGTCACGGCGGGGTGCGTTCCGAGACGGTGGAGCGGGTCCGGCGGGCCATGCGCGAGAGTGGTTTCGAGCCCAATCCCTACGCACGGTCCCTCCGGGGCGGACGGACCCGCACCATCGGCGTTTGTATCCAGGAACTGGATTCGCCCTCCCTCAGCCGGAAAGTCGCCGAACTCCAGGGCGAATTCCGCCGGCGCGATTACCACAGCCTTCTCGAATTGACCGCCAGGGATCATTCGCTGGAGGAACGGGTTCTCCGGCATTTCGTGAATCTGAAGGTCGATGGAATTGTCGGAATCGGGACCTGTCTCTCGCCGGCTTCCGCTCTTATCCGCGAGTTGGAGGAGTCGGAAATCCCCGTTCTTCTGGTGGATCCGGAGACGGTTCTTCCCTTCCCCGTGGTCGAAGTGGACCGGGCGGCGGCGACCCGGTCGATGCTGGAGTTCCTGTGGGCCGGGGGGCACCGCCGTTTCGGGCTGGCCGGGTTCGATCCCGACTACACTTACAGCGCCGGACGATTGGAGGGGGTGGAGGAATTTTTCGGAAAAAAGTCATCGGATGGCCCGGTCTGGTCGCTTTTCGAGCCCGGTACGGTGCGCCACGATTTTTCCTACGGGGACCGTCTGGCCGAATCGGTCGCCGGTGAGTCGGTCCCGCCCACCGTGGTACTGGCGGTGAACGACCGCGTGGCGATCGGGTTGCTCGCCGGGTTGAGACGCCGGGGCCTGGACCTGGCGGTGGTGGGGCACGACAACCTCGACATCGCCCCCTATTTCGACCCGCCTCTGACAACCATTGACCAGCGTACGTCCGTCTTGATGGAAACGGCGGGCCGGGGCCTGATCGAGTGGCTGGAGACCGGTGAGGTCCCCCCCCGCCGAACCCGCCTGCCGACGGAACTCAAAGTCCGCGAGTCACACCGGTTTGTCCGGGGGCGGGGTGCCCGTCAGGGAGCGAAATGACCGCAATGACCGCAATCCGCCGATAAAGTTCCCCGCCGTTCACAGTCCGGCCCATCGAAGGGGAAGGAAGCCCACTCAGTAAGGCAACGGGAACCGTCCGCAGAGTGCCAACGCGATCTCCCTGGCCTCGCGGACGGCGTCGTCGCTTTTCGGATTGCGGAGAACCTTGTCGATGGCGCCGCCGATGGCCGCCATCTCGGTCTCGCCCATCCCCCGGCTCGTCACCGCCGGCGTGCCGAGGCGAAGACCGCTGGTCTGGAAGGGGCTGCGGGTTTCGCCGGGAACGGTGTTGCGGTTGGTCGTGATATTCGCTTCGTCGAGCCTTGTCTGGGCGGTCTTTCCGGTCAGGTCGGGGTCGGTTCCCCGGAGGTCGAGGAGGCAGAGGTGGTTGTCCGTGCCACCGCTGACCAGTTTGTGCCCTTTCCCGAGGAGGCTTTCGGCCAGGGCCTTCGCGTTGCGGCGGACCTGCGCCTGGTAGTCCTTGAAACCGTCCTTGAGGGCCTCGCCGAAGCAGACGGCCTTCGCGGCGATGACATGCATGAGCGGTCCTCCCTGGGTGCCGGGGAACACCGCCGAATCGATGCCTTTGGCGAATTCGCTTTTGCAGAGGATGAGTCCGCCCCGGGGACCCCGGAGGGTCTTGTGGGTCGTGGTGGTCACGAAATCGGCGAAGGGAACCGGGGAGGGATGCTCGCCCGTGGCCACCAGGCCGGCGATGTGGGCGATGTCGGCGAGAAGGAGCGCCCCGTTCTCGTGAGCGATGCGGGCCATGCGCTCGAAATCGATGATCCGCGCGTAGGCGGAAGCCCCGACGGTGATCATTTTCGGCTGAAATTCGCGCGCCCGTCTCTCGACCTCGTCGTAGTCGATCAGGCCGGTCTCCGGATCAACTCCGTAGTTTTCGACCTCGTAGAGCTTGCCGCTAAAGTTCATCGGATGGCCGTGGGTCAGGTGCCCTCCGTCCGAGAGGTTCATGGTCAGGATGCGGTCGCCGGGCTTGAGGGCGGACAGATAGACGGCCGCGTTGGCCTGGCTGCCGGAGTGGGGCTGCACGTTGGCGTGATCCGCTCCGAAGAGTTGTCTGGCCCGGTCGATGGCCAGGGTCTCGGCCTCATCGACGATGGCGCAGCCGCCGTAGTAGCGCTTGCCCGGGTAGCCTTCGGCGTACTTGTTGGTCAGAACGCTTCCGGTTGCCTCAATGACGGCCGGGAGCGTGAAATTCTCGGACGCGATCAGTTCGATGTGGGCCTGCTGGCGGGCCCCTTCCTCGACGATGATGCGATGGATCTCGGGATCGAGTCTGGAGAGGGAAACGGCCTCGATCGGCCGGGCGATGGATTCGGGAGTCGTGCTCATTGGGTTTCTAGGGAAAGGCGGAGGCGGGGGGGTGTGTCAACGGGTTTATCCGTTTCGGGCCCGAAAGACTTCCTGATACAGAAAGCGGAGCAGGCCGGGGATCGCATCGAGAAGGCTGTCGCGGCACTGGACGTAGTCGTCGATGGAGCAGCCGAAGGGATCGGGCACCTCCGGACTTCCCGAGGCCGCGAACTCGCGGAAGAGGCGGAGGTGGCCGTTCGCCGTCGGAAAGAGGGTCTCGATCATCCGGATATGGTCCGAGGTCATGCCGAAAACGGCCGCCGATTCGGAGAGGATTTCCGGAGTCAGCAACTGGCTGCGGTGATCGGAGATGTCGATGCCGACCCGTTCCATGGCGATCCGTGAGTTTTCGGAGACGGCCTCGCCGTCCCGCGCGGCCAGCCCGGCGGATCGCACGCGGAAGGCGGGCGGATTCGGTTCGCCCTCCAGGGCATGCCGCAACAGGCCCGCCGCCATGGGACTGCGGCAGATGTTCGCCGTGCAAACAACGGTGAGAGTGACCGGGCTTCCGCTCATGATGCGAAGCAAGCGCAGAAACGGGCGTGCGTCAACCGGAGAGGGGAGGGCGGCTGTCCCCAGCCGCCGCATTGCGGGGAGGAGAATGGAAAGCCACGGAATAAATTCGGCGGCGCGGGAATCTTCCGGAAGTGCATCGGATCCTTCCCGACGTATCGCGGCGGCTGAGGACCCGTCTTCGCAAAACTTCGTATTTTTCTGTGACTGCCCCCCGGTCAAATCCCGCTGACAGCAACCGACTGGAGATCTTGCTACGCCGTGGCACGGCAGCCGCCCTCCCGCGACCCCTTCCCGAAAAATCCGGAATTTGTGGTAGAATCGGCCGACGGAAAAGAACAGAGTGGGGGTTTTGATGTTTTACGATCAGACCAGAGTTTTTCTTTCCGCCGGAAACGGCGGGCATGGATGCGCGAGTTTCCACCGGGCCAAATACGTGCCCAAGGGCGGCCCGAACGGGGGCGACGGCGGCAAAGGCGGCGATGTCTGGCTTGTGGCGGACCGCAATGTCGGTGATCTGCGGGCGTTTCATTTCCAGCCGCACTGGAAGGCGCGCGGGGGCGAATCCGGCAAGGGGAGCCAGAAGAATGGAAAAAACGGCGAGGACGTGACTCTCCGGGTCCCGGTGGGCACCGAGGTGATCAACGGGGACGGCAGAAAGGTGTGCGAACTCCTCGCGGACGGCCGGAAGGTCCGGTTTCTCCGCGGCGGGCGGGGGGGGTTGGGGAACATCCATTTCAAATCGGCGACGAACCAGACGCCCCGCGAGTTTACCGAGGGGAAACCCGGCCAGGGCGGGGAGTTCTTGTTTTCTTTGAAAACGATGGCGGACGTCGGGCTGATCGGCTTTCCCAACGCCGGGAAGTCCACCCTGCTGGCGGCTCTGACCAACGCGACTCCGAAGAGCGCCCCCTATCCGTTTACCACGATCGATCCGCACGTCGGCATGATTCCCGAAAACGAGCGGTTCGACTACCGCCGTCTGTCGGTGGCGGATATTCCGGGGCTGGTCGAGGGGGCCTCGGAGGACCGCGGCCTCGGCCATCGGTTTCTGCGCCACGTGGAGCGATGCCGCACGCTCCTGTTCGTGATCGACGCGGCCGGGGTGGACGGGAGGGATCCATTGGAGGATTTTCACGTGCTTTCCCGCGAGCTGGGGCTCTATTCCGACGAGCTTTCCCGCAAGCCTTTTCTGGTGGCGGCGAACAAGGTCGATCTGCCGGAAGCGCGGGACGGCCTGGCCCGGTTGATCGCCGGGACCGGGGCGGAGGTGCTGCCGATCTCGGCCGGTGCCGACGAGGGAATCGACCGACTCGTTGATCTGCTTTTTGAGCGGGTGGGCGAGTGAAAAACCCGCAGTGCGGGGCGCGGTCTGCTTCGCGGGAGGAGTCCGATGTGCGGCGGTCGGCCGGTTCTCAGCTCCGTTCCCCGATGGGCACGTATTCCCGCTTCGCCGAGCCCTGGTAGATCTGGCGGGGGCGGTGGATGCGGCTTTTCGGATCCGAGGCCAGTTCGCGCCAGTTCGCCAGCCACCCGGGCATCCGGCCGATGGCGAACATGACCGGGAAAAACTCGGCGGGTATCCCGGTCGCCTTCAGGATGAGCCCGCTGTAGAAATCGACGTTGGGGTAGAGCTTGCGCTCGACAAAGTACTCGTCCTCGAGCGCCGACTTCTCCAGGTTGCGGGCGATCCGGAGCAGGGGGTCGTTCTCCACCCCGATCGCGGAAAGTACTTTCTCCGCCGCCTTTCCGAGGATGCGCGCGCGCGGGTCGTAGTTTTTGTACACCCGGTGGCCGAATCCCATGAGCTTGGCCTTTCCGTCCTTGGCCGCCTGGATGAATTTGCGCCCGTCGTCCCCCGATTCGTGGATTTCGCCGAGCATCCGGATGACGGCCTGGTTGGCACCGCCGTGAAAGGGTCCCCAGAGGGCGCAGACGCCGGCCGAGACGGAGGCGAAGAGGTTGGCACCCCCGGAGGCGACCATGCGGACGGTCGAGGTGCTGCAGTTTTGCTCGTGGTCGGCGTGCAACAGGAGGAAAAGATCCATGGCACCGGCCAGCCCCGCCTGGTCCTCGAAGTTTTCGTAGGGGTCGGAAAACATCATGTGGAGGAAGTTCTCGCAGTAGCGCAGGTCCGACCGCGGGTAGATGAACGGTTTGCCGACCTTCATCCGGTAGGTCATCGCGGCGATGGTCCGGACCTTCGAGATGAGCACCGCCGCCGCGTCGTCGAAGCTTTCGAGATCCTGCTGGCGGTTGTTGGTCGTCATGTCCGGGTAGTAACACCCGAGGGAGTTGAGCATCGCCGAGAGGATGGCCATGGGGTTCGAGCCAGTCGGGAACCCTTCGAAGTGGTGCTCCATGCCCACATGGATGTCGGCGTTGCGCTTCACCTTCGCCCGGAACTCGTAGAGTTGCGCGGCGGTGGGGAGTTCCCCGTAGATGATGAGATAGGTACACTCGAGGAAGGTCGATCCCTCCGCCAGTTGCTCGATCGGGTAACCCCGGTAGCGGAGGATTCCCTGTTCCCCGTCGATGAAGGTGATGTCGCTCTGGCATGATCCGGTGTTGCCGTAGCCCTCGTCGAAGGAGATGTAGCCCGATTGGGATCGGATTTTCCGGATGTCGAAGGCCTTTTCGTCCTCCGTGCCCGCGATGACCGGGCAGTCGTACGACTTTCCTTCGATGGTGAGGGTGACTTTGTCTTCCATGGATTGCGAATGAACGGTGAGTGCGGTGGATATGGGACTATTCGTGCGATTGTGCGACCGAACGGACATGGTGCAGGAAGGCTCGGTACATTTGCAAACCTTTAGCCTGACTTTTCTCCGGGTGGAACTGGGTCGCCAGGCAGTTCCCCCTGCGGATGGCGCTGACGAAGGGTCCTCCGTAATCGGTCTCCCCCCAGGCGAGAACGGGATCTTCGGGGACGACGTGATAGGTGTGGTCGAAGTAGAACTGGTCGCCGTCGAGCAGGCCGTCCCGGAAGGGATCGTCCTCCGCGCGGAAAGCCACCGAATTCCAACCCATGTGGGGAACCTTGAGGGACGCCTCGATCCGGAACCGGCGCACCTTTCCCCGGAACACGCCGAGCCCGGCGACATCGCCCTCCTCGGAGTGCTCGAAGAGCGCCTGCAGACCCAGGCAGATCCCGAAAAACGGTCGGTCGGCGGCGATCCAGTCCCCGATCCACGAGTCGAGGCCGGTCGCGCCGAGCCCCTTCACGCAGTCGCCCAGCGCCCCGACCCCGGGCAGGACGAGCGCGTCCCATCCGCCGTCCGGGTCCGGCCGGTCGAGGATGCCGACACGGCCCCCGACTTTTTCAAACGCCTTGGCGACGCTGCGCAGGTTGCCCATGCCGTAGTCGATGACGGCGACTCTCGGCGGCAGGTTGGGATCGTTTCGGGAGGAGGTCATGGAAAGTCGGAAAGTCGTGGAGGCTAGCAACCCGTCGCGCCCGGGCAATCGTAATCCTCCGATGGAAGGCTGTCGGGGCGTACTGGCCAGTGCGGGGAGAAATCGGAGAAATCGAGCGACTTTCGAATCTCGCATGGATTGTAGGGCCGTCGCTCGTCGGCGCGCCGCGACCCAGCCTTGGAATACGAAGAAATCGTAGTTCCGATTCGCGGCTCAGACCTTCGAAAACGGATTTAGCACCAGCACACCTTCAAAATCCTGGCCGTCATTTAGATCCTCCGACAAGACGGTATCGCATCCCTGGAGTCGTGCGGCCTCGATGATGGCCGCATCCCAATAGGACAGTTGCCACCGTTTCTTCGCTCGAAGAGCTGAATCGAATAGGGCAACGGTCACCTCCTGGAGGCGGAACCGTTTCCAGCTCTCGATCAAGGCCGCAGCCTCTTCATGAGAGAGACGGTTTTTCCGCGAAGTCCGCGTGGCTTGAACATAAAATTCCTGCAGAACCTGCACCGACAGCGCTAAATCGTCGCACTGCAGTAGATCAGCCGCAATTACCCGCTTCCCGGCTTCCTTTGGATCACAGCTTACCCGGTAGAGCAGTATGTTTGTATCAAGAAACCGCATCCCGCTCGTGAATCTCCTCCCGGGACAGTCGGTCGCCTGCCCGGAAGTCCGCCTCCCGGGCGTCGATGCTTTTTACGGTTTCTTCTTCCAGACGCCGCAAACGCTCTTCGCGGGTCTCCTCGGAAGCCACGTCCGATAGGATCCGGCGCACAATCGCCGAAACCGAAGTGCGTTGCTCTGCGGCACGTACGCGAGCCCTGTGATAAATATTATCTTCCACAGATACTGTAATATTTCTCATCCTCACACGTTTTGCCGGATATCCCGCACTGTCAAGTTATCGTCGCATGGTCGTTCGCCGACGAGTATGACCAGAAGCGATTGCGTCCAATCTTCGAATCTTCGACCGCGAGCGGTTATACCGTTGACAGCCGGGTTGGCGGCTGTTTGCTCAATTGCTTTCCCGGTTTCCGGGGAAGATCCTCAACACAACATCAGTATGTCACCGAAAAAAGCCACCAAGAAGACCGCCCGGAAAGCGACCCGCCCCGCCAAACCGGCCAAAAGCATTTATGAATTCGGCGCCAAGACCGACGGAAGCTCGCAACTGCGCGAGTTGCTCGGCGGCAAGGGCGCCAACCTCGCCGAAATGGCGCGGATCGGCCTTCCGGTGCCTCCCGGATTCACGATAACGACCGAGGTTTGCACTTACTACTACGCGAACGGGCGCAAGTACCCCGCCTCTCTCGACGCCGACATGCGGAAGTCCGTCGCCTCGATCGAGAAGCAGCTCGGCAAGACTTTCGGCGGCGAACGCAAGCCGTTGCTCCTCTCCGTCCGCTCGGGTGCCCGCGAATCGATGCCGGGCATGATGGACACCATCCTCAACCTCGGATTGAACGACAAAACGGTCGAGGCGCTCGCCGCCGAATCCGGCAATCCGGCCTTCGCCTACGACTGCTACCGCCGCTTCATCAGCATGTACGGCGACGTCGTCATGGGAGTGCAGCCCCTCCACGAAAACGACCACGAGCCCTTCGACGCCTGTCTCGACAATCTGAAGAACGAGGTCGGCGTGGAGCTGGACAACCAGCTCACGGCGGACGACCTGAAGGAGCTGATCAAGCGGTTCAAGGCCCTGATCAAGTCCCGCACCAAATCGGCCTTCCCGCAGGATGTGTTCGAGCAGCTCTGGGGGGCGGTCGGCGCCGTCTTCAGCTCGTGGCAGAACGAGCGCGCGATCCTCTACCGCCAGAAGTATAACATCCCCGCCGAGTGGGGCACCGCCGTCAACGTCCAGGCGATGGTTTTCGGCAACTCCGGAGACAACAGCGCGACCGGGGTCGCCTTCACCCGGGATCCCGCCAACGGCGAAAAGGTTTTCTACGGCGAATACCTCATCAACGCCCAGGGCGAGGATGTGGTCGCGGGCATCCGCACCCCCAAGGCCATCGCCCGGCTCAAGGAGGAAATGCCCAAGGCCCACGCGGAGCTGGAGCTGGTCCGCGCCCGCCTCGAAAAGCACTTCAAGGACATGCAGGACTTCGAGTTCACCGTCGAAGACGGCAAACTCTACATGCTGCAGACCCGCAACGGCAAACGGACCGGCCTCGCCGCCGTCCGGATCGCCGTGGAACTCGTCAAGGAGCGCCTCATCAACCAGAAGACCGCCCTCCTGAAGATCCCCGCCGACTCGATTTCGAGCCTGCTCGTGGCCGTCTTCGACGAGAAGGCCATCAAAAAGGCGAAGCTGCTGGCGACCGGTCTCCCGGCCGGCCCCGGCGCCGCCGCCGGCAAGATCTGCTTCACCGCCAACCGGGCGGAAGAGGTCGCCAAGGCCGGCGGCCGCGCCGTCCTCTGCCGGGTCGAGACGACCCCCGAGGACCTGCGCGGCATGATCGCCTCGGAGGGCATTCTCACCTCGCGCGGCGGGGTCAGCTCGCACGCCGCGCTCGTCGCCCGGCAGATGAACAAGGTCTGCGTCTGCGGAGCGTCCGACGTGGTCATCAACTACGCGGGCCGGACGCTCAGCGTCGGATCGACCGTTCTCAGCGAAGGGGACGACATCTCGATCGACGGCACGACCGGCGAAATCTACGCCGGCCACGTCGAAACGGCCCCTTCGGAGGTGGACCAGGTGCTCAGCGGTCGGAAGAAGGCCTCCTCGAGCTACACCTACCAGCTCTTCGAGCAGGTCATGACCTGGGCGGACAAGGCGCGCAAGCTCGGCGTGCGGACCAACGCCGACTCGCCCGATCAGGCGAAGGCGGCCGTGAATCTCGGTGCCGAGGGCATCGGCCTCTGCCGCACCGAGCACATGTTCTTCGAGGGCGACCGTATCAATTACATGCGGCAGATGATCCTCGCCTCCGACGAAAAGGAGCGCCGGGCCGCCCTGCGGAAGCTGCTCCCGTTCCAGCGGCGTGACTTCACCGGCCTGTTCAAGGCGATGGGCGGCCGTCCGGTCACCATCCGCCTGCTCGATCCGCCGCTCCACGAATTCCTCCCGAACGACGAATCGTCGAAACGCGAACTCGCGAACGCGATCGGGGTCGGGGTCGATGTGATTTCGAACCGCGTCCACGCCCTCCACGAGTCGAACCCGATGCTGGGGCACCGGGGCTGCCGGCTGGGCATCTCCTACCCGGAGATCACCGAAATGCAGGCCCGGGCGATTTTCGAAGCCGCCGCCGCCTGCTACAAACTCAAGAACCCGATCAAGGTGATCCCCGAAGTCATGGTTCCGCTCGTCGGCTTCGCCGACGAACTCAAGAACCAGGCCGCGCTCATCCACCGCGTGGCCGCCGAGGTCATGGAGGCTAAAAAGGTGAAGTTCGATTATCTGGTCGGCACGATGATCGAAGTGCCCCGCGGAGCGCTGACCGCCGACGAAATCGCCGAAACGGCGGAGTTTTTCAGCTTCGGCACCAACGACCTGACCCAGACCGGTCTCGGGATGAGCCGCGACGACGCGGGCTCCTTCCTCGGCACCTACAAGACCCTGGAGATCATGACGCAGAACCCCTTCGCCTCCATCGACGCGAAGGGCGTGGGCCAGCTCGTCGAAATCGGCGCCAGCAAGGGTCGGCAGACGAAGAAGAACCTCAAGCTGGGCATCTGCGGAGAGCACGGCGGCGACCCGGCGTCGGTCCGGTTCTTCCACGACGCCGGGCTCGACTACGTCAGCTGCTCCCCGCCCCGCGTGCCGGTCGCCCGCCTCGCGGCGGCCCAGGCGGCCCTCCGGTAGCGGCCCGGCCGTCAGGCCCGAGGCGCTTGCGGGCGTCGTGTCGTGGTCAGGGGGGCTCGCCCCCCGATCCGGTCGGCGCAGGGGGTCGGGACACTCCTGTCCCGCGTCCGCGTGAGGGGGCAGGACACTCCTGCCCCGCGTCCGCGTGAGGGGGCAGGACACTCCTGTCCTGCGTCCGAGTGAGGGGGGCAGGACACTCCTGTCCTGCGTCCGAGTGAGGGGGGCAGGACACTCCTGTCCTGCGTCCGCCTGAGGAAACGGGACACTCCTGTCCCGCGCTGGAGATTGGACATCTGGAGCAGGGGTGTGACCACAAGTGGGTCGGGTAACGGAAGGGATTTCACCATTTTCCCGAAGGTAATCCCGACACAGAGGATGTCTTCTGCGCCAAACCGTTCCGGGTTGGACGACTGAAGTCATCCGACTACGGGGGGCATGGCTTCAGCCTTGCCCGGGATGGCCGTGGGGTTCCGCACTGACGTCGCCGCCACCGCACGGCCAACCGGTAATGCTCCGCCCTTGCTCACCGGGGCCTTCCCGCTTCGCTCTTCGAGCTTCCTTCTACGATCTCCGAGCTACGCAGGACCCGTCGCCGGACGCGGAAGGCCGCCGGCCACGGCGGAGAGAGCCACAAGCGCGTGGGCGTGACAACGCACCGCGATTTTGAAATAAAAAGCGGCGGTTCTTGCTGAAATCAGTGCGGCTGATAATTGATGAGGGTGTCGATTTATTGATTGAAGAAGGGTCTTTTTTCACAAGATATAGGGTTTTCACTGTTTCGCAGTTCAACATCTAGTGTTTTTTATCCATCCTTCTCCCGTTATGCCAGAATCCAAATCATCTCCATCGCCCGTTTCGTCCCCCGCCGCTTCCTCCGTGGGAGTGGAGCGTTTTTTCTCCGCCGCCGGTCGGCATCCTTACGAGGAGGTCGAGTGGGATCTCCGGGAGGCGTCCATCACCGGCGACCGGGGCGAGGCTATCTTTCGTCAGCAAAACATCGAGGTGCCGAAGGCGTTCTCCGATCTGGCCACGAAGATTCTCGCTTCGAAGTACTTTTACGGCGATATCGAGAACGGAACGGATCCGGCCGACGGAGGGCGGGAGTCCTCGTTCAAGCAGGTGCTCGACCGGGTCTGCGGCACGATCGCGCTCTGGGGCCGGGAGGACGGCTATTTTGCCGACGAGGCGGCGAAGCGGGTTTTCGAGGAAGAGTTGACCGCCCTCTGTCTCACGCAGAAAGCCGCTTTCAATTCCCCGGTCTGGTTCAATCTCGGTTTGTATCAGGCCTACGGAGTGGGGAAGGATTCGGCGAAGGGGAATTTTTATTGGAATCCGGAGATGGAGGCGGTGGCCCGCGCGGGGAACCAGTATGAATACCCCCAGTGCTCGGCCTGCTTTATCCAGCATGTGGACGACAATCTCGAGTCGATCATGGATCTGGCCCGCGCGGAGGCCATGCTCTTCAAGTTCGGCAGCGGGAGCGGCACGGATCTGTCCTCGATCCGCTCCAGCCGCGAGAAGCTTTCGGGCGGGGGGCACCCGAGCGGGCCCCTTAGTTTTCTCGCCGTTTACGACTCGGTGGCCGGTGTCGTCAAGAGCGGGGGCAAGACCCGGCGGGCGGCGAAGATGAACGTGTTGCGCGATCACCACCCGGACATCGAGGAGTTCATCGAGGCGAAGATGAACGAGGAGAAAAAGGCCTGGGCGCTCATCGAGCAGGGCTACGACCCGGGGTTCAACGGCGAGGCCTACGGATCCATCCGCTTCCAGAACGAGAATCTATCCATTCGGGTGACCGACGGCTTCATGGAGGCCGCGGGCGGAGACGGCGATCCCACCTGGTGGACCCGCCGGGTCTCCGACGGATCGAAGTGCGAGAAAAAGGACGCCCGGGCTCTCTTCCGGAAGATCGCCGAGGGCACCCACCTGTGCGGGGACCCCGGGTTGCAGTTCGACGACACCATCCACCGCTGGCACACCTGCAAGGGCTCCGGTCGGCAGAATTGCACGAATCCGTGCAGCGAATATCTCTTTCTCGACAACTCCGCCTGCAACCTTGCCAGCATCAATCTCATGAAGTTCATGAAGGACGGCGAGTTCGACGGGGAGGCCTTCGCGGCGGCCTGCCGGATCCTCGTGATCGCGCAGGACATCATCGTTGACCGGTCCTCCTACCCCACGGAGGGGATCGCCTATAATTCCCACTGGTTCCGCACCCTGGGTCTCGGCTATGCCAACCTCGGCGGCTTGCTGATGAGTCTCGGCATCCCCTACGACAGCGAGGAGGGCCGGGCCTACGCGGCCGGGATCACGGCGGTCATGACCGGGGCGGCCTACCGCGCTTCGGTCGAACTGGCCCGGGCCAAAGGGCCGTTCGCCGGCTACCGCGAGGCCCGCCACTACGGGGTGGATCACCCGCCCGCCGCGGACAATGTCGATTCGATGCGGGAGGTCATCGAACTCCACCGGACCCACGCGGCGGCTCTCCCGCCGCAGTGCCCGGCCAAACTCTCCGCTCTCGCCCGCGACCTGTGGGAGGAAGTGCGCACCGCCGGCGATGAGGCCGGCTACCGCAACGCGCAGGTGACCGTGCTGGCGCCGACCGGCACCATCGGCTTCCTGATGGATTGCGACACGACCGGGATCGAGCCGGCCATCGGCCTCGTCGCCTACAAGCAGCTGGCCGGCGGCGGCATGCTGACCCTCCCGATCCAGACCGTTCCCCGGGCCCTCCGGGCTCTTGGTTATTCCGAGCCCGCCGTCGAGCGGGTGGGGCGGCACATCAAGGAATACGGCACCGTCGAACCGGTTGCGAAAGACGGCGGCACGGTCGAAAGCGGCGTGCGGCCCGAGCATCTCCCGGTATTCGACACGGCCTTCCGGTCCGGATTCGGCGAGCGGTCGCTCTCCTGGCGCTCCCACCTGCGGATGATGTCGGCGGTGCAGCCCTTCCTCAGCGGCGGTATTTCGAAGACGGTGAACATGCCCAACCATGCGACCATCGACGACATCCGCGAGGCCTACACCGAGGCTTGGAAAATGGGGGTCAAGGGCGTCGCGATCTACCGCGACGGATCGAAGAGAAGCGCGCCCATCCAGACGCGGAAGAAGGAGGAGGAAAAGGAGGAAAAGGCCGTTCAGATTGTCACGGAGCCCTACCGCCGCCGCCTGCCGGACACGCGGGAGGCGCTCACCCACAAATTCAGCATCGGCGGATCGGAGGGCTACCTCACGGTCGGCAAGTTCGAGGACGGCAGCCCCGGCGAAGTTTTCCTCCAGATGTCGAAGGCCGGAAGCACGGTCAACGGGTTGATGGACACAATCGGCATCCTCCTCTCGCTCTGTCTCCAGTCCGGCGTGCCGCTCGAAAGCGTGGTCCGCAAGTTCAGCCATGTGCGCTTCGAGCCGGAGGGCATGACGAAAAACCGGGATATCCCGATGGCCAAGAGCGTCGTTGACTATCTAGGTCGATGGCTGGGCATGGAGTTTGTCGAAGGCTATCGCGCCAAAATGTCTCCGGCCGTCGAGGAGCGACTCTCGAACGAAGAAGTGATCGGAAAAACGGAGGAAGAGGCAATGCCATCCGGCTCCCAGTTGGAGCTGTTGACGGAAAGCGAGGGCAACCTCACCTGCCCGGAATGCGGCAGCAACCGCGTCAAGGTCACCGGCACCTGCGCCTGCTGCCTGAACTGCGGCACGAGCTTGGGTTGCTC
>CAZDRT010000012.1:0-28271 GCA_964507815.1 uncultured Puniceicoccaceae bacterium
GAATTTCAAATAATGCACAAAAAGTTGTGCACCGCAATAAAGATGGACAGTTTTTGGACAACAGCCAGACGGGGTCCACGATTTCTTGCACCGACACTCTTTTCTTCAAAATCGAGGAAACAGATTGAGGACACCCATGTCCTCAGTAAGGCGGCAAGCCAACCTTACTACTCAGGGGAAATGCAGCCATGTTCCTGTTTGGGGAGAGGCGAAGGGATCGAACGCGCTGGATATGGGATTCCGTGATCGGCTCTTCCTCGAGAACAGCCGGAGGGGGTCGAGAACAGCCGGAGGGGGTCAGTCCAAGTTTTCATGATTTTTCTCGGCGGGGCACTCTATTTCCCGCCTCTATAGAATCCAAAGCGGTGCGCAGCCCCGCACTCCAAAGTGTGGGAACCGAATACCCCCTTTTTCTGGATGGAACCAGAACTTCCAAGGCCCCTACCCCTTTCGAACGACGCCCTTCCCAGTTCCTCGCAGGTTTGCATAGGTCGAAGGCCGGGATCAGGCCGGTGCGACCGACCGACTGAAGATCAGCTCCGGGAAAATGGCACCTTTTCCCGAGAAAATTCCGCTTGCCATGTTACATCGCCATGTAACATAACATCGAAATGCCACGCGGAAAGTCAGGCCGGATTGTCATTGAAGTCGATCCTCAGGAAAAGCGGGATCTCTACGAGGCTCTTGAAGAGGACGGTCTCACCCTCAAGGACTGGTTTCTCGGGCAGGCCCGCCAGTATCTGCGGAACCGGAACCAAACCGAGATTTTTCTGGCGGTCGCCGAACCTCAAGCCCCGTTCGGTGGCAAGAGAAAGGAATAGCGGGTGATTGAGCGCAATTTCCAGATTCCGTTTGTCGCCCGACTCGCTTTGGCGGAGAAGCAGATCCAGCAAAATTACCGTCCCTTGATCGCAGTCCACAAGTGGTTCGCCCGCCGTCCGGGCACGTTGTTTCGTTCCTTGCTTTTAGCCGAATTTGGAGAGGGTGCCGTGTCGCGGAACCGGAATCTTACGTCGATTCGGTCTTCTCAAGCCTGGCGTCCGAATCCTGAAAAAAGCTTGCAACCCGGCAACGCAACTCTCCCACGCATAAAGGCCCTCGTTGAAGCTGCCTGTGATCTAATTGAAGAAGGACGTCCCCCGCAGGAAAAAGGGAAGCTTCATCGATTTGACAAGGCTGACAGTGCAGACGGACTTCACTCGGTTCGCCAACTGGCCGACATGGGCGTCCCCTACGCAATGTTGCTCTACGAGCGATTTCTCGGGCGGCCGTTTGCCGGACACAGGGATTCCGTGAGTGAACTGGTCGGCGATGGCCTGGAAAGTGCCATTGAGGATCAACTGACCGCCGCCGGGATTACTTTTCGGAAAACCAAGCGTGCCGAGCGCCTCGCGGGATTCGACCAAGCCCCCGACTTTATCATTCCCGACGAATTCAACCCCAAGGTCATTATCGAAGCAAAGCTAACGGAAGACGACGGCACCGCGCGGGACAAAGCGACCAGAGTAATTCGACTCTGCCAGATGTCCGAACAACGGGCTCGGGAAGGAAAAGAAGCCTACGAGGTTATCGCCTGTCTGGCTGGGAGAGGGTTTGGCGTCAGACGGGAAGATATGCGCCAGATGATCGCTCATACCAAAGGAAAAATCTTCACCCCGAGGACCTTGAACCGTCTTGTCGCTTGCTCCGCACTAAAAGAGTTTGCCACAAGGAAATGGAGTGCCGCAGGCCACGCGTCCGATGATCCTCTTCACTAACTGCGACGGGCATGTTCCGGCAGACCTCATTCGCCGCCAGTAAGCATCACGCGTTCGCGAGCCAACCTCGATTGAACAGAAGATTGCATTTCCTATCCGCGATCAGTATGCAGAAACTATGAACTTAATTCCGAGAGCATTTTTTCTTCTCATTTTAACAGCGGCAGCGTTCCTGGCAGGTTGCAAAAACGAATCAAGCCCTGATCAGATCTCGCCAGAAGAGTATGGGGAGAGAGCGGCGAAAGCTTTTCAAGAGACCCTGCAAAAGGATACGGAACAAAACCAAGTTGAAAAAGTAGCTATAATATTCGTCCGAGAAACCGCCAGGACAGGGCTTGCAGCATACCGTTTGGATACAGGAAGCTATCCTGCCGAAGGCCTTGAGGCCTTAATCAGGAGCCCTTCAGGCGAAGATCAATGGCGCGGCCCATACTTGGACAACATCCCCAATGACCCATGGGGAAATCCATACCGCTACAAGTTTCCGGGAACGCGGAGCAATAGGGGCTACGACGTGTGGTCTCTTGGTCCAGACGGCATCGATTCTACCTCCGATGACATTGGAAACTGGTAGGTGCTGGGTCTTTAATCGGGAAAATTGCTGAGCTGAAACGCTTTGCAGAGTCAAAACACCTTCAATGGAAAAAATATCGTGCAACTAACCACCGTCACACTTTCGGAAATAGTGGCATTGGTTAACCACATAAAATAAAATGTTTCCGGACCACATTTACACCCGCGCCTAGTCTCGGGACGCACCGGCGGCACCATCGAACAATCCCCCGAAAAATACCGCCAGGCCATCGAAGCCTACTTCAAGAATTGACCGGCCTCCCCCGTGGTCACGGGGCTCTTGACTCGGCGGAGCCCTGCGACAGCGGAGCTTACGAATCCCGACACGGGATCTTCCGCATGTGCGGGTGGGCCGAATCATTCAGAGCACAGACCAGCTTGTCGACATCGGTCGAAGGGTTTGCGGGAGGTTGGGTATTTGCCTCGTGATGATGTTCGCGAACCTGCCGGGCGTGACGCACAGCCTCGGGCCATTTTTTTGCCCGTGACCTCCCCCTCCGTCACGATCAAGAACGAGTCTCCCGATTGCGCGAAAGCAGGACGAACCGCAGCCGCCCGTTTCCGCTGGAGACTGATCTCTTTTGCTTTCCACCAGGGCTGGGCAGCATCACCCATTGACGTCCTCCGTTTCAGACTCGACCACTTCCGTTGAGGAAAACGATCCCAGTAACCCCCGAGGAACGAAGGGCACGGCTCCATACCGCCCCGCCAGGTATCCGAGAATCCGTGACTCACCTTTGCGCGTTCGATAGTCCGTCAGCGGATAGAGATGCGCCACGCCTTCGTCGTCCTTGTCGGTAAACCACACCTGATCCCGCCGCAGCAAGGTATTGTCAAGGAACAGAGGGTTGTGGGTGGTAAAAATTACCTGCGCCCCTCCGGTGTTTTCTTTTTCGCTGAGAAACAGCCGGAGAAGTTCCCGCACCATGAGCGGGTGCATACTGGTCTCGATCTCGTCAATACAAACCGTGTATCCGTTTCGGAGAATGTCGAGCCAAGGCCCGATAAGTGCGAAAAAGCGATGAGTTCCGGCTGATTCCCGTTCCCAGTCCAAGGGCACCCCGGAACGATCCGGGCCGCGGTGGAGGAGCTGTGGCTGCATGAAGCGCGGCTGCTTTTTCCCTCCTTTGCCGAGAAAATCTACCATCTCCGGATCAAGCTGCTGGAGGAACTTGAGCACTTGTTCGTCCGGTGGTTTCCCTTCAACGGCCAGTGCATCCGCAATACCGATGTCGGCATGCCGCAAGGCTTCGATGATTCTGGCCTTCAATTCTTCGTCTTTTCCATCGATCTGTTGGAGAGTAAACCCGCCTCCGAAGTTCGACCGCGTGCTCAAGTCGAGGAACTTCAGTTGCCCCACCACCCAACGGAACACGGGAGCAAGTTCCTTCCGGTTCTCGGCGACAGCCTTGGAGAGATAAAGCATGTTCCGGAGCGTCCTTTGCTCGATGTACCGGTTGCGGGGCAATCCGGTCGGGTTCTCCGGGCTGAACTCATGACTGCCGGTCTCTCGATTCCAATCCCTTTCATACCAGACCTGCTCCTTCCCCGACGGCCAGGCCCGGAGTGATTCATGAATAACCAACCGCCGCGTGGCCGCCACGCGATATTCATATCGGACCGCTTCGGCAACGAAGACCATCGCGAACGCCGTGGCGCGGCAGCCGCCCTCCCTCAACCGATGGAATAGCGTCCCTTTTTCAAAATCGCACTGCTTTACGATTCTTCTCCCCGCACTTGTGGTTACACCCGCCGGGATATCGCGGGGTGCAAGTCCATCGATTTCGATTCCGGATACAATTAGAGTAAACCAACATCCCGCGCCAGATTTACACCCGGGAAAAGCGGAATGCCGGGGAGGACGAAGGCTGCCAGGGCAATCCTTTAGCGGCCTGCCTTGGCGATCTTTTCGGTGAGTTGGGTCTTGATCCGGATGCGGTCTATTGCATCCTTGCGCTTCGATGAGGACGCGTGAAGATCCAGATGCCAGCTTGGTTTTGAAAGAGGCCGACCGCTTGCTCCAACTCAAGCCGATTCTTCAGAATCCATACTTTCTCGCCCTGCAGGATGGAGAAATGGATCGAGAGACGTTTGTTCGCTCCCAGTGTCAGTTTTACCATGCGGTGCGATTTTTCTCCCGACCGATGGCTGCGCTCATGGCCAGGTTGCCGACCTCGGGTGCCCGTAGTGTATTGATGCATAATCTGGCCGAGGAACATGGATACGACGACGAGAGCCGAATGGGCTTTCGGTTTGAAATGGCCCACGATCTCACATTCACTGCTTTTCTGGGGACGTTGGGGGTCGAAGGTGAGACGGTGCGATCCGAGCCGGAACTTCCACCGGTGAAGGCGTTTAACCTGGCATTGCTGGGAGCCTGCCAAGCGGAGTCGTTCTCCTTGGCTTTTTCCTGTCTCGGCATGATCGAGTATGCGTTTGCCGATATTTCCGCCGTGATCGGTGCCGCCGTGGTCGATCGTGGGTGGATCGCGGAGGAGGATCTGGTCCACTACAAATTGCACGCGGAGATCGACAAAAGGCATGCCGCGGAGTTCTTTGAAGAGGTCGAGGCCGGGTGTGAGCCGGAAATGCGATCGGGTCTGGAATTGGGGCTGCATATTTTTAATGAGTTCTACGCGGGGCTTTGGGCGAATTCCTGAACGGTGAGCCGATGGACGGCCGGCTGGAGAAAATTGCTGAGCTGCCGGTGGCATTTGCCCAGGTGAGGGAAGACCCGTTGCTGGACCTAGAGTGCTGTCGGGGACTGGATGAAAACAGCTCGGTTGTGATGATCGCGTCCGGGGGCGACACCGTCGCTTGCCTCGCCGGATTATCCTTGGGGCGGTTGGTTGCCGTGGACACGAATCCGGCACAGTTGGCGTTGACTCGCTGCAAACTGCACCTCGCCGATCATTTCAGTCGGGATGAGGCACTCGCCTGGCTCGGGCATTTGCCAATGTCGGGAAAAGATCGCTATGTTCAATTGAAAGCGGTTCTGGAAAGTCTGGAACTGCCCGAAAGTGCTTTGGGGCCGTTGGATTTCGTGGCAGAGGAAGGCCCCGATTTTTCCGGACGCTACGAGAGGCTCTTTTTCGAATTGCAGAGCCGTTTTGACCCGAAACGGGTGGGGGAGTGGCTCCATCAACACCGGCGACCGGGGCCGGAATTGGAGGCTGCCTTCGATGAGGTGATGGCATTGGATCATCTCATTTTATTGTTTGGGTCTGAGGCGACGCAGAATCCGCTCCAGCCCTTTTCCTGTCATTTTGCCGAGCGGTCCCGTATCGCTATCAGGCAGCCTATGGCATCAGAGAACCCTTTTTTGTGGCAACTTTTCCTGGGACGATTCCCGGACGGAAGATTTTGGAATTGGCTCATGCAGGAGAGGATGGACGTCAAAACCCAACCGGAATTTATCTGCGCTCCAATGAATGAGGCCCTGATCGGCATGGAAGCGAAGTCGGCGGATTTTATCCATCTTTCGAATATCCTGGATTGGTTGGATCGGGATCGTGCAACAGACCTGCTGGCCAATGCGTTGCGCGTCCTCAAGCCGGGTGGATGCACGCTCATCCGACAGCTGAACTCGAGCCTGAATATCCCGGGATTGCAGTCCGGATTCTTTTGGGATGAGGAGTCGTCCCGCCAGATGGTCACTAGGGATCGGAGCTTCTTTTATCCCCAAATACACCTTGGTAGAAAGCGATGAACCTCCATGTGTATCACGAGCCGCCGCCTGCTCAGATCGGTCGGGCACTGGAAGCATTCGAGTCGGAGTTTCACTATCCTTTGGGGGCCAGTGAGTCCTTTTCGATTTCGCATGGTCGTGACTATGTCCCTTTCTTTCGAGCCATTGGCCTCCCGACCGTTCTCGTGGTCGAGTCAAGGGGACGGGTGTTGGGAACGATGGCGGCTGCAGTGCGGCCCCTCCGGTGTCCGGATGGAGAAATCCGTCCGACGGGTTATCTCGGCGATTTGAAGGTGACCCGATCCGTTGCGGGAGGTTGGGTCCTGGTCCGGATGTTCCGGTATATGCGGGACTGTTTGATGGCACCTTGCGGGGGAAGAGCCTATTGCGTGGTGATGGACGGGACCAGGAAGTTGCCTAATCAATACAGTGGGCGGCTGGGAATGCCTTTGTTCGAGGCCGTTGGGTCGATCCATATTCTTCGGATTGCCGCGCGAGAGCAGGTGAATCGGAGTGGTGAAAATTTTGCAGAAGTCTCCCGTGAGCGAGGGGAGGCGATTTATGAAAGGCTGGTGTCCTCCGGGCATGTTACCCAAGGGGGAGACTCTTCACTGCGTTCCAGAATGAAGCCGGTATTTCTCTCCGATTCCCGCCCGACGGCCTGCGGGCGGTTGGAGGATACACGATTGGGAAAGAGACTTTTCCTGAGGAGCGGCGCGGAACTCAAAGCCGGCCACCTGTCAAAATTCGCGTATGCGGATATTGCCGCAGGGGCGGCGCTCCTGCGGCAGGTAGCGCATAGGTGCTGGCTTCAGGGATTCGCGTATTTCTTTGTGGCGGTCCCATCCGAAGATTCGGCTGCGCTCGCTGAATTGCTCGGCAGGGGGGATGTGCTTCCGGCTCCGGCGACGGTTTATGGGTGTGGTTTCGAGTCCTCCTCGGCGAGGTGGCACATAGACACGGCCGAGATCTAGAAAATTCTCTGAGAGGATAGCGGTGCTCTGAGAATGGCTGCGACAAGCGGTTCGAAATAATGCCAAATATTGTATTGCTAATTAGCATATTTGTGTCATTTTTGCTGACAATGTTTACAAGATTGCTGAAACCGCCCCAAGGGTCCTTTTTCTTATTTGGGCCTCGAGGCACCGGCAAATCGACTTGGATCGGCGAGCATTTTCCGGACGCCATCCGCTATGATCTGCTGGATACGGGGGAATCGCTGCGCCTCGCGCGTGATCCTAGAACGCTTTTCCGCGAGGTTTCCGGAGCCGCGCGAGGCGCATGGGTGGTGATTGATGAGATCCAAAAAGTCCCCGCCCTGCTGGACGAGGTGCATTCGCTGATCGAGACGAAGGGGCTGCGGTTCGTGCTCTCTGGATCCAGCGCCCGGAAATTGCGGAGAGGTGCCTCAAACCTGCTGGCCGGACGCGCCGTTGTCGAACAAATGTTTCCCCTCGTTTCGGCGGAAGCGGGCTGGGAGGCGATGGGCGACGAGCCCCTGGCTCACGGAACTCTGCCTCTCGCCCTCACTTCGGGGGATCCCGTTGCCTTTCTAGCGGCCTATGCGCAAACCTACCTGCACGAAGAAATCCGGGCCGAGGCCCTGACTCGGAACATCGGTGCGTTCAGCCGTTTTTTGGAAATCGCCGCCCGCCAGAACGGACAGGTGACCAATGTCGCCGGGCTGGCCAGGGATGCCGCGGTGAGCCGACAGACGGTGCAAAACTATTTTGAGATCCTGGAGGACACCCTGTTCGGATTCTGGTTGCGTCCGTGGAAACTCAAATCGTCCACCCGCCAGGTGGGACATCCCAAATTTTACCTCTTCGACAGCGGGGTCGCCCGGGCACTCAACGGTCGCCTGCCGTATCCGCCCAGTCCGGAGGAAAAAGGTCCGTTGATGGAAACTTGGATTCTCAATGAATTCCGCGCGTATCTGGCCTACCGCCGCCTGCGTTATCCCCTCTACTATTGGCGAACACACGACGGATCCGAGGTCGATCTCTTCCTGGAAACAGGCGATGGGTTTCTCGCCGTGGAAATCAAGTCGTCCACTCGCTGGGACAAGCGCTTCAACCGATCCTTCAAGAGCCTGAAAGGATTCATGGGCAACCGTCCGCTCCGATGCCTCGGCGTGTTTCTCGGCGAACGGGCCACGCAGTGGGACGACATTGAGGTGATGCCCGTGCGCCAATTCCTGGAGTGCCTGTGGAAGGATAGACTGGTAAAATGAAAGGGGACCTCGCGGAAGTCTTTTCCGGGGGCGATGGTTTCCTCCCGTGGGAGCGGCTTTACGCCGTGATCCGTATGCCGGGAGTCTTTGGATAGAGGCTGTATTGATTATTTGCTCGAGTCCTGAACCGATCTACGAAAATCTATCGGAAGTCTCTGTTTTCCGCGCTACCTTCTTTTCGCCGATCACGCCCAATATCTGCCAATGGATTCCTCAATTTTTTGCCTCGCCTTGCATCGTAAAGGCGTTATTCTTTTTTTCTCTTGCCTGGTTGGTTCGATCACATCCGTATCCGTGGCCGCACCTCGGCAAACTGCCAACGAGTGGTTGGAGTACGTGATGATCGACGAGTCTCCGGAAGCCGTTCGTGAACGTTTCCGTGCGGAAGGCATAGCGACGAGTTTCAGCGAATTATTGGGGGAGCGACCTCCCGATGAAGAGAACGGGTGGATTCTTCTTTCTGAATGGATCAGGCGATCAGAAGGACTCATCGCGGAAAATGCGGAGTCGGCGGATCGGATTTTGGACGAGATGTCCAATGGTTCTACAGTGAATGTTCGACGATTCCTTTGTCGCCATCATTTGATCGAGGGATTTGGATCGATTTTCAATCGACTGCGTTGATTGGAGAGAGACTGTTCGGGGAAATTGCTTTTCGACAGATTCGAAACGGGGACGAGTCGATCCTTTCCTGGATCGGTGTGCTGGAAAAGCCATCAGGATTTCTCGAACTCGCCACGCAGTGGGCCGCGAAGTTTCTGCTTTATCTAAGTGCTCAATCGGACGAGGATCAGTACCTGAAATTGATGGAACTCCCCCTTGAAGTGAGGGATTCCGATTTGTGGAGCAAAGTGGTGCAGCAGTACAAAATCGATGATCCCATATCGATTCCATCCATTTTGGTCCCGGCACTCGGAAACGTGGAAAGCTCCCTGGCAAGAACGTCCACTGCATTCAACGCATGGCAGGTGGCTTTGGAAATCGAACGGTATAAGTCTGAAAACACTCGGTACCCCCGAAGTTTGGACCTTCTCAATTTAGCAAAGGCCGTTTCCGAAGAGCTTCGCTATTTACCTTCGGAAGATCGATATACCTACATCCTGTTGCCGCTTGATCCGGATCTGGCAGGGGATGCACTGGAAGAAGATTTGAGTCCATTGGTCTGGTTCCCGCCAAATCTGCGTATCGAGGAGGTGCGTCGAAGGGTCGAGGCGGATTCGAGTGAAGGAAGGTAAAAACGTTGGCTTGCCGCCTAACATCTATCCATAAGTCGATTCGCGGCTAACTATTTTCGGAGGGTGTCCATCTTTCCAGTCGATTTGCGGCAGGCGCGCAAGCACGCGGCCCTACAATTTTTTTGGGCGGATTTCCTTTCGTAGGGCCGCGTGCTTGCGCGCGTGCCGCTCCCGGGGATACGGAAACAGGCGACCCATCGCTGAAAAATCAGGGAAACTTGTGTGTAAATGTTAGGGCAAGCCATCCGATCTCAGACGGCACGGGCAACGATGCCGATTACCACGGATTCCCGGTGTCGATCCAGAGGGGTTAGGTGGTTTTCGCATCCACTATTACCTTCGGATCGAAGGGCAACCGTCTTCGCCCCCGCTTTCGGGGAGGGGGTCGCCGAGTCAAGAGCCCCGAGAAAGCGGGGGGGGGACATGGGGTGGACCACAAGAGCATTGAGGAAATATCGGAATCGATTCCGTGGCTTCCAATCCCCCCCCCGCAATGCGGCGGCTTAGGACATCCGCCCTCCCTCAAGCGACGGAATAACGTCCCATTTCAAAATCGCGGTGCGTTACAGCAGGCGCGGGATAGCAGGTGCGGGCCACACAGAGAATATTTTTATGAGTTCTAATTGGGACTACAGAATATGGGAGTCTTTAGAGGGTCCTGTAAGATAAGGGATGGCGGATAGGCGAAACACGAGGTCACTTATGCTCGAAGGCGTAGGCAATGCGGTTGTGCCGGATAGGCTTGCGAGACCAGTGTTTTGAAATTTGTTGGGAAAAGTCGGGAGAGACGAGTTTGGCGCGTTCCTGCAAGAACCCGTCGGCCTCGCGGCGGAGGTAAATTCCTTCAATCTGGAGGTCGCCCCAACGGCTCTTTGCTCGCAGAAGTTCTTGCAGCTCGCCAAAGTTATGAAGACCTTGGGAGAGGATGGGGACGGGAGATAGGTTGAGTTGCGCCAGCAATTTGTTGCGATGCTGATGACTCCAGAATGCATTGGATCTCAGGTCGAAGACATCGAAGCCGATGAACCAGTCCGGTAGTTGGTCGTAGGCAATCGAGTGTTCGGCATAACACCACTCTCCGAAAAGAACGCATGAGTCTGGCAAATGGTGCCTAAATTCCGTTTGCCGGGCGCCTGCCCATTCGCGGAGTGGTGTCCATTGGCCGGAGAACGGCGCATCCAACCAACTGCCCCGATTCTGAAACTGTAGGTTGCCCGCGGGGTCGAGCGAGACACCCAAGTTCGCGCCGTCGACTTTTTCTTCGACGACGATGGGCTTCGTCAGGAATTGCTCTGCCTCCTGCACGGTAAGGACCTTGTCTGAGCGAAGCCCGGTCGCGCTGAGATCGGCGAGGTGAGGGGTTGACGGAAACTTGTAGAGTGATTTTGTCACGACTTAGTTTTCCTTTGATAAGCGGCTTCAGCGGCGGTTTAGTCGATGAATAGAACGATGAGTCCGCAGGCCTGCAAGGCATCCTTCCAGCCCCACCATTTCGAGTCAACCGCCTGAAGAATCGAAGCCTTAGGGCCGCCCGCGTTAGCCACGGCGACAAACTTGCGATCACTGACATCGAAATTGTCGAGTTCCGGGTGGTCGGGAAACTCTTCGAAGGTTTGGTTATCTTCGTTTGTACAGGTAATCGGGCGCAATTCGCAGAAAGAGGAATTGTAGCGATAGTCGTGCACCCACTTTAAGAACATATCTCCTGTTCCCGGTTGACCTGATAGAGACATGTTGCGTCGATACTCGTCGAAGATACGGTTTTCGTCGTCAAGCACGAGTCCGCCCCGATCCTTTATCTTTAACAAAGCATCGATACATTTTTCGGTTAACGCGTCGTCCGCTTGAGAGCTTTTACCATTGGCCGTGATCGGCACGTTCGTATCGACCACACAGATTGAATCGGTGTGCGTCATCTCAATCGATTCTATTTCGACGTTTACGAATTGCGGCCTTCTGGGTTTCAGCCACGTCTGTCATTTGATCTCCAAAAAAGTCCTTCGGCCATTTATGAATGTTTCCGAATTCATCGAGTTCGAGTGGCGTGATGGTATTGGCCGATTTCGCTTGATGGTCGCAGAAGTAGACGGCCACCTCGTCGGCGGACACGTGACCTTCGGCAATACGCCTTTGTAGCCTCCGTAGGAAGTGTTCGGAATGGCTCTCGATTAAGAATTGAACGTTGCGGTCCGTGCCGTCTTCCCGGGCTTGGATGGCGCCGATAAACAGATCCGCAAGGTTCTGTTGAATCGCGGGGTGTAGATGGAGTTCCGGTTGTTCGATAATGACGGTTGAATTGGCTGGCGCGTAGAAGCTTTGCACGAGCACGGGAAGTAATTGGGAGACGCCGAAACCGACATCGGGAATGAAGACTTCGGGAGAGCCGTCGGAGACCCGCACCTTCACTCGGTATTCGCGCGAGCCCTTGGCGATGGGACGGATCGAGAAAGACCGGATGAGCCCGAGATCCTTGAGCCATGCGGCAATGAGGCGCTCGAAGGAAACGCCGCGTTTTTTGAACCCCCGGCTTATCTTGCGGTCTGACGCGGCGAGAAAGGCGCTGACCCATCGTTCACCACGCGTCCCAACGTCTTCGGGATTCTCCCCGGCCCAGGCATAGAAGCGCTTCGGTTCCTCACGAAGAGGTCCAAGGTAGGCGATATTGCCGAGAATGCGTTGGAGCCTCAGGCTGAGTTCCTCGAGATCGGCTGTATTCTGGTAGTGCACGTTGACGGCATCGGGGAAGCCGAAGAATCGGGAGGGCGCGGGCAAGGGCCAGGCTCTCCCTTGCTTCCGGACGGCGTTAAAAGGGTCAGTTTCCAAGCGGTATTTCCCGCGCTCCTTTTCATCTTCCCGAATGACGATTGAGCAGGAATCCCCAATCTTCTCCAGTCGGTATTCGAAGCGTTCGCACACAGCCTTAGGGCCCTTTCCGTTTTCGAATCGGATGCGGCAACCAAACGCGAAATCTTCGCTTCGAAAAGCGCTGTTGCTCAAAATATCCCGTATCACGACGGGAGACGGTTCTCGGCTTTGCAACGAGAATTCGAGTTTGCGATCTAGTTCGTGACGGAAAACAAGATCGTCAATCGTCCCCAGGTCTACAGCGGACTTATCGTCTCCAGGGTGGAGCACTCTGGAGCGATCATGCGATTCCGCCGTTTGCTTCAGCATCATCAGGAACTGTCCGATACTGGATTTTCCGGAACTGTTTGTGCCGAAGAAAACGGTAATCGGGGCGAGCTTCAACGGCCCGGTATTACTCCAGCCTTTGAAGTTTTGAATCTGTAAGTGGGTCAGCATGGATAATTTCGGAATTGTCTATTGGAAGTGAATAAAATAAAGCTCAAATCGGGTAGGTAATCAATTCTGAGGATCTTCGGCAACGGCGATGTCCGGGGCGTCCGAAATGCCACATTCTCCAGAATCGCGTTCAGAAAGCGAGACAGATGTTGGGGTGGCGGTGGGCCGAGAGGAAATTCTGAATTATGAAGGATGGACTTCCATCGATTTCAATCCCGCACAAAATTCACCCCCGGGAGAAGCGAAATCCGAGGATGCCGAGGAGGACGAAGGCTGCCAGGGCGATCCACCAGCGGCCTGCGGCGGCGGTCCTTTGGGTGGGTTGGGTCTCGAAGCCGACCTTTAGTTCCGCCCAGGGATCGACAGCCACGACTCGTTGGAGGCGGATGAATTGGGTGGCCTCGGGCAGGGTCAGATCAAACTGGGCGGGCGAGGGCAGGGCCGCGTTTTGTTGCTCGATCAGTTGCTGGACCACCGCGGCCAGGCCGGCGGCGGATTCGGCGGATTGGATGGCGATGGCTCCGCTCTGGTTCTCCATCTGGACCGTCTGGTTGATGTTGTCGGGGGCATTGGCCACCTTGGAGCGTCGCTGGTTGAGCCCGGAGAGGGCCTGCTGCTTGCGCACTTCGTTCCATTGGACGAGGGCATCGGCGTTGAAGCCGGCGTCGTTCCGCGAGAGGTTGTAGGCGGATTCGAAGGCGCGGTTCGCATCGGCGGTCTTCCCCTGCTGGAGGAGAGAGTTCCCGAGGCCGTAGAGTTCTCTGGCGGATTCGATGTTGTTGTCCGCGAGGGTTTGCTTGAAGCGTTGGTCCTTTTGTCCGGGTGCCTGGATGACGATTCCGGCGAGGTTCAAGGTGGTCTGGATGGAGTCTTCGGGCACGCTCCATCCCTGCGGGGAGTGAACCAGCCACTCGATGTTTTCGAGCGGCAGACCGAGGTCGGGGAGCGAGAGGTTCCGGCGCTGGCCGGAGCGGCGCGAGAGAGGCCGGTCTTGGGCGGCGGTGATCAGCCGCACCTCGGTCTCGGCGCCCGGGACCGAACTCTTGGTCAGCGGGATGAGGATCTCGTCGCCGTCGTTCCAGAGGCGGACGTTTTGTCCGTTGACGAAAGCGGACCAGATGGTCGTCCCTTCTCCCGCCCGGATCGGCAGGTAGCGCTGGCTCTGGGTTTGCAGGCGGACGACTGTTTCCGTAAGGGCGATACCGGTTTCGGCCAGGATGGTGCGGGCGTTGACGGCCAGGACCCGGGCTTTGAGCAGCGACTCCGATTCGCCCAGGTTGCGAATGGCGAAATCCATGGGTTGGGCGGGATCGGTGAGGCGGAAGACCAGGCCGGAGGCGGGTGGCTGGGTTCGTCCGCGCAGCCGCTCCGGGATGTTGGTCCAGAGGGCGCGGTTGTTTTCGGCGGATTCGTCCGGGGTGAGGTCCAGTCGTGGATGGGTGAATACGGAGGCGTAGGCGGTGGACCGGTCGGAATCCTGGATGCGGGGCAGCTCCAGTTTCCAGTCGGCATTATCCGGAACGGCTTCCGCGAAGTAGTGGACCGTGAGTTGGGAGGATCCGATAATGCGCCGGTTGAAGACGATTCTCCACGAGGTTGGGTCATCCGGACTTGCCTGGCGGAAGTGAGAGAGGTGCGGGTGCTCGACGACCAGGGATCTGTGTCCCGCCGGAACGGTGAGAGTGAGTTCCTTCACTCCGGCATTCTCGATATCCAGGGCGAAGACGGTCCGATGCTCGACCCGGCTGGCGTCCACGGTCACCCGCGCGAGACTCTGCGTCTCAATCCACGGACTGAGCTTCTCGATCGAGTAGTCCGCCCGCCAATCCTTGGCGAGGAGTCGAATCAGGTGCCCGCCCTGCTTGCGGATGCCCTGGCTCTGGGGATCGACCTGCAGGGCGGCGCTCCGGGGAGCGACGGTTACCTTGAGGCCCAGCTCGGGCGCGATCTGGTAGAAGCCGGACTCGCGGGTCACTTGGGCGAACCGGATCGCGGGCAGCGGTCCATCGTTGAGGCGGTCGGCCCCGGGACCGCTGAAAGTGAGGGCGAGCTGGATCGGGCCGATGACTTTTTTCTGAAAATGAAGAATGATCGCGAGGCCGTCGTCCTGCTCATCCTTGGTCCAATAGGCCAGGTTTGTGGCGGAGATGTTTTCGACATCGAAGGGAGAGGGGACCGCAAAGCGCATGGAAAAGAGTCCCGCCTGTTCAACGGTGGCCGTCCCCTGAAAGCTGAGCAGGGTCCGGTCCTCGCCGAGCGAGAGGTTTTGGCGGGCTTCGATGTGGATCTCCGGCTCGACACCGCGGGCGGTGAATGCGAGCGAGGGCTCGTCCTGGCCGAACCGGAAGCGCTCGCGGATGTTGAGGTTCTCACCGACGATTTGCACCAGCGAGTCGTCGATGGAGCTGTCATTGCCGCCCGGGGACATCGCCGTGGGAACGACTTTGGTGATCTCGACCTCGGAGGGCGTGGCCAGCAGCACGGAACCGAGCGAGGATTCCACGTTTTCGATCCGGGGGATTTCGAGGGTGGTCTGGTAGGGGAGATTGGACTTCACCATCTCCGTCACGACCCGTATCGCGAAAGGGTTCGAGACCGGCTCGGAGGCCAGGAATTGGAGGGTTCGTTTCTCCGGGTTGAACTGCCAGGTGTGGGACTGGTCCGAATCGACGCTGGTGACAATCTGCGACTCGGGGATTTGAATGGAGAAAACAGACGATTGCCCCTGGGCGAAGGAGAGTTCGAAGCGGTGCTCTCCAATCACCATCCCGCTGATCGGAACAAAGACGTGCGTCGATTCGCTGAAGAAACGCAGCGGCTCTTTGGCGGGATCGCGTTGTGCGGGGGACCAGGAGAGATCGGGGAGCGTGCCGACCCGGAAAATCAGGTCGAGGCTTTGGCCGTCTTCGCTTGCCCGGATTTCGACCGCCTCCTTCGACTCGAGGCTGAGGCGGTCCAATCCTGTGCCGCTGATGGTGGCCCGGTGAATCAACGCGGGTCCGACCGCCAGGGCGACGCTGCGGGAGTTGCCCTCGACCCGCGGCTCCCACAGCGCCTCCATTCGGATCGTTTGCGTGCCGTCTTTTCGGGCGCGGGCGAGCAGTGGGCCCTCGGCTTCGCGGACCAGTTCCACGGCGTCCGCATCGTAGTCGATCGCGATGACCCGGGTGCCCGCCGGAGCGAGAGTCAGGGTATCCCCGGGCGAAGCCTTCCATTCGATCAGTGTTTCGCCGGACAGGCGATTGTCCTCGAGGGTCAGGTTGTGGGTGATGGAATCCGCCATGGTATTTGCCGGGGCCGCCGACAGATCGGGCGGATTCCCGGCACCCAGGGCCAGCAGGGCGAGCAGTAGGGAGGCCTTGCCGTTGGCAAGAGTTCGGAAGCGCCGCGCAAAGAGGATCTGCGCAAACACCGCGACCAGCCCGATTCCGAGGAGAGGCCAGCCGGCGGGAAAGGACGTGGCGGAGGCGAAGAAGATCAGGGCGAAACCGGCGGCGGATAGGGCGAGGGCCGCGCCACGGTTGTTCCGGAGAACGAAGGCTCCGGCGAGGAGGACGAGACCCGCTCCGAGCCAGGGGATGCTGGGACGGAATCCGCTCGCCCCGTCCGCCTCCGTGAGAACCACCGTGGCATGCACCGACTCCGATGCGGGAAGAACCTTGCCCGCGAACTCGATCTGCTCGGGAAGAGGGGTGGGATGTCCCCGGACCAGATTGGTCTCCAGCGCGACAACGGCACCCAGCAAGGCGGCGAGGGCGCAGGCGCAGATGAGGATGCCGATCAGAAACCGCTTCCACCAGAAGGGCACGCGGATGGCGAGCCGCACGAAATAGACGACGCCCATGGCCCCGATTCCAAAGGCCAGCAGGCCCAGCGCGAAAGCGAAGGCCTGCATCGGAGGAGGCTGCGGGAGATTGATGGGGGCAAGGAGGCCGTCTTTGAAGACGGGGACCACGGTTCCATCGGCACGGATCGTCCAGCTGAAGTCCTGAACGGGGGCGGGGAACACGGGGAGGGATATTCGCATCCTCGCGGACGGGTCGCCGGGGTTGGCGGTGGTGAGCGATACGCGGAGGGTTCCGTCCGGTCCGGTGGTGGCGGGCAGCGGGATCAAGGTGCGGCTTCCGTCGGTGACCGGGGTCACGGCCTGGCCGGCGACGCGGGTTTCCCAAATGCGGGAGTCGCCCGAGGTCTCCAGCGCGAGATAGGGTCTCTGAATACTGCGCAGGGTCAGGTCCAGTTCGGTGATGAGTTCGCCCGAGGGGTTGATCCGGGTGCGGGCGGCGAGCTTTTCGATATTCTGCTGAATCGATTCGATGCCCGGCAGGGAGCGCAGGGCCACGGAGAGTTGCGGATCCCCGTTCTCGTAGCGGAAGGCGGCGATCAGCGGAGAGGAGTACAGGAGGCGCCATTCCCCGGGCAGGTCACGCGCTTCGATGCGGGTGAGCGAGGCGGATTTTTCCTGCCGCGCAATCTCGAAGGGGAAGTGGGAGACGAAGGCGAGGAAACCTTGCTCATCGGCGTCGAGGAGGGGAGTGGGCCCGGTGGTGGAGAAAAGCGTGTCGCGGGAGATCGGGGACTCGTAGGTGGCCAGGATGGTGAAGGCACCGGAGAGGGGAGACTGGAAGCGCAGCGTCGCCGTGCGGTCTTTCAAGGTCCAGCTGCGAAGCCCTTCGCCCTGGAAGTCCGGATTGTCGTAGCCTGTGGGAAGTTCAAACTGGAGTTCGGTCAGCGGGGCACCGGTGACGGCGAAGTTGAAAATCGCACTGCCGTAGAGGGTCTCCTCGGCCAGGGTCAGCAGGCGGAAGGTGTCGAGCCGGATGGATTGCTCGACGGCGGACAGCGAAGCGGAGAGGGTCCAATCCGCCTGCTGCATCCGCCAGGCAAAGGAGGCGCGATCCTGGAAGCGCGGAAGAAAGGCGGAAGCGATCTCGGTGAGATTTTCGGACTGCTCCACCTGTATCCGAATTCCTTCGACAGTGCCGAGGCCCACGAAACCGCGCACGAGGTTGGCATCCGGAATGGTCACCGGGCGGACGGAGAGGGGGCCGGGTTCGAATGAGCCCGGCTTTTCCATCTCGATCGCGAAGGCGGTGCGCCCTTTGACTTCGCTGTTCAGGTAGATCTGGATACGGTTTTTCCCGTCTTCTCCGACCAGTTGGTAGTCTTTCACGTCGCCACCGGAGACGGAGAGGACCATGAAATCGGCGGGGATCTCGACGGGGATCGTTGCTACGCCGGCCTCCCGAATCTCAACGTCGAAATCCGCCGAAAGATGGATCCCGGAAAAGTCGGTCTCGTAGAGAATGACGACGGATTGAAAGAGTTCCGGGGTGACCGGTTCGGCGCGCAGCGAGAGACTGTAGTCGGCCGCGCCGTGGCGGAATGCGATGGCCGGGCGGTTGCCGGGCGAATCGCCGAACGCGAACCGGGTCGAGGGAAAGAGGTTGGGGGCGACCTGGAGCAGACCGTTGGTTCCCGTGATGTCGATCTTGGTCTCGGCATCGAAGTCAACCCGCAGAAAACCGCTGAAACGCTGGGCTCCTACGGGAGTCAGGCGGGTGGGTTCGACCTCGACCGGGAAGGAACCCAGAATCTCCATCATCTTCACCCGCAGGAAAAACTGGCCGCTTTGTGCCTCGGAGAACTGGACGACGACCTCGCGGGTGTCGTCCCCGGTCTTGCGGACGGACCAGTCGCGGATGGAGGGTCCGGTCAGGTCGAGAATATCGGCCGGGCCGTTCACGGTGAAACGCGCCTCCCGCATGGAGCCCTGGGTCAGGGAATACGCGAAGCGGGTTTCCTGCTCCAGCGCCCCCTTGGCCACGGTGAGGGTCGTCGCGCCGTCAACGGTGAAGAACTCCTTCGAATCGCGGTCGCCGGGACCGATGGTCCAGCTCATCCGCACGGCGCCCTCGGGTTCGAGCGGAAACTTTGCCGCGGAGCCCGCTTCCGCGATCCGATGCTTCACTCCGGCGACAGTCACCTCGAGCGGATCGTCGAGACCATTGACCGCCTCGAAATGACGAACCGTTCCCGCGACCGGCGTAAATGCGAGGGAGCCTCCGTCCACGCTTGGATTGACCTTGACGGTAAAAGGCAGCTCGACCCGGTAGCTGCCGGCTTTCGGAAACGAGAGCCGGATAGTTCCCGCGGACGCCATGATCGAGTAGTCATTGGTGGCGGGGGCGTCGGTGAGGGCGATGGGTCCGCGCAGAATGGGCAGCTCGACCCCATCCTCGGAGTGAACGGTGACCGTCCCCGTCCAGAGATGACGGGGCCCCGCCTCGGAGAACTCCGTGCGGAGGGTATAGTCCCCGACGGTGAAGGGATTGATGGGGACCCGTTGGGCGGAGGCCGAGAGCTGGTAGGGAAAGCCTTCGATGGCAAAAGCGGCGCTGTTGGCGGACGGTTTTTTCAAAGGGCTGACGTTGTCTCCGGCGTCGAAGCGGAGGCCGATCCCCGGTTCCGTGCGGAACTCGACCGAAACCCCGGCGAGGCCTGCGACGGGAGGAGCGATCTGCAAAAAGCCCGCGGATTCCCAGGGGAGGGATTGGTCGCGGGATGTCAGGATCTCGACTGTTCTACCCACGGGGGTCTGGGTGGGAGCGAAGGCGAGGCCGAGGGTCGCGCCGTCGGCGGACCGTTGAATTCCCCAGCCGCGCAAGCCGTCCCCACGCACCTCCTGGATGTCCCCGGCGTTTTTTAGGGTGAGATAGATCAGGGTCAGTGGAGTTGCGACGGGTTCCATCGCCACGGTCCAGTTGCCGGTGGTTTTCCCGGGTCCGACGGTGATGACTCCCTGGATACGGGTCGCGATCTCGCCTTGGTGGGGAGTCTCGGCCGGATCGAACTCCCCGTGGATAACGAAGCTCCCGGAACGAGCATCGGTGGGCGGGGACTGCGTTTCCGCGTGCCCGGAGGGGGCCGGCGTCGAGAGAATCAGGAGGGGAAGGAGGAGGGCTTGCGTTAGTTTCATTGGAGGAAGTTCGCGTTGCGGATCATGTTGGCGAGAGTTTCGATCTCGGGGGGATTCTTGAAAAAGGCCTGCGCCTGTTGGGTCCAGGCGAGCAGTTGGGCGCGACCGACGGCGGCAAAACGGTTGGGATCCTGGAGCTTGTCCGCGAGAATGGCAGCGGCCGTTCCCAGCTGGAGGCGGGGGGAGGCGGATTCAATCTCCGGCCAGACCGGTGGATTGGGGATGATCCAGGAGCGTTCTTCGGTGGTGGTTGCGGAATCCATCTTGAACCGCACCCGGGCGGTTCCGAGCGGGCCGGTCCCGTTGGCCTGCAGTTCGACCAGATAGATGGCGTTGCCGGTCTCCTCGGGGGCCATTTCGGCGGCATCGACGGCATCGTTGCGAAAGTCCTCTTTCTTCAGAAGGTGGGTTTCGTAGCCGATGAGGCGGAAGCGCTGGACGCGGTCGGGATTCCATTCCACCTGGACCTTGACGTCGCGGGCCACCGCTTGCAGGGAGTTGGAGAGGGCTTGGGCGAAAATTTTCCCAGCATCCTCAGGGGAATTGAGAAAGGCATATTGTCCATCTCCGTTGCGGGCGAGTTCGGCGAGCAGGGGGTCGTTGAGGTTCTCCCAACCGATCCCGAATCCGTCGAAGGAGATTCCCTGATTCCGGTTTTTCTCGATCATCCCGACGAGTTGATCGGCTTCGGTCCGGCCGAGATTCGCGATTCCGTCGGAGAGGAGAACGACCCGGTTCTCGTAGGCCGGATGGTAATAGCGCGCGGCTATCTCGTAGGCGGTGGCCAGCCCTTCTTCCAGATTTGTGCCGCCTTCGGGGGCGGTGTTCAGGGCGGCTTGGATTTGCGGGGCGTTGGACGGCGGTGACTGCAAGAGTTCGACCCGGGAATCGGTGGCAAAGGTGACAACGTTGATCCGGTCCCGCGGGCGGAGTCCGTCGGTGAGGTTGGCGAAAGCGGCTTGGATGGTGCTCTTGCGGTCGGAACGCTGCATCGACCCCGAATTATCGACGGCGAAGGTAATCTGGGCGGGCTTTCCGGCGGAGCGGCTTTGGGCGGCGGTTTTGACGGCCAGCCGCACCACTTTGAGATTGTGGCTGCCGGGCAGAGTGGCGGACTCGACCTCGAATCGAATGGGCTCGCCGGATGCGGGTGCCGGATCCCGGTAATCGAAAGCGTTGTAGAACTCTTCCTGGCGGATGGACACCGGATCGGGGGCGATCCCCTGTTCGAGTTGCCGCGCCGCCAGTTGAAAGGAGACATCGGTCACGTTCAGGGAAAAAGTGGAGAAGTTGTCCCGCCCGGTGTCGGTGAAGGTCGCCGCTGGCGGGGGAGGCGGCGGAGGGCTCTGAGGCTTCCGGCTCCGCGTGGGCGGTTGGGTGTTATCGCGCATTTCCAAATCCGCGACCTCGTTGTCGAACTTGTAGTTGGAACCAACCGCTTCGTCCGCGGACAGCTGCCCCATTAGAGGCATGCCTCCGCCCAGCCGGATATTTTTCGCCTTTTTTTCTGCGGCTGGCGGGCCGCTTTCGAAGGATTGTGGCGAAGATTGGGATCGGGGTGGAGAGGCGAAAAGATCGTCCAAGGGGGCGCCGGATTCCGTAGCGTCTCCCGACAATGCTGAGCGGTTATTCTCGTTGCTGGAGAAGCCGGCCACCATGTCGAATTCCGCAGTTAGTTCTTCGGAGACGGGTCGGCCTTCTTCTGCCCCACGGGGTTGCTGCCAGGAGCGGGACACCTCTCTGAGCAGTTCCTCCCGAACGCTTTGTCTTGTCGGGCCTTCTGTTATTTGGCCGATTTCGGCTCCTTCGCTTTCGGTGGGTAGCGTTGGAGAGGGGGGCGCTGAAGCAACCCCCCCACGGGGATCACTGCGTTCGCGGTCGGCGGGTAAGGCCGGAGCGGTGGTGACCATTGGAAGGGGAGTTTCCCGGTCGGCGTCCGCCACGGGGAACATTTGGAATTCGCCCGGCTGGATTTCCCGGACACGGTCGAGGGTCGGGAACAGCAAGAAGAGGATGAGAAGGCCTGCGGCGATTCCGCTTCCGACGGAGGTGATGCCGCGCAGGGATCGTAGCCAGATCGGGGTCGCTTCGGTTTTCGGCAGAGGCTCCCCGGTGGGCACACCGTGAACCTCGGCCAGGAGGCGGGTCGTTTCGGCCAGCTTCCGTCGCCGCTCGAACAGGGTCGGGTCCTGCGAGAAAGCTGCGCGCAATTCCTTTTCCTCCTTGCGGCTCGTTTCGCCGAGAATGGAACGCAGGATGAGTTCGTCGATGGCTTCCGGTTCCTTCATCGGGGGTCTCCTTCATTTTGGACCTCGGCATGGAGTTGTCGGAGCGTGCGGCAAAGGATGAAGCCGACATTGGAAACGGAGAGCTTCATGCGCTCTCCCATCTCCTTGTAGGAGGCACCCTCCTCGAACTTGAGCCGGAGGAGTTCCCGATCCCGGTCGCCGAGACCCGCGAGCAGGGACGCGAGCCGTTCCAGTCGTTCGAGGTGTTCCAGTTGCTGGTCCGGACGGGTCGGGGGATCAACGCTGTCCGCTCGGACGGTTTCGTCAAAAGGAACGGTGCGGCGATGCCTGCGGATTTCGTTGAGCGCCAGATTGCGGGCCGTGCGATGCAACCAGGCGAGCGGATGGCGGACGGGGGATTGCTCTCTTTCGAGGCGAATGGCCGACTCCTGAACCACGTCCTCCGCCCCCGCGTCGTCGAGATAGCGGCAGACATAGCGATGAAGGCGCGGACGCCAGTTCTCCGGAAGAGCCTCGGGGCTCTTCGTATCGTGCGGGTTTTCCTCAACATCGGCGGACGGGTTCATGCGGATTCCCGATCAATTTCTCGACCGCGGGTTGGATGGGGATCGGGGATCATGCTCACAGAATTTGGGTCGTTACGCTACGTGAGACACTCGAATACCCTGTTTATTAGAAAAAAGCCAGCGATAAGCATGCGACGCCCTTCCTGAGGGTGTAACATTCCGACATTCCCTCCACGCACTTGTGGTTACACCCGCTCTCCTGCAATCGGCGGAGAAAGGTTGCAACCGCTGCCACCGTCCGCATCCTCGCAAGGAGCATGAAAGGGGTTGTTTTGCTTCTCGCCTCCGTTATTTCCGCTGGGATTCTCTCCGCAGCCGGACCGACGGAGCCGAGTTTCCGGCCCGGCGAGGCGCTGCGATACGACCTCAAGTGGAGTGTTTTCAAAGTTGGAACCGCCCGCCTCCAGGTGCATGACCTGGTGGAGTTCGAAGGCGAGAAGGCCTGGCATTTCTCCTTTCACGTGCGCACGAACGGCTTCGCCGATGCTTTTTTCAAAGTCCGCACCCGGATCGACACCTGGGTCTCGGAAGATCTCAGCCGAACCCTGTTCTACAAGGAAAAGAAAAGGGAAGGGAAAACCAAGCGGGACATCGAGGTCACTTTCGACTGGAAGAAACGTCAGGCGACCTACTCCAACTTCGGGGAAAGGCGCGATCCCATCGACCTTCCCGAAGGCCCGGTCCTCGATTCGGTGGGGGCGATCTACCGGTTCCGCAGTCTCCCGCTCGCGCTCGGCGGGTCCTACTCCTTCACGGTCACTGACGGGAAGAAGGCCGTCCGGCTCTCCCTCCCGGTGAACAAGGAAGATCGGATCAAGGTGGACGCCGGTCGCTTCAACACCTACCGGATCCAGCCGGAGACGGGGGAACTCGGAGGGGTTTTCGAGAAGAGCGATGATTCCGAGGTCCGGATCTGGTTCTCGTCGGACCGTCTCATCTATCCGGTCCAGGTGCAGGGCGAGGTCGTCGTCGGAAGCTTCTGGGCTGAACTCGATGCCATTGAAATCCGGGATCCGGCGGATTTGGAGTAGCGGCCTTCCCTCCGCTCGGTACGGGCCCCACGCCGGTGATCTTCCGGCACGGTCGCTCGCAAGCGCTACTCGACGGTCACGGATTTGGCCAGATTGCGCGGTTTGTCCACGTCGCAGCCGCGGGCCACCGCTATGTGGTAGCTCAGAAGTTGGAGCGGGATGGTCATGATGATGGGCAGGGCCGGATCGGGGGCGGCCGGCACCGTGATGAGGTCGTCGATCAGTCCTTTGGGAAGCTCGCAGTCGTCGGTCGCGATCGCGATGACCTTGCCCTTGCGCGCCTTGACCTCCTGCATGTTGGCGATGGTTTTCTGGAAAATCTCGCCGCCCTGGACGAGGAAAACCGACGGGCAGGTTTCGCAGATCAGCGCGATCGGGCCGTGCTTCATTTCGGCGGCGGGATACCCTTCGGCGTGGATATAGGAGATCTCCTTCAGCTTGAGGGCTCCCTCGAGCGCGAGGGGGAACATGAGCTGCCGCCCAAGGAAAAGACAGTCTTCGTAGTGCGCGTAGCGGGCGGCGATTTCCGCGATGTGATCGTTGAGTTCGAGGGTTTTCCGCACGAGCCCGGGCAAATCCCGGAGGGCCTGGACGAAACCCACCCCGTCGCTGAAGCTGAGGTCCCGCAGCCGCCCGAAATAGAGGGCCACCATGGCCACCAGGACGAGTTGCGAAGTGAGCGCCTTGGTCGAGGCGACCCCGATCTCCGGCCCGGCGTGCTGGTAGATGCCGCCGTCGGTCTCCCGGGCGATGGTCGAGCCGACCACATTGTTGATCGCCAGCGTGCGGTAGCCTTTCCGCTTGGCCTCGCGGAGCGCGGCGAGCGTGTCGATCGTCTCACCGGACTGGCTGACCACGAAGACGAGGGTGTCCTTGTCGAGGGGGGCGTTCCGGTAGCGGAATTCGGAGGAGTACTCCACCTCGACGGGAATCCGGGCATACTTTTCGATCAGGTACTCGGCCACCAGGCAGGCATGCCAGGCCGTGCCGCACCCGCAGAAAACAATCCGCTCCACCTGGCGGAGTTCCCGGGGGGTGATGTTCAGGCCGCCGAACTTGGCGGAGCTGCCGTCCTGCGAGAACCGACCCCGCATGGCGTTTTCCAGGGCCTGCGGCTGCTCGAAGATTTCCTTGAGCATGAAGTGCCCGAAGTCGCCGAGTTCGGAATCCTCCACCGTCCAATCGACCCGGTGGATGACGGCCTCGACCTGTTCTTCGTCGGTCGTGATCACCTGGTAGCTGTCGCGGGTGAGTTCGACCAGCTCGCCGTCGTTGAGGTAGATGACGTTCAAGGTTGCTCCGACAAGGGCTCCCACGTCGCTGGCGATGAAGTTCTCATCCTTGCCCAGGCCGACGATGAGCGGGGACCCGAGGCGCGCGCCGATCAGCAGATCCGGGAAGTCCGCGCAGATCACGGCGATCCCGTAGGTGCCCTCGACGTGGAGCAACGCCTTGCGGACACTCCGCAGGAAACGGTTGTCGCTCCCCCCGTCCGGGTCCTCCTTGTCGTAGTGATAGGCGATCAGGTTGACCAGGGCTTCGGAATCGGTCTCGGAGTTGAAATCGTAGCCTTTCTCCTCCAGAAAGCGGCGCATGCCGCCGAAATTCTCGATCACTCCGTTGTGAACGAGGGAAAAACGCCCATCGGAGCTGACGTGCGGGTGGGCGTTCTCCTCCGAAACCTTCCCGTGCGTCGCCCACCGGGTGTGGCTGATGCCCATGGTGCCCGGCATCGGGTGCTCCTGGACGGCGGCGGAGAGGTTCTGCACCCGGCCGACCCGCCGGGTCCGGCGGATCCCCTCCCCGTTGCGAATGGCCATGCCCGCGCTGTCATAGCCCCGGTATTCGAGGCGCTTCAAGCCGCGAAGGAGAATGGGGCCGGCCGGTTTGTTGCCGATGTATCCTACGATTCCGCACATATTGGTTCCTGGGTTTTTTTACGAAAAGTCGAAATGATGCTGGAAATCCCGGAGCGGAGCAAGTAGCGTTTTCCCCGTTATGCGGATGCGGATTGTTTGCGTTATCATGGGCGGTGGTCGGGGCACCCGTCTGCGGCCCCTCACCCAACAGCGCTGCAAGCCGGCGGTGCCGCTCGCCGGGAAGTACCGGTTGGTCGATATCCCGATCAGCAACTGCCTCAATTCCGGCCTCAACCAGATCTACGTACTGACCCAGTTCAACACCGCCTCCCTGCACCGGCACATCCAGGAGTCCTACAAGTTCGACCCCTTCGGCGGCGGATTCGTCGATATCCTCTCCGCCGAGCAAACCGAGTACGGCGACACCTGGTACCAGGGCACGGCCGACGCCGTCCGGCAGAATCTCATGCACTTCGGCACGAGGGATTCGGACCTCTTCCTGATCCTTTCCGGTGACCAGCTCTACCGGATGGACTTCAACCCGATGATCCGGCAGCACCTCGACGGCAAGGCCGACATCACCGTGGCCGCGACCACCGTCACGAAGGACCAGGCCCCCGCTTTCGGATTGATGCGGATCGAGGACGACCTTTCCATCGCCGAGTTCGTCGAAAAACCCGAAGACCCGGAAGTGATCGACAGCCTCGTCATCAGCGACCGGCTCAAGTCCAACCTGAGCCAACGGCATGAGCGGGACGTCTGCCTCGCCTCGATGGGGCTCTACCTTTTCAACGCCGGGGTGCTGCGGCAGGCCCTCTCGTCCACCCACGCGGACTTCGGGAAGGAGATCATCCCCAACCTGCTCGGAAAAAAGAATCTCCAGGGCTACATTTTCGACGACTACTGGGAGGACATCGGAACCGTGGCCGCCTTCTTCGAGGCCAATCTCCGGCTGACCGACACCATGCCCCCCTTCAATTTTTTCGATCAGGAAAACCGCATCTACTCCCGGGCGCGCTTCCTCCCGGCCTCGAAGATCAACGGCGCCTCCCTCGAACGGACGGTCCTGGCCGACGGTTGCATCCTGACCCACTGCACCGTCAAACGGGCCGTCATCGGGATCCGGTCGATGATCCGCGAGCGTTCGACCCTGGAGAACGTCGTCATGATGGGCTCCGATTTCTTCGAACTCGAGGGGGACGACACCGATTCGGACGTCCCCATCGGCGTGGGACGCGACTGCGTGATCCGCAACGCGATCATCGACAAGGGTGCCCGGATCGGCGACGGAGTCCGCCTCGATCCGGCCGGTCTCCCCGAAATGTTCGCCAAGGACGGCATCATCATCCGCGACGGGATTCTCGTCGTCCCGAAAAACGTGACCGTCCCCTCCGGCTTCTCTTTGCAATGATCAAGAAAATACTACTCTGCACCGACGGCTCCTCCTACGCGCAGGAGGCACTCGAATACGCGGCCTGGCTCTCCCGCCGGACGGACGCGGAAATCACCGGCCTCTACGTCTCCGACCTGCGCAGGTTCGAAATGCCCGCCATCATGGATGTAGGCGGGAGTCTCGGGATCCAGCCGTACCAGAGCTTGGTCTCGTCGCTACAGGAAGCCGAGAAACAAAAGGCCGACCTCATCCGCGAATTCACCCTCGACGCGTTCCGGCGCGCGGGAATCCCGGACGAGCGCCTCGGGTTCGAGACGATGACAGGGTTGCTCGCCGACTCCATTGAGGAGTTCGAAAAGGACTTCGACGTGGTCGTGCTCGGAAAGCGCGGGGAATCCGCCGAACACGCGATCGACCACCTCGGATCGACCCTGGAGAGGGTCATCCGGACCAGCGACCGCCCCTGTCTCGTGACAAACCGGAAATTCCGGGAGATCAAGACCATGGCATTCGCCTTCGACGACGGAGCCAGTTGCCGGAAATTGCTCGACGTGCTGGTGCGCTGGGACTGGTGCAAGGATATCCCGCTCCACCTCCTCTCCGTATCCGGCGGGGAGAACGGGGGAGAGGTTGACGACGACCGGTTGAAGATCGCGGAGAAGCGTCTTGCGGAGGCCGGATTTTCCGTCCGCGCCGAGATGCTCGGCGGCCTGGCCGAGGAGGCGATCGCCGGCTACGTGCAAAAGGCGGACATCGACCTTCTGTTGATGGGGGCCTACGGCCACACCCGGATCCGGCGGTTCCTGATCGGGAGCACCACGGCGGAAATGCTCCGCCGCTGCCACATCCCGGTGATGTGCTTCCATTGAGGCGCGGCTAGCCGAGTTCCTTCAGAGCCTTCAGCGCGTCGAGTCCATACATCAGGGCCGGCCCACCGCCCATCATCGTCGTCACGGCGATGGTCTCGCGGATTTCATCCTCGCTCGCCCCTTCCTTCAGCGCCGCCGCCACGTGCAGCCCGATGCACCGCTGGCAACGGGAACTGATCCCGATCGCCAGAGCAATCAGCTCTTTTGTTTTCGAATCGAGCGCGTCCGCCCCGATGGCGGCGTGGTGAAGTCCCTGGAACGACTTCATCAACTCCGGCTCGTTCTTACCCAGCTCCTGCATGAGGGAGCGGCTCTCGCTATTCAGTTCCTGATAGTTGGATTCGGTGCTCATAGGGGTGAAAGCCTGCAACCGATTCCCCGAAACCGCAAGGACGGAACGAGGATTGGGATCGCTTCGCTCCGGTTTTCGGTCGAATCCCCCTCCACCTGTCCCCCGCTCCATTTCGTCAAAAATGAAACCGCATGATTGGGCGGCCAAAGTGGGTGGGTTGCTTCAGCGCCCACCTTCGAGAGCC
>CAZDRT010000013.1:0-28136 GCA_964507815.1 uncultured Puniceicoccaceae bacterium
ACGATTTGGCCAACCAATTAAAAGTGAGCCGCATAGGAACAGAAACCACCCGCTATCGTTACGATAATGCAGGCCGGTTGGTCGCCGAACTCGACGGCCACGACCCGGTGGCCGAGTACCAATACGGCTACCGCGACCGGGTGACGGAACTGGTCCGCGGCGACACCGCCGTGCGCTACCACTACGCGGCCGACGGCATGGTCGCCGGCAAGCATCGCGCTCAAGCCGGAAGCGGCATGCGCATGGCCCACGCCGGCTTTAACTTCTTCTCCTCCCCCTCGGAAACCCACGACTTTTCCGACTCCGCCATCGAGCCCTGGGTATGGGAAGACGCCTTCGGCGCGGGCGGTGCCCCGCGCGGGGCGAAGGCTCTGCTCGCCAAAGGGGATGACTCCTTCTCGAATGAACCGCATGTGTCCGGCGGGGTGCCGATTGCCGGGTCGGATCGCGTTTCGGAAGACGAAAAGTTCTTTGTGAGCGACTACCTCGGCAACACGATGATGGAACTGCCCGGCAAGGAGTCGACTGAGTTCGACAAAGGCCGCCGCGACACCGCCGGGTTCAGCTTCCTGACGACCGCCATGGGCGCGGATGTGTCAGAGGCGGGCACAATAGCGGGGGAGGAAAATTATCCGGCGATGAACCGCTTCACGGGCAAGCCGTATGATGAAGATCTCCAGGCCTACGTCTTCCCCTTCCGGAATTACTCCGCGAAGCTCGCCCGGTGGACGAGTGCTGACCCGGCGGGATTTCCGGACGGACCGAACCGGCACTTTTATGCGCCAGTGCCGACGATGGGATTGGATCCGTTGGGATTGCACAAATTAATAATATATGCAAGGGATCGTGGCTCAAGTAGTAGTAGTGTCAAAAACTGGGGCCATGGATGGATAGCGACTGACGACGAAAATGGAAATGTAACTTCACGAGGAAATTGGCCTGATGGGTTGCATGATGAAACAGGCGAACCATTTGATTCATCTCAAGAGTTTGACATAACTGAGCAAGAGTACAACGATCTACAAGATCTTATCAACGATTATGAATCGAATCATAATTACGATGAAACTTCGGATAATTGCGTGGATTTTCTCGAACAGGCACTAGATTTAGCGAATGAGACTTACCCCGATTTCGATACGTTTGGTATTTCAGATCCTAGCAAAGTTCACGATTGGAATGAAGTATAAATTAAAGAGATGTTTAATAATGAAGAGGAAAAATATATTACTAGTCGCAATTTTAGTTGTATCAGGTTTGAGTTATGTGATGGGCGGGATTGTGAATTTTAAGAATCAGGCATATGAAGAAAAACTTGTTGTGACTTCCTTGCTCATTAGAGAGAAAGATCTGGGTGCGGCACTTAATGCAGTTCGGAATAACAAGGAATACGACCAAGAATCATATCATGAATTGGCAAAGAACTATCCCGGAGGCGGATTGTATATTGTAATTCGGATAGATAATATTGGAGATAGAGGTGCTTGGGGTGAGTTTGAGGTGACGGTCAATAAATATCTGAAGGGTGTACCCAAAGTTAAATTACCACAAATCCCATCGCCAATTCCGACCTATGTAGTGCTACCTTTGGGAAAACCCGCATTTCCAAGTGAATCACACGAAATTCCTGAGGTGATTATTAGGTGGAAAGAATTAAATGCAAAATAGAGGCATCCTCGAAAAGACAGTCGCCGGGGTCACCACAGCACGTTCGAATACGACCTGGCCAACCAGCTCAAAGTCAGCCGGATGGGCGGGGAAACCATCCGCTACCGATACGATCCGCCTTCGTCTTTTTCGGATGCGACCGCCGGGAGGGTGCAGGCTTTAAGGGTGCTTCGCTTTCTTGGGATGTAAGCACTTTTTTTGACATCGTAATTTCGTCCAAATTCTCGTCGTCCTCCTACGCTCTGCGAGCTTCGGCAGGACACGGTAGGATTTTGGGGTGTTTTATTTTTGGCAACAATACCTTGACCCGGCGGCCGCCGCCGGGGTAAGCTGATTCTGGCATGAAGGCGATACAGGAATGCGGCAAGGCGTGGGTTAGCGTTAACAGCTTTTGCGCTGCGCCGGAGGTGCAGTCCCGCTCCTCGCAGAGGAGGAACCGGAATCCCGCTTTGCGGGGTGGAGGCGGGAACGCAACCGGCATGGTCGCCGGCAAGCAACGCGCCGAAGCCGATGGCGGTGTGCAAGTCGCCCAGGCGGGCTTCAACTTCTTCGCCTCCCCCTCGGAAACCCACGACTTTTTATGCGCCGGTGCCGACTTCGGGTTTGGATCCTTTGGGGTTGGAATACGTCTTTTCAGGGGGAGTTAGCCAAGGCGTTCAAGATGACTTTAATAGTGTGGATCAATCAAATTATGGGCAGGATCCAAATTCGGCATTTTATCAAGTGCAAAATGCTGATTACGATGTTTTAGTTAAAGAGACAAGTGCTAACACTCGGTATTCGTTTAACGATAATACACTATATGTGAATCCTAACGATACGGACCTCACTGTGATGGATAGTGAAAACGGTCCTACGGTTGCGAACCCGCCCTTGATTGAGAAGTTGGCGCATGAATCTAAGCATGTAGTATTACGTTGGAGCGAATCGGCGCAGCAGATTGAGGACTGGAAGGATGCACCTGGAGCTTATGGCACCAGTGAATGGGAAGAAATGGCGATTGATGAAGGTAACCGATATAGAAATTCTATACCCGGAAAATATGAAAGGTTATGGTATACTGATGATCTTCAGGCATACTATCAAAGTTTAGAAAATTGCCTCCCTAAAAGAATTCGTGGGTGGATTCCGGTTCAGGCAGTTTTCCAAGGCTATGGTATAGCGATACTTCCAAAGCGCTAAAAGTGCGATATCCGTAGGCTTTTCTGGTGACCAGATTCACGTTGCGGTTTAGGCCCTCCACTATACCGGAAGAAAGGGTCTTTTTTGCGCGAAAGAAATTGATGATGAGGTCCTCGTGCTTGCGCACCGACTTCACGAACTTCTTGATCGGTTCCAGCTTGGACCGGGCCGCGCGGTAGCACCATTTTCGCAGGTACACCTGCGCCCAGTATGGGCTTCGGTAGGTCCAGAAGACCTGAAAAGCCTCTTTGAGCAGGTAGGCTTTCACGCTCTTAAGATCGTACTGTATGACATCATTTAGGCGGGCTTTTTGGCTGTCGGTGAGATTTTCCGGATTCTTCGCGAAACAATACTTCGTATTTTTAAGCACCTCGTCATAGCCCTCGCTTTTCATGCGCCGGGCCTCGGCGGCGCGGATTTCGTTGAGAGCCTTGTTGAGGGTGGCCACGAGGTGGAAACGGTCGAGGATGTGCAGCGCCTGGGGCACATTGGTTCGCGAAGTTTCATTTCCGAAGTGCTCCAGCCACTGGAATCCCGCCGAAAACGGCCCATCCGGCCCCATCCCATGGAAGGCGGAGACTGGGAGGAGCTGAACGTTTTCCCGAAGATGCGTTCGTGACGTTCTTGCAAGACCGGCATCGCCCGGTCACTCTGATTCCATGAAAAGAAATCGACTCGGAAAAAGCGGGATCGTGGTCAGCGACCTTTGTCTGGGCACAATGATGTTCGGCTCGACGAACACGGAAAAGGAATCCTTCGCCCTCATGGACCGGGCACTCGACGAGGGGATCGACTTCTTCGACACCGCCGAGATCTACCCTGTTCCGCCGAAGGAGGAATGGATCCACCGATCGGAGGAGATCGTCGGCAAGTGGCTGAAGACCCGAAGCCGGGACGACATTATTCTGGCCACGAAAGTCGCCGGGCCCGCCCACGGGTGGTTCAAACCGCCGCTGCGAAAAGGCCACACCGCCCTCGACCGCGTCCATATCCGCCGGGCCATCGAGGGGAGCCTCCGACGGCTCGGCACCGACTATGTCGATCTCTACCAGACCCACTGGCCGGATCACGACGCCCGCTACGAGGACATCCTCGCGGCCCTCGACGAACTGGTCCGGGAAGGCCTCGTCCGGGTGATCGGCTCCAGCAACGAGAGTGCCTGGGGAATGATGAAGGCCCAGGCGGTCTCCGATTCGCTCGGGATCTCGCGCTACGACACCGTGCAGAACAACTTCAGCATCCTCAACCGCCGCTTCGAAGACGCGATGGCGGAAGTGGCCCGCCGTGAGTCAATCAGCCTCCTCCCCTACTCCCCGCTCGGCGCGGGAGTGTGCTCCGGCAAGTACAACGACGACCGGATGCCGGAGGGTGCCCGTTTTACGGAATATTTGAAGACCGAGGGCGACCGGCAGAAGCGGATGGCCCACCGCTTCGTCAACGAAAAGTCCCTCGCCACGGTCGCCGAGCTGATCACCCTCGCGGAAAAAATCGGCGTGGGGGTAGTGCCGCTCTGCCTGGCCTGGAGCCGCCAGCACGACTTCGTGGCATCGAGTATTTTCGGCGCGGTCACCCTTGAACAACTGGACGAGTGTCTCGAGGCCCGAGACCTGATTCTGGACGAAGAGACACTCGCCCAAATCGACGCCATCACCGCGAAACACCCCTATCCGCTGGGGTAGCGGGTAACCGTACGGCAGCCCGTCAACCATTCATCGGGCTCCGGATCATTCTTTTCCGCAACCAGATGGATCATCCGGTTGGCTACCGTCCCTGCCGCCCTTCGCTGAACGCGTTGCGGATGCGGTCCATGTCGGTGTGCTCGGCGACGATTTCCTGGATGATCGGGATCTTGTCCTTGTCGGTCGGCTGGGTCTTGACCGTCATGTTGTTGATTTTCGAGGCGACCGTGTAGCTGTCCTCGCTGCAGATCACCACGGGGATCTCGGTCATCCCGATCAGATCCATGAGCTTCGGGTGGGGCAGAATGTTCCGCGTGAGGATGATTCCGGAAACGACCTGCTTGCGGGATATGTTCGCGCTGGCGATGGCCGAGAAGAGGACATCCTCGCGGTCGCCGGGAGTGATGATGAGGACGCCCGGCTGGATGTAATCGACGACCCCTTTGGCGGTCATGGCACCGATGACCACGCGCAGTATCCGCTCCTTTTTCCCGTATTCGGCCCCGTTGAGCCACCGGCCGTTGATTTCCTTGACGACCTGCGAGAAGGTCGGGGCCTGGAGGCGCTTGCGCAGGGGAAGCGCGCCCAGGAGGGGGATGCCGAGGCGCTCGAGGCCCTTCCCGGCGTACTCGCGGATGGCATCCAGTTTCTCGGGCAGCACCTTGTTGAGGATGGCTCCAATGACCTCGACCCCGAACTGGTCGAAAAGCGCCTTGTTCATGGCGATTTCATCGACGGGCGCGCCGATCCCCCCTTCGGACACGATGATGGCTTTGGCCCCGAGGATTTTCGCGATCGCCGCGTTGCAGAGATCGAAGACCGATCCCACCCCGGCGTGTCCGCTCCCCTCGATGATGATGTAGTCGCGTTCGAAGGCGGCCCGGTCGAAGGCCCGGCAGATCAGGTCGATCAGGTGCTCGAGCTTCCGCCCGGGATGATCGAGATACCAGCGGGTCATCTTGCCGTCGATGGCGACGGGGCTGGCCGAGCCGATGGGCGCATCCAAGTTGTACACCGAGTCGAAGAGAACGGAATCCTCGTCGATCTTCTGCCCATCGACCTGGACGAACCTCTGTCCGATGGGCTTGATGTAGCCGACCCGCGAGGAGTAGTTCCGCATCGCCCCGAAGAGTCCGAGGGAGGTGGTGGTCTTGCCTTGGTTCTGCCGGGTCGCCGCCACGAAAATGCGCTTCGTCGTCGAGTTCAGGGGCGACGATATCAGCGGCTCTGAGGGCCCGGCGAAGATGGACATCGAGTGCGGCGAATCGTAGCGCGCCTCCTCTCCGTCCGGGGTGGATCGTTGCGAGGCCCCGCTCATGAGGAAGCCCCGGGCTCCATCGGGTAGAGGAAGCCGCGGTCGATCGCCTGTGCGCAAACGAGCACGGCCGTTCCGAAGATGTCGTGGGCGCTGGCCCCGCGGCTGGTCTCGGCGGCGGGGCGGCTGAGCCCACTGAGAATGTGCCCGTAGCAGTGCGCCCCGCCGAGGATCTGGATCATCTTCGAGCTGATGTTCCCGCTGTTCAGGTCGGGGAAGATCAGCACGTTGGCGCGTCCGGCCACCTCGCCGCGCACGTTCTTCGTCTCGGCCGTGGCCGGGTCGAGGGCGGCGTCCACCTGGAGATCCCCGTCCAGCTCGATCGGCCATTTGTTGGCGAGAATCCGCTTCTGGGCCATCTCTGTGGCCGATCGGACCTTCAGAACCGACGGGTTCCGGGAGTTGGCGTTCTTGGTCGTGTAGCCGAGCATGGCCACCCGGGCCACCTCATTGGTAAGGTGGTGCCGGATGAGGGCGGCGGTCACGGCGATGTCGCTCAGCTGATCCGGAGTGGGATCCGGCACGACCGCGCAATCGGAAAGGAACAGCTCCGCCCGGTGGGAATCCTCGTCGAAGTCGAGGATCTGGAGCGAGGAAACGGTCTCGACCCCCTCCTGTTTCGGAATGATCTTGAGGAGGGGCCGGATCGCGCTGGAGGCGGAGCTGGTCGCCCCGGAGAGAATCGCATCGGCCTGCATGGTGGCGAGCATGAGGGTGGCGAAGTAGTTGGTGTCGGCGACGTAGTCGCGGCACTCGTGCTCCGAAAGGCCCCGGAAGCGCCGCAAGCCCTGGAAACGCTCGATGAAGCCGACGAACTCGTCGCTGCGCCGCGGCTCGATCACCCGGATGTGGTCGAGCGAGATTCCGAGCCGGCGGGCGTTGCTCTTGATGAGGGCCCGGTCGCCGAGGAGGATCGGCACGCCGAGTTGCCGCGAGGCGAACAGCCGGGCGGCCTGGATGATCCGGGGGTCGCTTCCCTCGGGGAAAACGATCCGCTTGGGATGGCGGGCAAGTTTTTCGGTAAGTTTCTGGATGAGTGGCATAATGAAAAGTCAGGGAAAAAGAGAGTCGCGAATCCGCGAACCCTTGGATTGATAGTAAGCACGGAAGATGCCGCAATCCTTCCGCAAAGTCATGCGAAAAAATTGGCAGTCGATCCTTACGGTTTCCAGCTCGACCCTGGGCTCCCGAGTCTTCGGATTTCTCCGGGATATTCTCGTTTACGCGCAGCTGGGGCTCAACCAAACCAATTCCGCCTTTCTGCTCGCGTTCACTCTGCCCAATCTTTTCCGCAGACTGTTCGGCGAGGGAGCCCTCGGTTCGGCGCTGATCCCGGTTTTCGCCGAAGAGAACGCCCGGGGCGGGCGGGAACCCGCCTTCGCACTGCTCAACCGGACCCTCTCCCGCGCGCTTCTCCTTCTCCTCGGACTGACCCTCGTCTGCGGTCTGCTGCTCGCCCTGCCGCTCCTTGGCGGAGTGATCGACGAGACCCGCTACGGAGAGGCGGCCCGGCTCGGACTGCTGCTCTTTCCCTATGTCGTTCCCATCTGCCTGGCCGCGCTACTGGCGGGGGGGCTCCAGGTGCTCGGCCGGTTTTTCACACCCGCGATCACCCCGGTCGTTCTCAACCTCTGCATGATCGCCTTCCTCGGCGGCCCGGGCATCTGGTTCGGCGAAACCATTTATGAAAAGGCGCTCTGGCTCTCCCTGGGAGTACTCGCCGGCGGGCTGCTGCAATTCCTTCTCCCGGCGGTCGATCTGTGGCGGCGGGGATGGCGACCCCGCTTCGATTTCTCCGGCGACCCGGCACTCGGCAAGTTGCAGCGGCTGTTCGTGCCCGCCATCGCCGGGGCCGCCATCCTCCAGGTCAACATCCTCGTTTCACGAAGCCTCGCCTTTTTCGTGGACGAAGACGGGGTCGCCCTGCTCTACCTCGCCGCCCGCCTCGTCGAGTTGCCGCTCGGGATTTTTGGAATCGCCGCCGCCACGGTCCTCTTTCCCGAATTCGCCCGCCACTTCTCCGCCGGAAACCGGACCGCCTTCCGGGATTCCTATCGATCCGGGTCGGCACTGGTGGCCGCCGTTACGCTCCCCGCCTTCATCGGCCTCGCGATGCTCGGAGATCCCATCCTGCGGGCCGTTTTCGCCTGGGGGCTCTTCGACCCCGAAGACGCCGCCCGCGCCGCCCCGGTGCTCGCGCTCTTTGCGGCCGGGCTCCCCTTTTACGCGCAGGCGACGCTCCTCACCAAAGCCCATCAGGCCCGGCAGGACATGAAGACCCCGGTCCGCGTGGCCGGGTGGGTGCTTCTGGCGAACCTCGGCCTGAGCCTCGCCCTGATGGGACCCTTCGGCGTCCACGGGCTCGCGGCGGCCAACACCCTGGCGGCGGCCCTGCAGGTCCTCCTCCTCCACCGGAGCATCGGACGGACGGACGAACCCCGCCTCTCCTGGCTTCCGACCGACCTCTGGAAGGTTCTCTGCGCGGCAGCCGTTCTCCTGGCGGGGCTCCTTCTGTTGCCGACCGCGGACCCCTCCGCCCCGAAAGCCGCGCTCGCGCTCCGCCTTCTCTGGGTCATTCCCGCCGGAGCCGGTGCCTGCGCGGGAGTGCTTCTGCTCCTGCGTTTCCAGCCGATGGACGGTCTTTTTTCCCGGAGGCGGCGCAATGGGTGACCGGATCGGGAATCCGGACCGCACGGCTCAACCGTCGCCATGAAAAACACCGAGACCCGATTCCTGATCGTCGGCGGGGGGCTGGCCGGCCTCCTGCTCGCCTGGCGTCTCCGCGAACGCGACGTTGTGCTCCTCGGCGGCAGCTCCCTCCCCCCCGCCTCGGACGTGGCGGCCGGGGTCCTCAACCCGGTCACCGGGCGGCGGCTGACCCGGATGGAGGATTTCACCGCCTTCCGCGACGCGGCGCGGGAGACCTACCGCGCCATTTCCCCGGGAGACACCCACTACCGCGACACCTTCATCCGCCGCTACTTTCTGGACGAAGCCGAGATCAACCGGTTCGAGGAGCGGCGGCGGGAGGACGGATACGACCGGTATCTCGGCGGGCGGGATGCCCCGGGTGCCGGGCATCCGGCGGTGACGGACCCTTTCGGCAGCTTCCGCATCAACGACGTCGGCCACGTCGAGCCGCCGCCGATTCTTGGGATCATCCGGAAGATCCTGGGGCCGCGCCACCTGGCGGCCGACGCGGACTGGCGAACTTTCGAGGCCGCGGCGGACGGGCTCTCGCTCAACGGAATCCGCGCCCGAACCATCGTCTGTTGCGAAGGGGTTGGCGTTCTGCGCAATCCTCTGTTCCGCTGGCTGCCCTTCCGCCCGGTCCACGGCGAAACGCTGAAGGTCCGGCTGCCGGCGCTGCCGCCGTTCCCCGAAATCCTGCACCACGAGAAATGGATCCTCTCGCTCGGGGGCGACCGGTTTCGGATCGGATCGACCTATCGCCGCGCCGGGACGCGGCGCGAGGGGAGCGAGGCCGACCCCGCCCCGCCCGCGGCGGAACCGACCGAAGAGGGGCGGCGCGAGCTGCTGGCGGCCGCGCGCCGCATTCTCGGCTTGCCGGGCGACCCGGAGGTTCTCGACCACCGGGCGGGAATCCGTCCCGCCAGCCGGGACCGCCTGCCCTACCTCGGCCCCCACCCCGCCCGACCGCAAGTCTTTGTCTGCAACGGTCTCGGCTCCAAAGGCGCCCTGCTCGCCCCGCTCCTTACCGCCCGGCTGGCCGACCACCTCACCGGCGGCACCCCGCTCCCGCCGGAGTTCCTCCCCTCCCGCATGATCGCCCGGGGCTTCCGCCCGTAGGGGCGGTGTACTGAATCTTTCCGTGGTTTTCCCACAAAAATGGCTGCAATTGCCTGGTGAAGTCCACGCACTTGTGGTTACACCCCCGTCAGGGGGACCCTTTCAAAAACATCGCCAATTCCGCCTCCTGCCGTCAGCATTCCCGCCATTCATGTTCAAGACCATCCAGCCACTTCTTTTTTCTTTCGATGTCGAATGGGTTCCCGATCCGCTTGCCGCCGCCCGGCTTTTCAATGTGCCCGTATCGACCCCCGGCGAACGGGAGCACGCGATCCGACGCCTATGGGAATACGGAGGAGCGACCGGGGAAAAACCCCAACCCTACCTGAAAACAATCCTCTGCCGGGTGGTCACCCTCGCCGGAATCCTCCGCGAGCGCAAACCGGGGCAAAGCGCCCCGAGCCTGCGACTGGTTTCCCTGCCCCTGCGATCCGACCTCTCGTGGATGGACGAGGAGACCTCGATTCTCCAGGGCTTCTTTGAGTCGGTCGGAACCCGCAAGCCTCAGCTGGTGGGCTACAACTCGTCGCAGGCGGACGTGCCGATCCTCGTCCAGCGGGCCATCGTCAACGGTATCGCCTGCCCCGGATTCGCCGCCCGTCCCGACAAACCCTGGGAAGGCGTGGATTACTTCAGCAACTTCAGCGAGCACAACGTCGATCTCGCCCCGTTGCTCGCCCGCTACAACCAAATGCCCTCCCTGAACGAGCTGGCCCGGCTCTCCGGGGTGCCGGGCAAGATCGACACCAGTGGCGGCGGCGTGGCCGAACTGTGGCTCGAGGGCCGGAAAGCGGAGATCCTCGCCTACAACGAGTGCGACGCCCTGACGACCCACCTCGTCTGGGCGCGGTTCGCCCACTTCATCGGCCTTCTCTCTCCGAAAGAGTACCAAATGGAGCAGGAGGCCGTGCGCGATCTCGTGACCCGGTTGATCGCCGACGGAAAGCCGGCTCTCCAGCGCTTTCTCGACGAGTGGGACCGCCTGCGGGCGATCCGGGGGTGATAAACAGCGGGATTGCATTCCCGGCGAGTTCCCCTTGAATGCCACCATGGCGAAACCCAAGCCCAGACTCGGCCGCGGCCTCAACGGCATTCTCTCGGGAGGAAAAGACTCTTCCGGCACCCCCGTGGCGGTCGAAAAAGCGCCGAAAACACCCTCCTCCGGCCCACCCCGCCGCCCGCTGCCGGCCGCCCCCGGCTATCAGGAGATCGCGGTGGACATCGTTGACCGGAGCCCGTATCAGCCCCGCAGGGACATCCCGCGTGAAAAACTGGAGGATCTCGCCAACAGCATCCGCGCCGAAGGCCTGCTCCAACCTATCGTCGTCCGCCCGGCCGGGAAAAAGTTCGAACTGATCGCCGGCGAACGCCGGCTCCGCGCCTTCGAGCTTCTCGGGCTGAAACAGATCCCCGCCCGGGTGATGGAGATCGGCGACGCTTCCTCGGCCGCCCTCACCCTCATCGAGAACCTGCAGCGCGAGCAACTCAACCCGGTCGAGGAAGCCCTCGGCTTCGCCAGCCTGATGAAGGATTTCGACCTCACCCAGGAGGAAACCGCGGAGAGGGTCGGAAAAGGGCGGGCCACGATCGCGAACTCCCTCCGCCTTCTCCATCTCAATTCCGAGATCCAGGGCTTTCTCGGGCGCGGGTTGCTCTCCACCGGCCACGCCAAGGTCCTTCTCGGAGTGGAAGACCCGGCTCTCCGCTCGCTCATGGCCAGGCGGATCATCGAAGAGGGCCTGAGCGTCCGCGAAACCGAGAATCAAATCAAGCGCCTCCGCGCCCGCGGAACCCCCTCTGGCGAGGGTTCCCGGACGCCGGGAGCGAACCGCGGTGCGGCGGCGGATTCCGCCCTCGACGCGCTACGGAAGGACCTGGAGGGTCACCTCCGCGCCCCGGTTCAGGTCAAACAGACCGGCGGCAAAGGACGGATCATCATCCAATACAACGGAAACGAGGACCTCGACCGAATACTTCAACAAATCGGACTGCGTTAAGCCTGCCGCGTTGAAGCAGACCTTCTTCGACAACGCTTGCTCCGGCGAACCGGGGGCGGATCCCCGGGGGGTTTATCGCAGCGGGCAGGCCCCGCAGGTATTCGATTCGGACCGTTTCCTGAGCATTTACGGGGCGACCGGTTCCGGAGGCGGTTCGCGAGGAGGCGACCGGGAGCTGCTCGAGGGACTCTCGGGAGCGTTGCTCGCCTTCCAACGGGATCTCGAAGCGGACGGGCTCGATTCCCAGGTGCTCACGATGACCTTTTCGGAGTTCGGGCGGCGACCCGGAGAAAACGAGAGCAAGGGGACCGACCACGGCACCGCCGCACCACTCTTCGTCATGGGCGGCGCAATCGGAACATCCCTCGTGGGTGCCGCTCCGTCCCTTGAGATCCCCCGGAATGGGGATCTGAGTCACGAAACGGACTTCCGAAGCGTTTACGCCACGATTCTCGAAAAATGGCTCGGCTGCCCCTCGGAACCGGTTCTCGGAAAATCCTTCGAAATCCTGCCCATCCTCCGCTCGTCGGATGAGCGCAGTGGTTAGAAGCGGTAAAGCAACCCGAGCGAAAACCCGTATCCGCTGAAATCAATTTCTTCGTTCTTGGCAAAGCCCCCGCCCGCGCGGTCCACCGAGGGTTCGAGAACCTGGTAGCGCCACTCGAAAAAGAGCTTCCAATCGCCGAGGGCACCCTCGACGCCCACATTCCCAAACGCTCCGGCCTCGTCGCCCAGGTCAAACCCCTTCTCGCCGGAGAATTGATAATACCCGCCGCCAACGCCCGCGAAAAACGAGATAACCGGCAGCGGAAGCCGGAGCATCAAGGACGCCTCGAGCGGAACCATATCCACGTCGGGATCACTGAACGAGAAATACCCGGCACGGGCATCCGCCCCGAGAAACTCGAGGAGCTGCCCCCGGACGACCACCCCGCCGCCATAACCCTCGTCCAAGTCCTTGGGCTTCAGCCACGAACCATACCCCCCGATTTCCAGGCCGAGCATCTGGGCATGGGCGGGCAGGAACGACAGAAGGGAAAACAGAAGGGAGACGGAGAGGACGTTTTTCATAACGAAATGAAAACTCCGCAAGCGGTGCCCGGCAACTAAAAAAAGCAGCACCCAATCACTCCTTTTCCGCCGCCTCCTCTCCCATTCGCCGGAAAGCCCTCTCGAAATCGGAACCGCCCGGCTCCTGATAGACCGAGAGACCGAACTTCGGAAGGGCGGCGAAAAGCGGGAGATCAACCATCCCCCGCCGGCCCTTCCCCGGCCCCGCGGACCGCCCGGGTCTCCAAATCCTTCCGATCGACGATTCGCAGGGCGGCCTCATGGGTCGCCGCCAACACGACCGGAGGGGCCACTCCCGCCTCGAGAGCCTCCTGCCACCGGCTCGCGCAAAGGCACCACCGGTCCCCCGGGGAGAGCCCCGGGAAGCCGAACTCCGGCACGGGCGTCGATAGGTCGTTTCCCCGGCTCTTGGTGAAGGCGAGGAATTCGGCGGTCATCACCGCGCACACGGCGTGGATCCCCCCGTCCTCCGGGGGCACCTCGCAGAGACCGGAGCGCAGAAACCCGGTGACCGGCTCGGCGCAGCAGGGCACGAGCGGTTCACCCAAAACGTTTCGATGAACATGCGCGATCATCCCACTGGTCCGGTTTCCTCCGCCGAGGCGACGACATCCTCTTTGTGAACCTTCAGGCCGAGGGCGGCCACCTCCGCGACCACTTCCTGAAATCCGGGATTATTCCAAAGCCTTTCAAAGGGGACATTGGTGTTGATCCGGATGAAATACTGCTCGCCCGTTCCAAGAACGTGGGAGCGCAGAAGATCACGGACGTAGCTGTAGGGGGTGGGGAACTTATTCAACCGCTCCCCGTGGTGGTAGGACTTTCCGCCGACCAAGTGCCAGAAATGCACATACTGCTCGTTGCCCTGTATCTCGAAAATCCGCCATTCCGAAGGCAGGAGAGGATTCCCGGCGATCTCGTTCTCGACCTTGTGCCTGCGCTCGACCTGCTCCCAGCCGTTCTCGGTCCAGCACCGGTCCGGGGTATGATTGGAGACCTCGAGGATCGAAGCCTTCCCGGGTGCCCAGTAAGCGACATAGACCTCGAAGAACTCCTCGTCTCCGGGCCGGGAATAGTTGCGGTAAACAAAGTCGTCGAGGTTCAGGATCGACTCCGCCCGGGCGCGCATGGACTCGGTCTCTCCGAGTTCCTTGTTCTTCACCTCCCACCCGGGAACGGACTCGGGAACGAAGGCACCCACGTGCTCGCCCCGGCCGGGGCCCGGCTCGAGGTTGAACGGATTGTAAAAATGGAAGAAGGCCAGCACGCCGAGAACGGCGAAACCGACGAAGGGGAATATTTTTTTCATGAGAACCGGGTCGAGATTTAAGTGGAGCGGAAAGGGAAAAACGTTTACGAACGAGGAAAAGTCATTGAAACTGTGGGACAGTATGAAGGCACCCGCTGTTTTTTCCACGATTCTTTTCGTTTTTTTCGCCGGCTGCTCCTCGGTTCCCGGACCCGACGGAGGCGGCGGAGACGGCGGGGGTCTCTCCGCGGCGAGCACTGCTTACGGGGACAAAGTGATCAATCTGAACATCCCCAACCGCCTTTCCCATCTGCAACTCCAGCAGGCCATTCTCAACGCGGCGGTGGATGAGCGCTGGCAGGTAATGGGCACGGGGACCGCGGACGGGGCGGGCATGGTGGAAATCCGCAAAAAGACCCCCTTCGCCGAGACCACCTTCACATTTCTTTTCCGCCCCGATCTCATCGAAGGGTTCTCGAACTCATTCACCCTCGACGTCACCGGCAAGCGCACCCGCCGCTATACGCCGCCGATCCGCATCGACACCATCCGCGACGCCATCCGCGCGAATCTGGAATCGGAAATGGCCGGATACTGACGGACGATCGGAAGATGGTGGTGGCTGCGGATACCACCGAACCTTACCGGACCGACGCCCTTAACGCAAATAGTTTGCATTAAAACTTGACGATGCCGCCGGGGCGGATTGCATCGAGACTCATGCAATTCAGACGAAAAGTATTCACGCTCGCCGCCGCCACGCTCGCCTCCGCCGGTCCCGCCGCCGCCGCTCCCGTTATTGCCGGAGACACGGATTGGGTGACGGGCCGGGATCTCAGCGTCGATTTTTTCGACGGCTTCGCGGTTCTTTATCCGGCGGTCAACATCAACGGCGCCGTCGGCGACAGCACCGTGTCCGACCCGGGGGAACTCCAGACGGGCGCGCACGACCCATACCGCAACGGCTTTTCGCTCCAGGGCATCGAACTCGCGGGCACCCTGGATCTCGGTGCGGGCCTCGGGGGGACGGTGATCTACAACATCTTCGAGGACGAGGAGAACAACTCCCTCGACGGAGAATTTGAAGAGGCCTACGGCACGATCGACGTTTCCGGAGTGGGACTCAAAGGCGGACGCTATCTGAACGCTTTCGGCTTCGAGAATGACATCCACCTCCACGGGTGGAACTTTGTCGATCAGCCGCTGGTTTACGGTCGCTTCCTCGGCGACCACGGCCTGCGGACCGAGGGCGGTTCGATGACCTTCCCCATCCCCAGCCGATGGGGGGCGAATCTCGATCTTTCGTTCGGGAATTCCGTCGCCCACGACCACTCCCACGGGCACGACGAGGAGCACGAGGAAGAGGAGGAGCATGACGCGGGGGACGAAGATCACGGCCACGAACACGGTGACGGAGAAGACCTCCTGTTCGACGGATTCTTTTTCGCGGGCCGGCTCCTCATCCCGTGGAACAGCGACGACTTCAACCGCTGGGGAAGCCACGTTTCGGTATCGGTCGGCGACAACGCCCTCGGTGGCCAGACCGTGGTTTACGGAACCGGGCTCGCTTACGAATGGTTGGAAAACGGCTACGAACCGGGGGGCGCCCGCTTCCGGACGGCAGCCGAAATCTTCGGTCGCTCCTGGACGACCGACGACCACGGTCACGACAGCCGCGAGGAACACGAACACGACGAGGAACACGACGGGGAACACCTCCACGGACACGGGGAAGACCACGACCACGACGAAGACCACGGACCCGAAGCATCCGGGACGGATTTCGGATTCCTGGTCTCCGCGATCTATTCTCCCTCCTACCACTGGGATCTGGGGGGCCGGATCGAGTATGTCTCGGGCGACGCCGACGCGGATCTCGACGAGCGCTGGCGGTTTTCGCCGGTCGCCACCTGGTGGGCGAACGAGGAGAAATCACTGTCCCTTCGCCTCCAGTACAACCTCGACTCTCTTCCGGACGGAGAGGAACACTCCGTCTGGCTCCAGTTCGGACTTTCCTGGGGGGCGCACTGATGCGGCGGGCGCTTCTCCGGTGGACTGTCGGGGCTCTCGCCCTGATCCCCGGCCTCGCCGGGGCGGTCGAGGTCGCCAGCCTCCATCCGCTTATGACCGATCTCGCCCGACGGATCGGGGGCGACCGGATCACCGTCGTCGAGCTGATCGGCAACGACGACAATCCGCATGAATTCGACCCCAGTCCCCGCACCCTCGCGGCGGCCGCCGACGCCCGGCTGATCATCGCTTCCGGGAAGGGTCTCGAAGCCTCCTACCTCGGCAAGCTCCGGGACAATCTGCGGCCGGATCAGGAAATCTTCGAGGCGGGCCGCCGGGTCCACTCCCTCGTCGCGGCGGACGGGAACCCCGCCGCCTGCTGCGCCCACCACACACACACCGGGGTGATCGATCCCCACTGGTGGCACGAACCGGCCAACATGAGCCGGGCCGGGCGCGATCTTGCCGAGAAACTGGGGCGCATCGACCCGGCGAACGCCGAATTCTACGAGGCGAACGCCGAAGCGTTCGCCGCCGAAATGGACCTCCTCGACGACTGGATCCGAGCCCAAGTCGCCCTGATCCCCCGCGACCAACGCATCCTGGCCACCTCCCACCTCGCCTTCGGCTACTTCTGCCGGGCCTACGATTGGACGTCCGTCGGCATCCAGGGAGTCAACCGCGAGGACAGCGCCTCCTCCCGCGGCCTCGGCGAGATCGTCGCCTACCTCCGCGAGGAGAAAGTTCCGGCTCTTTTCCCGGAGACCGGAAGCAACCCAAAATCGCTCGAAGTGATCGCCGTCGATCTTGGCATCGCTCTCGGTCAACCCCTTTACGCCGATGGGAGCGGACTTCCGGAGGGCAAAGGCTACGAATACATGATGCGCAGCAATGTCGATGCGATCATCGAGGCCATCGGCCCGGACTGATCCTGGCGTAACGCCAGTCGCCGTGGAAAGATCCGTAGGGAGCGGCTTCGTGATTGGCGTGCCAGTGAAGAATTTTCCGGGTGTACAATTATTCACACGGGGCCTCGCGCATCGCGCCCCGGCAAATTCCTCCCGTTGTTGCAACTTCGGGCTTCCCGCCTTTCCTTTCGCCCCATGCGGCATCGAATTCTTCTTCTGACACTCGCACTTCCCCTCCTCCCCGCCTGCGGCGCGCCACGGGACACCTCGAAAGCGGAAATCCCGGCCGAATTGGAGACCTTATCCATCGCCACCTTCGCGGGCGGCTGCTTCTGGTGCATGGAGCCGCCTTTTGAGATTCTCGACGGAGTCGAGGCCGTTTACTCGGGCTACACGGGCGGCCCCGAGGTTGCCCCCGACTACAAGGAGGTCGCCTACGGACGCACCGGCCACACCGAAGCCGTCCGCATTTTCTACGACCCGGAGACGATCACCTACGAAGAGCTTCTCGAGGTTTACTGGAGACAGATCAACCCGACGGACGCCGGGGGGCAGTTCGCCGACCGCGGTTCCCAGTATCGACCGGAAATTTTCGTTCACTCCCCCGAACAACGGTCGGCGGCCGAGCGGTCGAAGAAAGCCCTCTCCGAAAGCGGGCGTTTCGAAGATCCCGTCGTTGTGCCGATCACCGAAGCCGGTCCATTCTATCCGGCGGAGGAATACCACCAGGACTACCACCGCAAGAATCCGACCCACTACAAGAGCTACAAGCGCGGATCCGGACGGGGGCCTTACCTGGAGAAAACCTGGCCGGACGAATGAGGGTATGGTGGCGGACCTCAACCACCCGCCTTCGGCTCCGGGGCGGCGGCTTCGGCCGCGTCCTCCGGTGAAGTGAAATCCGGAAGGCAGGAAGGCCCTATGCAAATCCGCCAGGTTCCCCGGGGGATTCCGTCGTCCGGTTGCAACCAGTGCGGACGCTGGCACCGGGCGCGCAGGGCGACCGCGAGGGAGCGCAGATCCTCCGGCGACGAAGCCTTCGCCACGACGAGCCCCGAGACCTCGTGGGTCCACCCGGAGAGGGCATGAGCGACGCCGTTGGGGACCCGCTCGATCAGCGGGGCGTACGAAGGCCGCAGGGAATCGCGGGCTTTTCGGTAATCGGGCTCGTCCACCAGCGCCGCCAGCCCCGAAAACAAATGCACGAGGGTGGAATTTCCGGCAGGAGTGGCGTTGTCGTACCACTCGACCTGCCGCAGGACCCGGCTCTCGGAGTCCGCCGACGTGAAAAAATACGCACTTCCGTCCGAATTGGCGAAACGCCGCCGGACGGCATCGGCCAGATCCCTGGCTTTCCGAAGGTAGGCTTCGCACCGGGTGGCCGGAAAAACATCGCCCCGGCCTGCCGCGACGAGCGCGGCGTGGGCCAGGGTGGCGTAGTCGTCGAGAAACCCCTCGGCGGCACCCTCTCCCGGGCGGGTGGCGAGGCGACCGTCGCCGAAGAAATGCTTTTCGAGGAGAACGTCGATAATCTCCGCGCCCCGGCCCACCCATTCCGGACGACCGAACGCAGATCCGGCGCGCAGGAGAGCCCGCGCGGCGAGGGCGTTCCAGAAGGTCAGCTCCTTGGCGTCGCGGGCGGGCGCGGGGCGGCCCGCGCGAACCTCCCTCAGGCGTGCCCTCGCCCCGGCGAGCGCGTCGCGATCGGCCAGGGTTCCGTCCAGCTGCGGATAACTCAGGCCGTCCTCGAAATTTCCCGCGACAGTGATCCGGTACGCGGCGGCGAAGCGGTCCGCTGTTTCAGCCCCGAGCGCCTCTTCCAGCGACCCCGGCGTCCAGCAGTAAAACCGTCCCTCCCCCTCCGGCGAATCCGCGTCGATGGAGGCGGCGCAGAGGCCCGACGGCAGGCGCATCTCCCGTTCCAGCCAGTCAACGGTCTCGGCGACGACCCTCTCGTAGAGGGGATCCCGATAGCGCGCCCATCCCTCGGCGAACGTCTCGATCAGGAGAGCGTTGTCGTAGAGCATCTTCTCGAAGTGGGGAATGGTCCACGCGGCATCGACGCAATACCGGCAGAATCCTCCGCCGACCTGGTCGAAGAGTCCGCCCCTGGCCATCCGGTCCAAAGTGAGACGCACCCCCCGGTCCACCTCGTCGGCGAGGGCGGGAAACTCGTTTCCACAGGCGCGGGTCTGCCGCATGGCGAGGAGAAACTGGAGCACCATTGTCGGCGGAAACTTCGGGGCGCCCCCCAGTCCGCCGTTTTCCATGTCGAAGGAGCCACAGATCCGCCGCACGGCCTCGAGGAGGTCCCTCGGGCTCCACTCGGCCCCGCCCTCCTGGGCGGAGGCCGAAAGATGCTCGAGATTGGCCACGATGTTGCCCGCGTTCTCCTCCAGCTCGGACCGCCGGGTCTCGAAATACTCGGAGATCCGCATAAGCAGCTGGGGCCAGGGGATCAGCCCCTGTCCCCGGTCCTCGGGCGGGAAATAGGTGCCCCCGTAGAAAGGCCTGCCGTCGGGCAGGCAGAACACGTTCAGCGGCCAGCCGCCGTGCTGGTTGATCATCTGGGCCGCCTCCATGTAAACCCGGTCCAGGTCCGGCCTCTCCTCGCGATCAACTTTGATGCAGACGAAATGCTTGTTCATCAGGCGGGCGATGAAATCGTTCTCGAACGACTCATGGGCCATGACATGGCACCAATGACAGGAGGAATACCCGATCGAGACAAGAACCGGTTTATCCTCCGCGGCGGCGCGGGCCAAGGCCTCGTCGCACCACGGCCACCAATCGACCGGATTCTCGGCGTGTTGGCGGAGATAGAGACTGGATTCGGACGCGAGGCGGTTACTCATACCCGGCACCCTGTGCGGAAACCTCCCTCTGGCGCAAATCGGATTCGCGAAGAAAATGCGTCGCGCTCAGCGAGGCATGACGAAGTTCGGCTGGGAGGAATCGCCGAACCGCCCCGAATGCAGCGGAACGGACCGGCCGGTCTCGCTGTCGAGCAGATGGACGCGCGTGCCTCCGCCGGAGCGGACGGTGTAGAGGAGGTGCCGCCCGTCGTTCAACCACCAGGGTTCGACCCCGTCGCCCGACTGGGTGCTGAGAAAGCGGCTGGATCCTTTCGAAATATCGTAGAGGGCGATCTGGAATCCGCCCGAGACGGCGGCGGTGAAGGCGATGAGATCCGGATTGCGGGGATTCCAGGCGGGTTCCGCGCAGTAACCGCTGATATCGGTCCGCAGGCGGGTAACCTCCCCCCCGACGGCCGCGATGCCGTAGAGCTGCGGCTTGCCCGCCTGATCGGATGTGAAGACGATTCTCCGCCCGTCCGGCGACCAGGTCGGACTGGCCTCGAGGCTGCGGTTGTTGGTCAGACGCTTCGGATAGGCCCCGTCGGCCCCCGAAACATAAAGCTCGGCGTTGCCGCTGGAGGAAAGAATCATGGCGACCTTCGATCCGTCGGGCGAGTACGCCGCCCCGGTGTTCGTTCCCTTGTAGGTGGCGAAGGGCCGCGACTGTCCGGAGGCGAGGGTCAGCTCGTAGATATCGGGAAAGCCATTCGGGGAATAGGTCGTGTAGAGCAACCGGGTGCCGTTCGGAGACATCCGCGGACTGATCGAATCCCCCCTGCCCTTCGTGACCTGGCGCATTTTCTGAAAGAACAGATCCCCGACGAAGATCTCCTTCACCCCGTCCCGCTCGCCGACCAGGGCAAGCGTGCCCGCGAAAAACCCGGGAATCCCGAGAAGACGTTCGACGACCTTGTCACAGGCCATGGCGGTCGCCTCCATCCGGTCTCCGCCCGTCGAGGTTCCGTTGAACTCCGTACGCCCGGTCCGTGCGCCGAACAGCACCGTGTCGGGCCCGGAGGTACGCAGCTGGAGCGCCACGTCCGCCTCGCCGGAAACCACCCGGAAGGCCCCGTGCAACTGGAAGGCCCTCTTGGCGAGCGACTCCACGAGCGGATCGCCGCTGGTGATGGCGATGGTGAGTTCGCTCTTCTCGCCGGTCCGCGTGATGTCGCCCAGCCTCCCCGGGGATTGGGCGGAGAGCGGACCGGAAAGCAGCGGACAAAACAGAAAAAAGAGGACAAGCGCACGCATGAAAACGATTTGGTTCGGAGGGTGCCCGGAGGTCAACGCTTTTCAGATTTTTCCGATTTCGGGAAACACGAAAATCCTGGAGCGGAAGCGCGACAGCGATTTCGACAGCCTCACCCGTAAAGGTCTCCGCGAAAGCGTGGAAATGATTGTCCAGAGAGAACGGCAGTGATTTGGGCTGGCATCGGCCCGTCCGAAGCACCACCTTTTCCGGTATGAAGCCCAAAATCGTTGTCCTCGACGCCCACACGACTTCGCCTCTCGCGGTCGGGGAGTCCGACCCCGCCCACCCTTCCTGGGACGGGCTCGCCGCTCTCGGTGAACTGCGGCTGTACAGCCGCACCCGACCGGACGAGGTTCTCGAACGGGCGGCGGGGGCGCCGGTCGTCCTGACGAACAAGGTGGTCCTGGACCGGGAGCGGATCGAGGGCCTGCCGGATCTCCGCTACATCGGGCTGATGAGCACGGGGACAAACTCCGTCGATCTTGACGCCGCCCGGGAGCGGGGGATCGCGGTCACCAACGTGCCGGCCTACTCGACCGCCTCGGTCGCCCAGCACACGATCGCCCTTCTTCTGGAACTGGCGACCCGGCTCTCGGCGCACGCCGATCTTTTCAAATCGGGAACCTGGGCCGCCCAGCCGGACTTTTCGATTACGGCGGGACCGATCACGGAGCTGGCCGGCAAGACCTTCGGTCTGGTCGGCTGCGGCGAGATCGCCCGGGCCACCGCCCGGATCGCCCACGCCCTCGGCATGCGCATCCTTGTCCACTCCCGCACGCGGAGATCCACGGACTTCCCCTGCGAGTGGGTGGGCCGCGATCAGCTGCTCGCGGAGGCGGACGTGATCTCCCTGCACTGCCCGCTCACCGGGGAAACCCGCCACTGGATCGACGCCGACGCCCTCGCGTCTGTCAAAGACGGGGCGATTCTCCTCAACACCGGGCGCGGGCCGCTGGTCGATGAGTCGGCCGTCGCGGAGGCTCTGCGCTCCGGACGGCTCGGCGGATACGGAGCCGACGTGACGGATACCGAACCCCCGCCGACCGATCACCCCCTGCGGGGGATTCCGGGCGCGGTCGTCACCCCGCACGTGGCGTGGGCGAGCCGCGAGGCACGGGGGCGGCTCATGCTCACCCTGGTCTCCAACCTCGAGGCGTTTCTCGGCGGGGAGGCCGTCAACCGGGTCTGAACCATCGATTTTCCATGAGCGACTCCCTTCCCCTTGAAATCTCCGTCGCCGAAGCGTGGGGGCGACGCCGGGCCGGAGAGGGCGTGCTGTTCCTCGATGTCCGCGAGGACTGCGAACTGGCCGTCTGCCACCTGAACCCCGACCTCGTCGTACCGATGTCGGAACTCGGGAACCGATGGAAGGCCGTGCCGCCGCATGGACCGGTGGTCGTTTACTGCCACCACGGTATGCGCAGCCTCACCGCCGCCCGGTTTCTCCGGGAGAAGGGGTTGGCCGGGGTCCAGTCGCTGGCCGGCGGAATCGACGCCTGGTCCCTCGAAATCGATCCGGACGTCCCCCGGTATTGACTTCGTCCGCCGTCGGCACGGAAATAGCGGCCATGCATCTGGTAACGCTCGACCTGGAGGGAGTTCTTGTCCCGGAAATTTGGATCGCCCTCGCGGAGCGGACCGGGATCGACGCCCTCCGGAGGACCACGCGCGAGGAGCCGGACTACGACGCCCTCATGCGCTACCGTCTGCGAATTCTGCGCGAAAACGGTGTCCGCGTCGGCACAATCCACGAGGTAATCGCCGAACTCGAACCGATGGAGGGCGCGGTGGAATTTCTCGACTGGCTCAGGGCGGAGACCCGGGTCATCATCCTGTCGGACACGTTCGAACAGTTCGCCGGGCCGCTCATGGCGAGGCTCGGGCACCCGACACTCTTCTGCCACCGCCTGGTCATCGACGCCGAAGGGTGGATCACGGCCTATCGTCTCCGGCAGGCGGACCAGAAACGCCGGGCGGTCGCGGCCTTCCGCGGCCTCGGGTTCCGGGTGGCAGCCGGCGGAGACTCCTACAACGACGTCGGCATGCTCGAGGCGGCGGACCGGGCCATCCTCTTCCGGCCCCCGGCCAGTCTGCGCGCGGAGAGACCCGACTGGCCGGTCGCCCTCGACCACCCCGACCTCAGGCGCAGCCTCGAATCGTTTCTCGGAGAGTGAGCAAGATGCCGCCCCCCGTCCTCGCCATCGACATCGGAAACAGCCGGAGCCACTGGGGTCTTTTCGACGGAACCCGCCTTCTGCGCAGCGGCGATCTCTCCTCGCGCGCGCCGGATCTCGACTTCCGGCCCCTCTTTCGGGCGGGCGCGGACGGCCTCGCCCCGGGCGGGGTCATCGCCTGCTCGGTCGCGCCCCGGTTGAGCCGGGTGCTTTCCGAACAGGCCCGGGAGACAGGGATCGCCCTCTCCTTTCTAGGACCGGAGAACACGGGCGAACTCCGCGTCCACTACTCCCGGCCGGCGGAACTCGGGGCCGACCGGCTCGCCAACGCCCTCGGCGGATTCCTGCACGCGGACGCTCCGTTCGTCGTCATCGACATGGGGACGGCCGTCACCCTCGACGCGGTCACCCGCGCCAACGGCTACGAGGGGGGGGCGATCGCTCCCGGCTTCGCCTTTCTGTCGGAGTATCTCGTCGAGAAAACGGCCCTGCTCCCCGCCATCGACCTGACCCGGATCCACCGCCGGACGGGGATCGGCCGGACAACCCGCGAGGCGATGGAGGTCGGCTGCACGAAGGGGTTCGCCGGGATGATCCGCGAACTGGTGGCCACGATAACGGAGGAAATCGTCGCCATCGACGGCGGGGAACCCAGGATCATCGTGACCGGGGGGAGTTTCCCCTGGGTCAAGGAGAGCTGGATCGGGAAGCTGCCCTACTTCCCCCACCTGACCCTCGAAGGACTGCGAACGCGGGCCTCCGAATTGCTCTTCGGCGGAGATCCGGCCCCGTGAACGGTCGGGCGGAAACCCAATCCGTGATACGTCCGGACGACTGGGAGCGGATCGCCGCCCTGCTCGCCGGGATGGGGGCGGCCGTCCGCGACGGAATCGTTTCCGGGCGGCGGATCGGCGACGCCGGCATCCACCGCGTGACCGCCGCCGACACGATCTACCGGATCGACAAAGTCGGCGAGGACGCGCTGCTGGCCTGGTTCGAAAGCCGTTGGCCCGCATCTCTGCCCGTGGATGTGATCGCGGAAGGTCTCGGCGATGAGAAGGGCCACCGCTTCCCGGCCGGGGCGCGGGAGGCGGCGTTGACCATCCTGATCGATCCGATCGACGGAACCCGGGGCCTGATGTACGACAAACGGCCCGCCTGGTTTCTGGCCGGGGCCGCCCCATCCGGCGACCGACGGGGCCGCCTGCGCGATCTCCGGGCGGCGGCGATGGTCGAGATCCCGACCTCGCGCCAGACTCTCGCCGACGAGATCACCGCCTGGGCGGACTCCACCGGGACCACCTTCCACTCGCGGGCCCGGCGGAGCGATCTTTCCGGCGGTGACAGCCGCCCGATCGATCTCCACCCCTCGACCGCCGGGGACCTCCGCCACGGCTTCGCCTCGTTCGCCAACTTTTTCCCGGAGGGACGTACCGAGATCCAGCGGATCGAGGATTGCTTCCTGCGCGCCCACCTTCCCGAAACGCCGTCGCCGACCCCTCTGGTATTCAACGACCAATACATCTCGACCGGTGGCCAGCTCTACGAACTGATCTCCGGGCGGGACCGGTTTGTCGCCGATCTGCGCCCCCTCGTTTTCCACAGGCACGGACTCGACGACTGTCTCTCCTGCCATCCCTACGACCTGGCCTGCCTGCCGGTCGCGCGCTCCTCCGGGTGCGTCGTCGAAGACCCGTGGGGCGGGGTGCTCGACGCCCCCCTCGACACGACCACCCCCGTCGCCTGGGTCGGATACGCGAACCGGACCCTGGCCGAACGACTCCGCCCCCTCCTGCGCGCGGCGCTCGCGGAATGCGGCTACCGAGAGACCTGAAAAATCACGAAAACACCACCGGCCAGCGAACGATGCTTTTCCCGGGCGGAATCGGCAGGTGTTCCCCGATGGACTCATTCCGGTGGGTGAAGATTTTCCGCAACTGGCGGCGGATGAGCGGATGGCCCAGCCGACCGAGCGGACCGAAGGGCAACGCGTATTCGACTACGTCGATCATCCCCGCGCTCAATACTTTACGGAGCACCCGTAGGGCTTGGTGGTTCCGGTCGGAACCGGCTCGCCCGCCATCGCGGCGTCGAGGGAGGTCGTCACATAACAGGTCACTCCGGCGGGATCGCCGCCGCGCGGAGCGCTGTCAATCGCGCCCTGATAGATCAGCTCGCCGTCCGGATTGACGATGTAGATGTGCGGGGTGGTCTTGGCTCCGTAGGCCCGGCCGGCGTCGCCCGACTCGTCGAGAAGCACGGCGGTCGGCTGCGCCCCTTTCTCGGCGGAGAGGGCGTTGGCCTTCTCCGGCGAATGGTGTCCCTGCTTGCCGGGGGCGGACGATACGATGGAGAGCCAGACCACTCCCTCCCCGGTGTATTTCTCCTGCAAGGCGGGGAGATTGCCGGATTCGTAGTGGCGGACCACAAACGGGCACCCGTGGTTCAGCCATTCGAGCACAACGAACTTGCCCTCGAAATCGGAAAGCGAGTGCTCGTTTCCATTAGTATCGACCAAGGTGAACTCCGGGGCCTCCGCTCCGGTTTCCACGGCCGCAGCCGCCGTGGCACAGATGGTCGCGATTGCGAAGAAGTAAGGGATGATTTTGCTTTTCATGGATTGTTGATTTGGGTGAGTTTTTCGACAGGATCGACAACACAAACCGGAAAAGAAATAACTTCAACTTCCCGCCACGTTTTCCCCGCTTCTATGACCACAACCATCCAAACCGACGCCGTCTGGGAGGAAATCCGCCGGGACGCCGCCGCAATCACCCGGAACGAGCCGGTCCTCGCCCGACAGATCCAGGAAATCGTCCTCGACCGCGCCACCCTCGAGGAAGTGCTGGCCTTCCGGCTGGCGGAGAAACTGACCTTTCTCGGGCACTGGGAACTCCACCTCGAAAACGTCTTCCTGGAGGCGATGGCGGACGACCCCGGGATCGGAGAAGCGGTCCGCCGCGACATCCGGGCGATCGTGGAGCGCGACCCGGCCTGCGACAGCCACATCACCCCCGTTCTTTACTACAAAGGATTCAAAGCCATCTGCTGCCACCGGGTATCGCACTGGCTGTGGAACCGGGGCCGCCGGCACCTGGCCCAGCATCTCCAGAGCCTGACCTCGGAATTTTTCGCCGTGGACATCCATCCGGCGGCCGAAATCGGCTCCGGCATTCTCCTCGACCACGCCACCGGTTTCGTGGCCGGAGAGACCTCCCGGGTCGCCGACGACGTTTCCATCCTCCACGCGGTGACTCTCGGCGGAACCGGCAAGGAGAGCGGAGACCGGCATCCGAAAATCGGTCGGGGCGTACTGATCGGGGCCGGAGCCAAAATTCTCGGCAACATCACCATCGGAGAGTGCTCGCGGATCGGGGCGAACAGCGTGGTCCTGGAGGACATCCCCCCGCATGTAACGGTGGTCGGCGTGCCGGCCCGGATCGTCTCCACCGAAATCGGGGAAGACCCGGCCCGGCGGATGGACCACAACGTCGGCTGCGGCGGAGACAGGTGACACCCGCCGCCCCCCCCGCCTCAAGGGCCTGTAAACCGTGGCCAGGGGATTCCAGTGGCCCGGCAATGCTTGCGTGGCTGATGGTCGCGCCAAGTCGCTTCAATGCCGCCGCCGGTTCTCGCAAGCTTTTGCAGGTCCACCGCAGCGTGGATTCCGGATCGCCCCTGGATGTCGGTTCATCATGCATACGGAAACCATAGCGGAACTCTTCCCGAAAATGATACACTTGTTGATTTACAGTACCTAAGGCCCCGGTGCGCTCCCGCGGAGCGGCAACGGCGGGCGACCGATTACTCCGCCACCTTCGGCCAGTGGAACCAGAGACGGAAACACCCGCCTGAAACCACGGTTCCGACATAGCCCGCGGTGACCGCCTGTTCGGCGGATTCGATCCCATAGGCGTGGGCCACCGATTCGGCGACCGAGCCCAACCCCACGCCCGGGCCGTCTCCGACCCCGTAGTCGAATACACTGGTCAGGCCGTCCGCCAGATTCTGCAGATGGGCCGCCTTGTTTTCGGAGAGCGGATTCGAGAAGACCCAGATCAAATCCATCCCGTCTTGCGTCTCGAAAATCTGGATCGCCAGACGGTCGTCCGATCCGTGGCGGATCGCGTTGTTCGCGAGGTGGTAGAAGAGCCGGTCCACTTCCGCGAATTCGACGCATCGCTCGGCGACCGCACCGTCGAAGGTGCTCTCAAAGGAAACTTCCATCTCGCGTTCGAAAGCGCGGTACACCGCATCCCGCCATTTTTCAACGAGGAGGTTCACCGAGTGGAGCTTCTTCATTTCATCGCGCTCCCGGGTCGCCGGGTCCAGGTCTAGGAGGATCGACCGCATGATCTTCCGCTGATCCCGCGCCAGGTAGAACAAGGTCTGGAAATACTCCGGCTCCACCCCGGCCGAGCCGACGAGAAACAAAATGCCGTACAGCGAGGCGAACGGTCCATCGACCAGCTCGCGGAACAGGGTGCGCAACCGGGAATCATGGGTCGCCGCCGCCGCCTCCTCGTAGGATTCCAATTCGTTGCCAATTCGGAGTATCGGCGTCTCCGAGGCGAAGGTCTTCAATGCCCCGGCCGCCAGGGAGTTGCCCCCCTCCGACGCGTCCCGTTTTTCGGTCAGCTCCATCAACTCGCCCAATTCCCGGTAGAGGGTGCGCAGGGTCTCCGCCTCCTCGTCGCTGAAATCGCGTTCCAACCGCCCGTGGGCCGCCCCCCCGGCGTATCGCTCCTCGCGGCGGCGGGGAAGCTGCTTCGGCAAAAGATCGCGGATTTTTTCCTCCGGGATGGTCAGGGATTGCGGAGACTCACTCATAAACGACAAGCCTACAACGAGTCGGCCCGTTCCTGCAACACCCTTCGGAAGGGGTGTAACCACAAGTGCGTGGAGGGAATATCAAAATTTTTTCGATAATCGTGCGTGCGCCGCCGAACTACGGCGGGAGGGC
>CAZDRT010000014.1:0-4414 GCA_964507815.1 uncultured Puniceicoccaceae bacterium
GTTATCATGGGTTCCGCCGTTGCTTGGGGCGAGGTCTTGGCTCAATTTGTCCCCTTATTCGCAAAGTCGTTGGTGACTAGAGAATTGGGGCTTGAGGCCGCAGGGCTCTACGTGGCGGCGTGGGCGATCTCCGGGATGCTCGTGAATTTTATCCTCCGGGCGATGTCGGCAGACTATCTCCCGCGCATTTCAGCCGTGGCCGATGACCCCAGGCGAATGAGTGTCCTCGCCAACGAACAGATTGAGGTCGGAGTTCTCCTTGTTCTTCCGGGAATTGCGGTATGCACTCTTTTCGCCGGTCCGATTCTGGAGATCCTCTATTCCGAAGGTTTTCAATCCGCACAGGCACTTCTCCCTTGGTTTCTCCTTGGAGCAATGGGGAAGGTGGTGAATTTTCCCATGGACATGATTCTTCTGGCCAAAGGTCAATCACGATTTTTCGCACTGGTTCAGTCCGTCTTCGTGCCTCTTCACATAGGCTGGATTCTGCTTTTCTATCACTGGTTCGGTCTGGAGGGAACGGCTATGGGTTTCGCCGTCCAAACTTGGTCGCGTAATATTATTGTAGCGATTTTTCTCGGCCGACTTTACGGCTTCGCACGAACCGGGGAATGCGAACGGGTTCTTCTTTTTTGTTTGTTGTTACTGGTGCCCGTAGAGCTGCTAAGGATGTTCGTGGAAACGGGGCCGGTGTTTTACGGGTTGTCCACGCTCGTGTGCATTGCCGTTTCCGTCTTTTGCCTGCGGGAGATGCTGTTCCGCGTGGGAGATAATCCGGTGGTTCGCCGCCTCGCCGGACGTTTGCCAAGCGGTCTGGTTCGAGTGTTGATCAAATAAAAAGCAGCACGATACGATGAAGGTCTTATTGCTAGGCGATTACAGTGCCATTCATCTCAATCTCGCGGAGGGATTGAGAGAAAACGGCATCGATGTGACATTGCTGTCCGACGGGGACGGATGGAAAAAGATCCCCGGGCAGCGCTTGTCGTTCAAGGGTCGAAATCCGTGGACACGCACTTGTCGGCGGCTCTATGGGATCGCCCGGAATTGGTCGTCGCTCAAGGGAAACGACGTTATTCAGTTTGTCTCTCCGACGCTTTGCAATCCACACCTTTTGAGGTTTCTCGGCGGACAGAATCGCAAGCGGTTCATCCTCGGGGCCGGCTCCGATTCCGTTTCCGTTTTGGAATTTCTGAAGCTCGACTACTCGCCGTTGCAGGCGGAAGTGAAAGCGGGTGAACTGGGGATGCTGCGGAAACTCTCCGCGAAGTCGTTGCAGATCAACCGTCGGCTTGCGTGTTGGGCGGACGGTGTCATTACCACCAGTCCCACCTACCACAAAGCTTATGCGTTTTGTCCGGGACGGATCGGACCGATTCCCATGCCCATTTCCTTGGGGGAGGGAGAGTTCCGTGATAACCAGGCAAACGGACGGATTCGCATTTTTCACGGGGTTTCCCGCAAGGCTTTCAAAGGCAGTGACCTCATTGTGGAAGCGATGAAACAAGTGCGGGATCGCTATCCCGACAAGGTCGAGTTGGAAATTGTGGAGCAGCTACCGCTCGCGGATTATCTGGAACGGGTTCAAAAATCCAATTTGGTGATCGACCAAGCCTACAGCAAGGGTTACGGAATGAACGCCCTTTACGCGATGGCACGGGGAAAGGTTGTTTTGAGCGGACAATGCCCGGAACTAGTCCCGTTGTTTGGAATGGATTCCTGTCCGGTCATCGACATTCCGCCGGATGCGAGTGGAATCGCCGAAATTCTGGGAAATTTGGTGGAGCGCATCTCAGGGGATGGAGAGGCTCTATCGAGAATGGGTCGGGAGACGCGGGAATTCGTGGAAAAGTACCATTCCAGTCGAAAAGTTGCGGCCCGGTATTTGGACGCCTGGGGAAACACATGAGGGATCCGCATTTTCGGGAGATGAAATCCTCGCTTCGAATCCTCCTCTGGTACGAGCACGGAGCCGGACTTCACTATAAGGGAGCGGGAACGAACGCCTATCGGCTCTATTCAACGAAAGAGAAGGCGAGTTGCGAGGTAACCTTGGCCTGTGCCTGCCCCGAACAGGAGTCCTACCCGGTCTTTCGGGAGATTGTGCAGATCCACCGGCCGCAGGGTCCGCGCGTTTTCGATCAGCTTTTGTTTTTGGTCAAGGCAAAGAAGTGGCTGCGGGCCAACGCGCATCGGTTTGATGTGTTCCATGGACTGGATATCTATGAAAGCACCCTGTTGCCGGCGTTGTGGGCGGAGCGCCTCGGTCTTCCCGCGTTTGTCAAACCGGCGGCGCATGGGACCGGGCTCCGCTCGGTGCGGGGAATCAAAAGACTGTTCGGACTGCCCGCCCGGAGGCGGCGTATCCTCAGGGAGGTAAGCGGGGTGATCGCCATCAGTTCGGCCATCGACCGCGAGTTGCGGGAACACGGGGTGGAACGCATCCACCGCATTCCGAACGGTGTGGACACCGACCGGTTTCGACCGACCGGGCCGGGAGAAAAAACGGCGATCCGGAAGGAACTGGGCTGGCCGGAGGAGGCGTTTATCCTCTTGTTTGTCGGTGGGATCGACTCCCGCAAACGACCGCGGTGGATTCTGGAAGGGGCGGGGCCGCTCCTCGCCGGGTACCCGAGGCTCCGCATCGTTCTGGTCGGTCCGGAACGGGAAAAGGGGCATTTGGCTTTCTTGGAGGATATGGTTTCCTCCCACGGCTGGGAAGATCGGGTTGCGTTTGTTCCCCACACACCCGATGTCGAACGCTATTACCGGGCGGCAGACCTCTATTGCCTGCCCTCCAGCCGCGAAGGTATGCCGAATTCGGTCCTCGAGGCAATGGCGAGCGGTCTGCCCTGCCTGGTGACCCGAATCTCCGGGAGTGAGGATTTGATCGAGGACGGTGTCTCAGGCTGGTTCGTCGGGGATCCCGCCGGGATCCGAGAGCGTGTGAAGGGCTACCTGGGGGACGCGGAGGCGGTGCGCCGGCACGGAGAATGCGCACGGAATAGGATTGAAAACCGTTTTTCGACCGCCAGAGTCTTGGAGGATCACCTGCGAATTTTCCGCCGGGCGTCGGGAAAACCGTGCCCGGAGAACGCTTCGGCGGCCGAATTCGAATCCTCCATCCGATGATCATACGAAATCAGAAACAAAATCCGGTGGCACCGCCCGCCGAGGGAAAAGCGCCGCGCTGGGATCACGCGGCGTTTTTCCTTCTTTTCGCGCTCGGGTTCATGGGCTTCTACCTCGGGATGTTCGGGGCGGTCATCGCCTATATCCCGGCAATCACCATAACGGCACCCTACCGGGCGGCGGTGTTGTTTTTGTCCCTGGTGATTCTGGTGTTTTCCTTCATGAACGGGAGAGGGCCGCAGTGGAACTGGATTTACGGCTTGGTTTTGTTCTTCTTTGTGGCGTTGACTTTCCGGATTACCGTGGAGGGCTACTTCTCCTCCTATGGAGGGCTGCCCCGCCCACCAGCGGAGATGCTGGGCCTTCTCTGGGGCGCGGGCTTCGTGCCCATGCTCGCTTTCGCCCGACCGGTTTCGGATAAGATGCGGAATCTGGGGCTGTACGGCTTTCTGAGCACGGCCCTGTTGGCCGCCGCGATTGCGACCTACCTGTACCGTGATTTTTTCCTGGGGGGGTACGGAAGAGTCCGGACCATGGAATTCGTCGGCGATTTTGTCGCCGTAAGCCCGCTAACCCTCGCCTACATGGGATCGGTGCTGATCGTGGTCGGACTCGCTTTGCTGAGCGAATCGGGCGGACGGCGGAGCGGAAGGAGAGGGTCGTTCGGGCTGAGGAAATCGCTGGGGCTCGCTTCCGTTGTTCTGGGACTGTTTCCGTTTTTGATCGGGTCGTCGCGGGGGGCCTTCATCGCGTTGCTGGTTTGCGGCCTCATCCTCTTCTTCGCCCGGCTGAACCGTCGGCGCATTCTCGGTGCCATGGTCGCGCTGGCGGGCGGAGTGGCCGTGTTTCTTTTCGTTTACCTGTATGCCGATGAGTTCGAGAGCAATATAGTGCGCCGCGTTTTGTCCATCCAGACGGATATCGAAACGGGGGATACCCGGTCGATGCGGTTGTTGATATGGGAGGAGACAATTGATGGATTTTTCGGAAGTCCGCTTTTCGGCGCCGGGATGAGTCCCAATATTGGGGGCCATCCCCACAATTCGATTCTGGAAGCTTTCTACACCACCGGTCTTTTCGGGGGAGCGGCGTTTTTGGTTGTCGTATCGGTCTGCTTTATCCGCGCGGTGGGCATCGTCAGGCACCATCCGCAACATGCATGGATCGGGTTGCTGTTCATCCACTACTTCGTCAATTCAGTGTTTTCGAACAGCATAACCAATTTTTCATTTTTCTGGTACTCGTTCGCTCTTGTTTTCGGAACCCACGCCGCGCTGGAAGG
>CAZDRT010000014.1:4514-27138 GCA_964507815.1 uncultured Puniceicoccaceae bacterium
AATCTCGACCGCCACGATTTCGGCAGGGCGGCCGCCCGCCTTCGCAAAAGTCTGTCCGGGGCGGGAAAGAACACGGGACTCAGGACCGCCGGGTCCTCATCGAAAGGGACCCGGGAAAACATCCGGGTGGTGCGACCGCTGGTGGTCCCGGTGCCCGGTGGGCGGTTTCTGCAACGAGTGAACGGGCGATGGTTGTTTAACCAGCTTGTCCGGCATGGCTTCCGGACGGCGCCTCCTCCGATCATCTGGACCCGTATCCCGACGGCGGCGGTGTGGCATTGCAGTCGGCGCATCCCGCACTCCCTGCTGATCTATCAGTGCATCGACAAGTTTCCGGAGCATCCGCGAATCGGGGAAAAAGCCCGCGCCTTCCACCGTCCCTGGGAACGGCGGTTCAACCGGGAGGCGGATCTGGTTTTCTGCAGTGCCCGGGGTCTGTTCGAGGAAAAGAAGAAGCTCAATCCGGGATGCCATTTTTTCCCGAACGGGGCAGCCGACATCTTTCGTGCGGCGGGACGGCCCCCGGACCCGCCCGAAACGGACGGACGCCGACCCACCGTGGGTTTCGCCGGGGCGATCGGAGCTTCCCTGGATATTCCCCTTGTCGCCGCGATCGCGGATGCGCGCCCGGGGACGGACTTCGTTCTGGCGGGGACGATCGACGGCTCCGTCGATACCGGCCCGCTCCGGCGGGCACCCAACGTGCGGCTGACCGGTCATATCCCCCACGAGAAGCTGCCGGAGCTTTTCTCCACCTTCGACGCGGGTCTCCTGTGCTATCCGGCGACGCTTTTCCAGCAATTCACCTTTCCGGCAAAGCTGGCGGAATATTTGCTGGCGGGTCTTCCGGTCGTCTCCAACCCGATCCCGGAGTTGGAGCCGTATCGGGAGGTCATCCATCTGGCGGACGGCGGTGCCGTCGGGATGGCTGCCGCCATCGACAGGGCCGTGCGGGAACGGGCGGACCCCGTCCTCGAAAACCGGCGGCGGGCAGTGGGCGAATCCCTCTCATGGAGTGGAATCCTCGCCGGGATGAACGAGGTGATCGACCGCGCGCTGGGCGCCCGGACCACGGAGACCGGACCATGCCCCTGATCGATTTCGTCGGGGCCGGGCCGCAGCGGACGGGAAGCAGTTGGCTTGACGCCATGCTTCGGCAACATCCGGAGGTCGCGCTGCCCCGGCACACGAAGGAAACCTTTTTCTGGGACAAGCGTTTCGGGAAGGGGCCACGGTGGTACGCGCGGCGGTTTCCGCCGCAAGTCCCCGGCGTGCTCTCCGGCGAAGTCGCCCCGACTCTTTTTCCTTCGGAAGCCGCGAGGGAACGGATCGCCCGAGAGAATCCGGACTGCCGGATCATTCTGTTGCTCCGGGAACCGGTCGAGAGAGCCCTTTCCCACTACCGGCACGAACTGGCGCTGGGCCTGCAGCGGCCCCCCTTGCGGGTTGCCGTGCGGCGTGATCCGCGGATCGTGGAAGCCAGCCGCTATTCGGTCCACATTCCCGAGTGGCGGAAACTTTTCGACCCGGACCGGATTCTGTGTCTGGATCAGGCGTCGCTTCGGGTGGATTGGCACGATTCCCTGGCCCGGATCTGCCGGTTTCTCGGCATGTATCCCGGGTTTTCGTTTGAAGAAGTCCCGCCGCTGAGCGGGTCGGTCCGTGTGAAACGACCGCGAATCGCCCGCGTCGCCTATTTCATGGCTTCACGCCTGCGGGCGGCGGGGGGCGACCGCCTCGTTTCCGTCACAAAGCGTTTCGTACCCCGCTCCTTGTACTGGGAGTCCGCGATGCCCGGCGGTCAGTCGGCACCGGACGATGTGGCCTTTCTGCAAGACCGGCTCGCGGAGGAAATTCACGGTTGGCGGAACTGGTTGTCGGTGGAAACGACAATCGGCCGAAACGACTGATTCTCACTATCCGCCATGCGCATCCTCTTCGTCGTTCCATTGTTCGCCAGCTTCCGATGCTTTCTTTCGGATCTGGCCGGGGAACTGGCCGATGGCGGCTGGGAGGTTCACCTGGCTTGTGATCCGCCGCCCGCGGGTGATTCACCGGTAGCCTTGGAGCCGATCCATTTCCATCCGATCCGCATCCCCCGGGGCATCCATCCGATCCGTTTGCTCAAGACGGCGACGGACCTGCGCCGGGTGGTCCGCCGCATTCAACCGGATCTGATCCACGCCCATTTCTCGGCGGGAATGCTCGCGACAGCGGCGGGAGTGCCGCGAAAAAATCGTCCCCTGCTACTTGCCACGATCCAGGGGCTGGGGTTTCCGCTGGCCACCGGTTGGAAGCGGTGGCTGCTCCGGCAGGCCGAAGTTTGGTCAGCCCGCCGCATGGACAAGGTCTGGGTCCTTACCGCGGACGATCTCGGCGAACTGGCGAAACACCTGCCGACGGGAGTGGCGGCCCTGCAGGAGTCCTACGGTTTCGGGGCGAGGGACCGCTTTTTCGACGAACCGCTCACGCCCCCGGACCTGCGGGAGAGTGCACGGGCACGGCTGGGGGTTAAACCCGGCGATCGTCTGCTCCTGTTCGTTGGGAGATGGACGGATTTCAAAGGATTTCCCGCCGTGCTCCGTACCTTCTGGCAGCTTTCCGGGACCGAATCGGGCTGGAAATTGCTCCTGGTGGGTGAAGAGGATCCGTTTCATTCGACCGGGCTGGACGCCCGCGAGACAGACCGGCTGCGGACGGACGAGGCGATCATCCGGACGGGATGGCGGGAGGATGTGTTGCCCTATTTGGACCTCGCCGACCTGATGCTCTTTCCCAGCGAGCGCGAGGGAATGCCGGTTTCGGTGATGGAGGCTCTCGCCCGCGGACTGCCCGTCGTCGCACACGATGTCCGGGGGTGCCGCGAGCTTGCGCCGGTTTCCGACGGGCGAATGATTCTTTCGGAGAAAGGGCCGGAGAATCTGGCCGGGGCGGTCCGGAAAGCTTTGGGGCACAACCAAAGGTCCCGTTATAAACAGCGCGATTCGCGACCCGGCGCCGAAGTCCTCCGGCGTTCCCGCTTCATCCGGGAACAAATCGCAAACTACCGGATTCTTTCATCCGCCGAAACAGCAACAGCCCACCCAGGTCCTCGCCCATGAGCAAACGCATCATCCTCGCCAACGGAGCCTTCAAATCCGGATCAACCTGGCTCCGTGAGATCATCAAGGAAATGGCCCCGTTCGCGGCCATACCGCCCCGGTATGCCGACGAAAAATACGCCCATTGGGTGCATCTGGGGAAACTGGATGCCTTCGCCCGGGACGAATCGGTGGAAGGCAACTTTCTATCGAAAAGCCACATCTATCTTCCGTCGATGGTGAAGCGGGTTCTTTCCCTCGAGTGTGTTTCGGTGGTGAATATCGAGCGGGACATCCGCGATGTCGTGGTATCCGCCTACTACCATTACAAGAGAGTGAACAAGAAAGAGAATCTCACCTTCGGCGACTATTACCGCCGGGTAGGGCGGTACAAGGCGGCAGAAGTGCTCCAATACAACCTCTCGTGGAAGATTGATCATCCCCGCGTCCTGCTGACCTCGTACGAGGCCCTCAAGTCGGATTTCGACGGGGAAGTGGGGAAGGTGGCCGACTTTCTTGGATTCTCCGTCACGCCGGACGATCTGTCGAGGATCCGGACCGAAACGTCGATGGAGAATCTGCAGCGAAAGCGCGGAGAGGACAAACGGCCCGAAGCCGAGCGGTTTTTCCGGAAAGGAATCGTGGGCGATTGGACCTCCCACTTCGATCCGTCGGAAATCGTGGATCTGGAGAATATTGCCAAAAACGGCTTGAAGGGGCTCGACCGGATGAAGTACTTGGTGGCCTTTCCTTTGCGGCGGAGAATAACCCTTTCCATTTTGAGAGCAAAAGGGTTATTTCGATAAATTAATACGATAGAGACAGACCGATGAAAACATCCCGAATTTTCAAATCGCTGGTAAAGCAGGTAATGGAAGACCTGTCCCCGAAGTTCCATTCCAGAAGCACGGCCGAGGCCGATATCTTTTTGTTTGCAAGCCGCCGCGGCGGTAGCACCTGGTTGTCAGAATTAATTTTCGCTCAAAAGGGCATTCGCTTTATCGGTCAACCTCTTTCCTTTTTCTCCTCCCCGCCATTTTTGCACGGGCATTTGCCGATCGTCAACGAGAGCCAATTCATAAGGCTGACGCCGCCACAGGAGGATAGGGTCAGGAAATACTTCGACGCTCTATCCCGGGGCGACTTTTCCAATTGCTGCAATTCCAATCCGCTGAAAAAACGATTCTGGAAGAAGACGGATCGAACCATTTTCAAGATTCTCAACGGGAAAGCGATGATCCCGTGGTTTCTGGAAAACATTCCCGGAAAAGTGATCGTATTCTTCCGGCATCCTTTTTCCCAAGCGCAGTCCGTGTTGAAGGCGAACTGGACGCCAACAGCCTGGGCATACCTCGAAAATGTCTGGTTCTCGTCGGGAGTGCTCAGCGGGGAGCAGTTGGAATTTTCCCGGAAGATTCTCGCAGACGGAACGAAAGCGGAAATATTGGTCTTGAACTGGTTTCTTGAAAATCTGATTCCGACGAGACTCCTCCAACAAAAAAGGGATGATATCCTTTTTGTTTTCTACGAAGATTTATTGATCGATCCGGAATCGAGTCTAAAGAAAGCTTTCGAATTCTGCCAGATCGATCCGACATCGGTATCGGCCCTGAATTTTGCGAAGGCCAGCGGGACCGCAGGTAAAACGAATCCGGGTATCAAAAGTGTGAGTCAGGAGAGCCAGGAAAAAAAGTGGAAAGGCTTTGCGGAGTCGCTGGACGAGGATTTCAGGCGGAGGATCTTCGAGCTGTTCGATTGTCCATTCTACACGTATGATTCCATGAATGTGCGGTGCCCGGGGCCGGGGTCCTGACGCGGGATCATTCGATTTTCCCGGTGGATTCGCTCATTTGCGGGTTACGATCCCGGGTTGCTTCCTCTTCGAATTCCATGAAGTCAGTATTTGCTGGAAACGACACCGTCCGCGGGCGGGTGATGGTGAAGTATTTCTCCCTTCCCCACTACCGGGTTCCGCTGTTCGATTTAATTCAGCAGCGGGGTGAGTTCGACCTTTCGGTCTATTTTACTCCGGTGGCATCGACCAAGGGTCGCCCGACGGGGATCGACCCTTCGGAGGCCGGATCTTTCTCGTTCGAGCGCAAGGAGGTTTCCGCTCATTCGGTTCTGGGATCGCGGTTCTATTACCAAAAGGGAGTGGTTCGGGCCGTTGCGGAGAGGCCCTGGGCCGCCTTGGTAGCGCAGATATCGATTTACGACCTGTCGAGTCTTCGCTGCGTCCTGCGGGCGAGGCGGAGGAAGATTCCCGTTGTGATCTGGAGCAAGGGACTGGCGGCGGATTCCATCCGCAACCCTCTGGTCAACCGGCTGGTTTTCCGGAAGATTTTCTCGTGGGCGGACGTGTTGCTTCCGTACGGCGATGCGTCGGTCCGGTATTTCCGGGCGATCGGGATCCCGGAAGACAGGATCGTCCTCAGCTACAACACGGTTGATGTCGAAGGTATCGCGTCCCGCCGGGAACCGTTGCACTCTCGGGGCAATGAGATTCTCGCGGGACTCGGGGTGGAGACGGAGGGAAAGATGGTGATTTCCACCGTGGGGGGATTGGTGCGCAAGAAAAGGGTGGACGACCTGATCCGGGCCTGTGCCCGGTTGCGCGACCTCGGGGTGGATTTTATTTGCCTGATCGGGGGCAGGGGGCCGGAGCGGGGCTCGCTGGAAGCGCTGGCCGCGGAGTTGGGTTTACAGAACTCGGTCCGGTTTCTGGGTATGGTGCCGGAGGAAGACGACAATGCGATCTATGCGGTCTCCGATGCGGTTGTCTTCTGCGGAGGGGTTGGTCTCGGACTGCTCCAACCCATGGCGCTGCGGGTTCCGGTTGTGGGTGTGCGGGAGGAGTCGCCGGACGGCGAGATGCTGGTGGACGGGCGGACGGGATGGACCTACCCGGCGCGCGATGCAGCCGCGCTCGCGCAGGTGCTTGCGAAAGTAAGGGCCGGGGATCCGGCGGCCGCCGCGATCATCGCCGGGGCCGAGCGGGAGGTCCTCGAAAAGCGGACCCTTTCCAACTATGCCGATTCGTTTATCCGGGCCGTGGAGCTGGCCGGGGAAAAGGTGGGGGAGCGTCGCGAAAACCGTCTCGCCGAGGAGTGATCCGATCCACTCTTCCGGTTGCGAATTTCGGGTTGAAAAGGCGGGTTTGGAAGACACCCTATTCGATATGAGTGTAAAAGAAATAGCCAGAGCGACGGTCGAAAATCTACCGGAGGATGCCGATTGGGGTGAGGTGATCGAGCGGATCACTCTCAATTCTGCAATCAGCAGCGGTTTGGCGGAATTGGATTCCGGCAAGGGAATTCCAGTCGATTCAGTGGAGAATGAGTTGGAGGAATGGGTAAAGCGGTAATCTGGTCTCCTTCCGCTCGAGGGGACTTGAAAGGTATCGTCTCATATATCGCTGCCGACAACCCATCTGCCGCGATTAGAATTGGCCAGCGTATCGTTGGTCGTAGCAAGCAGATCGAAAAATTTGAAAAATCGGCGCGGATCGTTCCGGAATACAGCAATTCGTCAATTCGAGAACTTATTGAGGGAAACTACCGGATCATTTTCAGGGTTCGGCAGACCCGGATCGAGGTTGTTCGGGTGTGGCATGCCGCTCAAGGGCGACCGCTTATCTGACCAATAGTCGATACCGGGCCGAATCGACGCGGTGGCGAGAGATTGAAGCGCGTTGCGGTAGCTCGGACGCGAATGCGGCTGAGACAAACCCATCCCGAATCGCTCGTCCGGGATGACGAAAATCGGCCATCGGTGACAGAAAAAAAACGGCTGTCGCCATTCCTCTCCAACCGGGAACCGGCAACTGCCGAAAGCAGAGTATAGCCGCAACGAGACGCAAAATTTTCAATGAGTCTTCTTCGGAAACCGGCTAACACGGCCTACTATTACTGGCGTCGAAACAGTTGGATGTTTTATCCGCCGGGCTGGCTCGGCGTCCCGAAGGGGACCGGCATTGATCGACCGGTCTTTCTCCTGGGCAATCAAGGGGATGGAATCACGCTGATCTCGCGGTTCATCCGGCGGCACCCGCGGGTGGTTTCGGCGACCGGTAACCACCGCTACTGGACGGGTGCCGACGAGATGCAGCGGTCGATGGAATACCGTCTTCCGCAGGGCCTGAGGCTTTCCGGTCGGCTTCTCAAGACCGACCCGCCCCATCCCCGCCTGACCATGCCAAGGAGCTGGTCCTACGGGAGCGACGACCTCTGGAAGGCCTATCACCTGACGGAGGCGGATGCGAACGCGGCGGATGCCCGCCGTTTCCGGAAAGCGATCGCGGAGTGTCTGCACCGGTTCGGAGGCGAGGAGTCCCGTTTCATCGACAAGAGTCAGGTCTTCACCCTGAAGACCCGCTACATCCAGGCTCTGCTGGAAGACTGCGATCCGTTCTTTGCTCTGATCACGCGCGATCCGTATGTCTCCTGCTTTCGGGCCGCGTCGGGAAAGGCCGGCGACATGGCGCGCTACTCCTCGTTTCTGTCTTTCGAGGAGCGGTTCGATCTTTGCATCCAGCATTGGGCCAACTCGACCCGGGCCGTTCTCGATGATTCGAAACACCTGCGGCACTTCCGGCACTGGCGCTACGAGGACTTTCTTTCCGAGCCCGAAAAGAATACCAAGGAGCTTTGCAACTTCATCGGGCTCGACTTCCGGATGGATCAACTGCCGGCGGCGGAACACCGGATTCCCTTTGGAACGAAGTTCGGCGACCGCTGGTATCCGCTCCGTCCGGACAACAATGATGCCTATCTGAAGAAAATGAGCCGGGAGCAGCTGATGAAAGTCCGGGAGCGATGCGGCGACCTCGCGGAGAAATTGGGCTATTCTTTTCCACATTCGCGTTGACCATTGATGTCGCCCGCGACGAATCTCGTCTACTACTAATGAAACAAGTTCTCCAAAACCTCTCCTCGGGCGAAACCAGCCTGGTCGATGTGCCTTGCCCGGCCCCGAAGTCCGGTCACTTGGTGATCGAAACGCGGGCGAGTCTGATCTCGCTGGGAACCGAGCGGATGCTGGTGAGCTTTGGCAAGGCGGGCTATATCTCCAAGGCCCGCCAGCAGCCCGAGAAGGTCAAGCAGGTGCTCACCAAGGTGAAGACGGACGGCCTCGGTGCCACCGTGGAAGCGGTGCGTGCCAAACTCGACGCACCTTTGCCGATGGGCTACTGCAACGCCGGGATCGTGCGGGAGGTGGGCGCTGGTGTGGAGGGTTTCAAAGAGGGGGACCGCGTCGCCTCCAATGGGGGGCACGCCGAGGTGGTCGTGGTTCCGAAAAATCTCTGTGCCAGGATTCCCGACGGTGTTTCGTTTGAGCATGCGTGTTTTACGGTGGCGGCCTCGATTCCACTGCAGGGGATTCGGCTGCTGCGGCCCGCCCTGGGCGAGTCCATCGTTGTTCTGGGGCTGGGTTTGATGGGGCTGATGGCCGTCCAGATTCTCCGCGCCCACGGGTGCCGGGTGGCGGGCGTTGATCTCGATCCGGCCAAATGCCGGCTGGCCGCGCAAATGGGAGCGGAGGTGATTTCGCCGTCCGAGGGTGAGGATGTGCTGGCACGGGCGCACGCGTTTTCGGGAGGAGATGGGGTGGACGGGGTCCTGATCACCGCGTCGACGCAGAGCAGCGACCCGACGAACCAGGCGGCGGACATGTGCCGGAAGAGAGGGCGGATTGTCCAGGTCGGTGCGACCGGGCTCAATCTGCTGCGCGACGCGATGTACAAAAAGGAGCTGTCGTTGCAGGTGTCCTGTTCCTACGGCCCCGGCCGTTACGACCCCGCCTACGAGGAAGATGGGCTGGACTATCCGTTGCCCTATGTGCGATGGACCGAGCAGAGAAACTTCGGGGCGGTGCTCGAAATGCTGCGGAACGGAAATCTGGATGTGGACCCCCTGATCAGCCACCGGTTTCCGATCGACAGTGCCCCCGATGCCTACGGGGTCGTCGCCGGGGGCAAGGGCATGGGCATCGTGCTCGAATATCCGGGGTCGAATGGGACGGAAGCCGCCGATCTTGGTGCGAGAACGGTGGATATACCGGCGGTTGGGAAATCGGGAGGCCGACGGATTTCCGGATCGGTCGGCGTCGGGGTGATCGGTGCCGGCGCTTTTTGTTCCCGGTTCATCCTGCCCGCTTTGCGGGATGCCGGGGCGCGGATGGAGATTATCGCTTCCTCCCAGGGAGTTTCCGGAACCCATTACGGTCGAAAGTTCGGATTCACGCGTTCGACAACCGATCTGGAGGAGGTATTCGGGAATCCTTCGGTTGATTTGGTGGTGATCGCGACCCAGCACAACACCCATGCGGCGTTCGCCGGGAGGGCGCTCGAGGCCGGAAAGGCGGTTTATGTGGAAAAGCCCCTGTGTATCACCCGCGACGAACTCGAACAATTGACCGCGACCTGCGGGCGGGTGGAAAATCCGTACTTGATGGTCGGTTTCAACCGGCGCTTCGCCCCGCATGTGGAGCGGATGGTTTCACTCCTTGAGGGGTCGGCGGCCCCCAGGGTCGTCAGCATCATGGTCAACGCGGGCGCGCTTCCGGAGGATCACTGGCACCACGATCCGGCAGTGGGTGGCGGACGCATGCTCGCGGAAGGATGTCACTTCATCGATCTGGCACGGTATCTCGTCGGCCACCCGATCGAGCGGGTCGAGGCGGTGCGATTCGGTGAAAACGATGCCGGAGAACGCTGCGACGACCGGATCATCGTTACCCTGACCTTCGGCGACGGATCCATCGCCTCGGTCCACTATCTGGGCAACGGCGACAAGGCGTTTCCCAAGGAACGCATCGAAGTCTTCGCGGGCGGGCGTGTGCTGCAGTTGGACAATTTCCGGGTTCTTCGGGGCTATGGATTCAAAGGCTTCCGCAAGATGGGGCTAATGCGGCAGGACAAGGGGCACAAAGAGGAGTTTCGGCGCCTGATCGAGTCGCTGACCAGTGGCTCCACCGCCCCGATCCCGCTCAACGAAATCCTGGAGTCGATGGACGCTTCGTTCCGCGCCGTGGAAGCCGCGGGCTGAAAGAAAGGGCGGGAAATTTTTGAAGAAACAAACAAGGGACAAGTTATGAACATTGCGGTATTCGGATTGGGTTATGTCGGGGTCGTGACCTCGGCGTGTTTCGCGCGCCAGGGGCATCGTGTCTTCGGGGTGGATGTCTCCGAGGAAAAGGTCCGCCAGGTCCGGGAGGGCCGGGCGCCCATCGTCGAGGACAAGATTGGCGATCTCGTCCGGGAGGAGGTGGAATCCGGGCGACTGCGGGCGACAACCGACGCCGGCGAGGGGTTGGCCGATGCCGATCTGGCCATTATCTGCGTGGGGACGCCGTCCCGCCCCAATGGAAGTCTCAACCAGGCGTATATCGAGGCCGTTACCCGCGAAATTGGGGCTCTCCTTCGTAACCGGGCCAAGCCGCTTGCTCTCGTTTACCGCAGCACCATGGTTCCGGGCACCATGAGGGGGCGCGTCCTTCCTCTTTTGAAGAAGGAAAGCGGTCGTCCGGCCGGCGACGGTTACGATGTGGTCTTCCACCCGGAATTCCTGCGGGAAGGGACGTCGGTCGATGATTTCTACGGTCCTCCGAAGATCGTGGTGGGCGAACGGGCTCCGGGCTCAGGCGACACTCTCCTGTCGCTTTACGACGAGGGTTTTGCCTGTCCGCGCATCCGCTGCTCGATCGAGACAGCCGAAACGGTGAAGTATTGTGACAATCTCTTCCACGCCCTGAAAATCACCTTCGCCAACGAGATCGGGCAGTTCTGCCACGCCGCCGGGATTGATGCGGCGGAGGCGATGGAAATCTTCTGTCAGGACACCAAACTCAATATCTCCCCGAAGTATCTGCGTCCGGGCTTCGCGTTTGGGGGATCCTGTCTGCCGAAGGATTTGCGGGCGTTCCTGGCCGCCGCGCGCGAGCGCGATGTGGCGACCCCGATGCTGGAGCATGTGCTCCCGAGCAACGTGGGCCAGATCGACCGGGCCTTCCGGATGCTGCTCCAATGCCCCGGGAAACGGATCGGCTTCGTCGGGCTCTCCTTCAAGGAGGGAACCGATGACCTGAGGGAAAGTCCCTACGTCGAGCTTGCGGAGCGTCTCATCGGAAAAGGCCGGTCGGTCGCCTGCTACGACCCGAATGTGAAAATGGCGCGGCTGGTCGGTGGCAACCGGTCGTACGTCGAGCAGGTTTTCCCCCATCTGGCGGAAACCCTGGTGGACGGCCCGGAGGATTTGGACGACCGGGATGTGTATGTACTCGCCCACGGGATCGCGAAGGAAAAGGTCCTCGCATGGCTCGATGCGGGAGCGACGGTGTTGGATCTGACGGGGCGCGGGGATCTTCCCTTCGGGGATCGTTGCCTGAAAATCGTCTGAGTGAAATCAGGGCGGTCGCCCGTCCGCTCCGAACAGAATCCCCCCCTGGCCTATGAAAATCATCTATCTCCACCAGTACTTCTACACTCCGAACATGATCGGTGTGGCGGGGATCCGCTCCTACGAATTCGGGAGGCGGCTGGCCGCCGCCGGGCACCGGGTGGAGATGGTTACTTCGGCCACCAGCCCGCCGCCCGATGCGCCCAACGGGTGGTACGAGACGGAAGAGGCCGGAATCCATGTACACTGGCTGCCCGTCCCTTATTCGAACAAGATCAGTTTTCGAAAGCGGATAGCGGCCTTTCTGCGGTTCGCGTGGAAGAGCGGATGGAAGGCCGTCCGCCTCGAGGGGGACGTGATTTTCGCGACAAGCGGTCCTCTCACCATCGCGTTGCCCGCCGTTTTCGCCGCCTTGGTCAAGCGGAAGCCCCTGGTGTTCGAAGTGCGGGATCTGTGGCCGGAAGGTGCGATTCAACTCGGCCTGCTTCGGAACCCGCTCGCCCGCTTCGGTTGCCGCGCGCTTGAACGCATCACCTACCGTTTCAGCCGGCACATTGTCGCGCTTTCTCCGGGAATGAAGGCCGGTGTCGTATCGACCGGCGTACCGGCGGAGAAGGTCAGCGTGATCCCCAACGCCAGCGATCTCGACTTTTTCGACCCCGGGGCGACCGGTGGACGGATGCGCGAAAAATTCGGCCTCGATGGAAAATTCTCCCTCGCCTATTTCGGCACTATGGGCATGGCGAACGGGCTTGGGTATGTTCTGGACGCCGCCGCGGTTCTCAAACGGCGGGGGGTGCGCGATGTTCTTTTCCTCCTGCACGGGGACGGCATGCGGAGAGCCGACCTGGAAGAGAGGGCGCGCACGGAGCAACTCGACAACGTGGTGTTTTCGGATCCGGTGGAGGCGAAGTCGGAGGTCGCCGAGGTGATGGCCGCCGTGGATGTCTGCATGACGATCTACGCGAACTATCCGGTCCTCGCCACCTGCTCGCCAAACAAGCTATTCGACACTTTCGCCGCCGCCAAACCCGCGTTGACGAACATGCCCGGGCCTCTTCAATCCCTGCTCGAGGATAACCGCTGCGGCGTTTTCGTTGATCCCGGGTCGCCGGAGGATTTCGCGGACAAGGTGGTCGAACTGAAGGAAAAGGCGCCGGAAGAATTGGCGGAGATGGGAAAAAACGGGCGGGCGCTCGGGGAGCGGATTTTCGACCGGGACAAGCTGGCCCGTAAGCTCAACCTTATCCTGGAGTCCGTCGCGGAAACGGGAAAGGGCCCCCGGCCGCCGCTGGAGGATGATTGGAAATGAGAGCCTCCGGTCTCCGCGCGCCTCTCCTCTACGCGCGAACATTGCGGCATCTCCGGCCCCGGCAGATATGGGGGCAATTGAGGGATCGGTTGCCCCGTGTGTCGCCGAAAACCACTCCGGTTCCGCCCCGTCGCGAGAGTTCGGGAAAGTGGGTGAGCGGAGTTCCCAAAAAGCGCGGATATCTCGGGAAAAATCGTTTCCGGTTTCTGAATGTCGAAGACGACTTTGATTCCGCCGGGGGGTGGTTTAGGGGCCGGCATTCGTATCTGTGGTACTATAATCTCAACTACTTCGAGTGGGTGAACGCCCCCGGATCCGAAGACGCGACCGCATGGCTCCGGAAGTGGATAGCCGAATGCCCTGTCGGGTCCGGCCGATCCTGGGATCCCTATCCGGTCTCGCTCCGGATTATCCAGTGGATTCGGTTCCGGCTGGAAAGTGAGCCGGTCACGGACGAAACGATTGATGCGTCCCTCGCCGTCCAGGCCCGGTGGCTGTCCGCCCGGTTGGAGACCAAACTTCTGGCGAACCACTATCTGGTCAACGGAATCGCCCTCGTTTTCGCCGGATGTTTTTTCGAGGGCGAGGAAGCCGACCGGTGGCTCGCCATCGGCAGCCGCATTGTCGAAGGCGAAGTGCGCGAACAGGTTCTGCCGGACGGAGGCCATTTCGAGAGGTCGGTCATGTATCATTCGCTCGTTCTGGAGGATCTCATGAACCTTTTGAACATCGGACGGGTTTTTCCCGATCGGATTCCCCCGCGGGTCCTCGAAGCGGTGGAAAAATCCGTGGCCGAAATGATGGGATGGCTCCGGGGAATGACCCTGCCAAACGGCGATTTTCCGCTTTTCAACGATGCGGCTTTCCATGTCGCGGGGGACCGAAAGGAATTGGAAGGCTACTCCGACCGCCTGGAAATCGAGGTGCCCGGAGAGCCACGCGGGAATGCATCGGAACTCTTTGAGCCGAGTGGGTTCGCTGTCTTAAAAGACCGGGACGCGGTGCTTTTCGCGGAATTCGGGGGTCCGGGACCCGGGTATCAGCCGGGGCATTCCCATGCGGGCACCCTGGGGTTCGAACTCTATCTGAACGGACGGGCTTTTGTTGTCGATACCGGTACCAGCACCTACGACCCTTCGCCGGTCCGATTGGCGGAACGATCCACTCCGGCCCACAACACTCTGAGCGTGGAGAACCGCGATTCGTCGGAAGTCTGGTCAGCCTTCCGATTGGCGCGCCGGGCAACCAGTCGAGTTATCGAATGGGATCCAGAAAGCCGGGTGCTGAAGGCGGGACATAGCGGCTATCGAGTTCTGAGACTTGCGGGAGAGCATATTCGAGAATGGGCTCTTGAGGAAAAGCGACTTTGCATCAGAGATAGTATCTCTCTTCGCCATGAACAACACGTGGCAATTCGTTTTCATTTTCATCCGGACTTGGATATCGGAAAAATTAGCGAAACCTCATGGCTGATTCAGGGAAAGGAGATTCGAGCCGTATTAGAGGGCGGGCAAACCATGGTCTACAAAATCGAAGACGGATTTTACTGTCCGGAGTTTGGTAAGAGACTCCCGACCAAGGTGCTGGTTGGAGAGTTCCGCGGAAGCGGGAAATTTATCGTGAGGCACCAGATTTCTTGGTGAGATTGTAATTGTTTTGAGAACTTAATAGACACCGATGGAACGGGTTGGAAGCAGAAGATTGTCAAGCGCGTCAGCCTACTGCTCTACCGGGCGAGTCTGAACCGGGTGAAGATGATTTTCCTCCAGAATCGTAAGGATCACCCAGGAAATTCTAGATTCGTGGCGAACTGACGGAATTCTCGAGTATGGCGGATATCAAGAAGATGTTCGCCCGTTTTTGGAGGAGTCGAGCGTCTACGTGTTGCCCACCTACTACATGGAGGGAGTCCCTCGCAGCCTGTTGGAAGCATTGGCGATCGGGCGAGCGATCATCACCACGGATCATCGGGGGTGTCGAGAGACGGTGGATGGCGGCAAGAATGGATTTCTGGTCCGGCCAGGAAATGTCGATGATTTGGTGGCTGGAATGAGGCAGTATGTCGAGAATCCGGACTTGATTGCGGATCACGGTGCGGCGAGCCGGAAGTTGGCGGAAGAGAAATTTGATGTGGAAAAAGTGAATCCGATTATGTTGAAGGAGATGGAAATTGGGACGAGCGTCTAGAACGTCTCAGCTCCCGATTACTGGCGGCACGCGTGCCGTGTATGCGGGCCGTTTTTACCCAAATAGCGATGAAAACCAACTGGAGGCAGTTGGTTTTTTTGTGGAAGGACGACAGCGCGAGGTCCGGATATCCGCGATTTTACCCCTTCGGTTTGCCTGGTGAATCTCGTCTGTGTAAAGAGAGGGCTCCTGAGTCCATCGGAACGGTCCGTGGGGTGGTCGTGCCCTCTGGTGAGATTGCCTGGTGTTCGCTCTTGCCCCGGGCTGGTATTTGTGCCTATGCTTCCCTTTCTCATCCTGCGCCGGGATATTCCAAATCATGAGTTGTATCGCCAAATCCTTTCGAACCGGGCTTGCGGGGCCGATGGCCCTGGCTGTGCTCGATTTTGTCATCGCGTATGTGGCGATCATTCTCGCCCTCAAGCTTTCACCGAAATTCAGTGGTGATATCCTCGCTGGATTCGTGCCCAGGAGCCACCTTTTCGCGTTCTGGTTTGTTCTGCCGGCGGTCACCGTTCTCTCGGCCCACATTGTCGGGCTCCACAATCACCTGCAGATCCGGTCGCGTCAACGGATCGTCGCCTTGGCCGCGATCGCCCCGATTCTCGGACTGGTCTTGTTCGGCGTCTATTTCGCCCTGTTCAAGTTCGAGATTCTGGGCCGGATCGCGTCCGCCTACTACTGGGTTTTCGCCTTCGGGGGGATCGCCGGGACGAGGATCTTCGCCTGGAGCCAGCAGGCCCGATCCATCTACAAGGTCGTGGTGTACGGGGCTCAGGCGAATTTCTACCGGATGCAAACCTACGTCTATGCGACGCGGTTGCCGATCCGGGTGGTGGGGTTCACCAATATCAGGAGGGAGTCGGATGGAGAATCCTTCGTCGATGCGGGAAAGGAAGGATTCCTCGAGCCGGCGGAAGTTCCTTTGGCGGAGTTTTTCCAGGGGTCGGGAATCGATGAAGTTTTGGTCGATACGCCCCATTCTTTGTTGGAGGAGGAACGGGATGGGTTGATGACCTGTATGGCCTGCGGCATCCGCGTCATGGATCTGAATTACTTTTTCGAGCGGCGTCTCTACCAGGTTTTCTCCTCCAACCTGCCCGACCACTGGTTTTGGTCCCAGGATCCCGCTTATTTCCATCCGTTCTTTTTCGCTCTCAAACGGGGTCTCGATATTGTGCTCAGCCTGCTGGGGCTGATTTGCCTGACGCCGCTCCTGCCCTTTCTGGCCCTGGCGATCAAACTGCAGGACGGCGGCCCGATTCTTTATCGCCAGACCCGCTGCGGTCAGTACAACCAGCCTTTCACGATCTACAAGTTCCGGAGCATGCGCTGCGATGCGGAGAAAGACGGCGCGGAGTGGGCGAAGAAAAAGGACGACCGGGTCACCTGGCTGGGGCGGTTTCTCCGGAAGACCCGCCTCGACGAGACCCCGCAGTTCTGGAACGTGCTGAAGGGCGACATGTCCTTCATCGGCCCTCGTCCCGAGAGGCCTGAAATGGTCGATGAAATCGAGGACGAGGTGCCCAATTACTCTTTCCGCCACCTGGTCAAGCCGGGCATAACCGGCTGGGCGCAGATCAATTACCCCTACGGTGCGTCGATCGAGGACGCCCGGAAGAAGCTGAACTACGATCTCTACTACCTCAAGTACGCCAGTGTGGTCCTCGAAGTGCAAATCCTGCTGGGAACCGTTGTGGCCATGGTGAAGGGCGCGCGGTAGGGGGGGGTGATCGGCTTGCCTTTTGAAAAAGCTGAAAAGCAGTTCTAAAACGCTGAAAAACTGAAAAGCTGAAAATCTGAAATGGGGAAAAGCTGAAAAGCTGAAATCAAAGAAAAATCTGGACTTTGATTTGTAGCTCGACGGCGCTGCGCCGTGCGTCTCGTCCTGCGAAGCTCGGCTTGCCCTCCGTCTTGTCCTGCGAAGCTCGACTTGTCCTGCGTAGAAGGAAGAGCGTAGAAGGAAGTCCCGCGACTGCGGGACGTAGGGGGGGCTGTCCGCCATAGCCTTGGCGAAGCTCGAAGAGCGTAGAAGGGACAGCCGTTCAGAGAATCCGGTTCGAACTGCACTTCACCCTGACTATCGTCAGCGTGCTACACCGGGCAGGTTTCTTCGTAGCTCGATGGCGAATGCCATTGAAAGAACCCGGTTCGACCGGCACTTCACACTGACTTCGTCAGCGTGCTACAGTCAGCGTGCTACAACCCAAAACCGGTAACCGGTAAACTGGGAACTGATCAACCGAGACAGCCGTTGAGAGGCTCCGTTTCGAACTGGATTTCACACTGGCTGTCGCCAGCGTGCTACAACCGAAAACTCGTCAACTTTTTCAAACGAGCGCTTGCGCTACGATTCACCAGCTTTTTCGCGGATTGCCTGTATTTGACCTGCGGACACAAACAAACCAGCATCGATAACCGCATCCAAGGCGGGGCTAACTTTTTCGATGCGCCCGACTTGCTTTGCCATTAAGAGCAGACCCAGAGTTCCCGTGACACGCAGTCCAAGCGCCATCGCACACCTCCTCGCTGCGAGGTCATCAAGCACAACAGTCGCATGTGAAAATGTTTCTGCCAAACTAATCACAGTCCGGCGATATCCTCATCCACCCCTTGAAACGGCGACACGCCTACTTGCGATAAAGCCAATTGGAAATCCTGGCGACTCAACCCCGAGAGTTCAGCGGCCCGCTCTTGGCTTAAGTGGCCAACCTCATAAAGCTTCGCGGCTGCCATCAGGCGCAGACAAGCGGATAACTCTTCGGGTGCTTTTCGCAAAGCCGAAAGTGCCGAATCTGGTAGTTCAAGTTCTAGTTTCATACCCTAAGTATAGAGAAGTGACCGGCAGAAACAAGTGATTTTGCAAAAAATTCAATACGGGAAGGCTTAGCATCAAGACTCCAGCGGAGCGCACCGACAATTCGATTGTCCTCTTTGCGGTGGCGGTTGAGAATCGTCCATCATTCTGCCGGAAGGTGGACTCTCCTGTCCACCCCTGCTCTCCTACGCAGCGGGACAGGAGTGTCCCAGTCCCTTAGTGAATCCGTTTCGAATTGGATTTCATATCGACTGCGAATTCTTAGAAACAACTGTCGTCGTTCCTCTCCAACTCAACTGAAAATCTTCTCAGACATTGATGTTGGTCGTAGTTGCGAATGTTGTTCGAAACTGGTCTTCACCCCGACTTCCTTCTACGCTCTTCCTTCTACGGAGGACAAGTCGAGCTACGGAGGACAAGTCGAGCTACGCAGGACAAGACGCAGAACAAGACAAAGGTTACAGATGAAGGCCAGCCAAAAAATAGAGAGGCATACTCTGGTGTGCTAATTCAGGGCAGGCCGGTAGGCAGAGGCCTGTCCATGCCAGTGAGCATGCGCCGGGAGAAGCAGTTTAAGAACACTCAAAAGACGTCAGGTCTTGATTGTTAAGAACACTCAAAAGACGTCAGGTCTTGATTGTCGACAAATTCCGGTCTGCAAGAAGGCGAATGGGGTTTAACGGGATTGATACGTAGTTGGATGACTTCAGTCGTCCAACCCGAAACGGTTTGACGGGAAAGAGACAGAGAGAAGAATCCGAACCACCCGCTCCTGCGTCGCTAGAGGACACTGAGAGCACAGAGGTTTCTTTTCTTCCTTGGTTCCTGGCTGGCACTAAGCCAAAGGTGCGATCACCAGATCGTGATCTTCGGGAATTCTTAGAAACGACTGTCGTCGTTCCTCTCCAGCGCTAAACAGGTTAGTCGAAGGTTCCATGATTCTGCCGGGAGGTGGACACTCCTGTCCACCCCTCCTCTCCTACGCAGCGGGACAGGAGTGTCCCGGTTCCTTAGGGAATCCGTTTCGAATTGGATTTCACCCCAACTGGCAACGGGTGTAACCACAAGTGCGTGGACTTCACCAGGCAATTGCAGCCATTTTTGTGAGAAAACCACGGAAAGATTCAGGGGAGCGCGGTGCTTTCGCCCGCGTCTTCGGTGCGTTCTTGTGCTTGCGTTCGCAGGCTGAAGCGCTGCGCTCCCAAAGTCCCGAAGAAAATGGGATTGGTTCGTTCCCAAACTCCACGCACTTGTGGTTACACCCACCGGAGCTGGTCAACCGGGACATGGTTGACAATCAGGATGCTTCCGAACAGTCTCGTGCGCAATGAGTGAATGGGAAGAAACCGTTCGACAGGGAATTTGCGGGATTCTGGCGGCCGAGAGCGAAGCACTCCGGGGGCACCGGGTTTTGTTATTTGGATCGAGAGCCAGGGGCTCCGCCGATGAGCGTTCGGACTTCGATCTTGCGGTGGATGGCGGGGAGCCGTTGGATTTGAAAACCTTTTGCCGGATCGAAGAGGCTTTGGACGCCCTGCCCACCCTTTATCGGGTGGACTGGGTTGACCTGAACCGCGCGTCGCCCAAGGTCAGGGAAAGTGCTCGTAAGGAAGGGAAAGTTCTCTATGAAGGCTGAGCTCATTCTCCCGGACTTCGCAAACGCCGTGCGGCGTTTTCGCGAAGCGATGACATTGAATCCGGTCGATGATGTCCATCGGGCGGGCTGTATTCAGTATTTTGAATTCACCTTCGACCTGGCTTGGAAATCGATTCAGGCGGTGGCTGCGTTCCATGGACTTGATCCGGTGAAATCACCGCGGGTGGCGTTTAAAACCGCGTTCGCCCAGGGTTGGACCGACCAGCAAGAACCGTGGCTGGCAATGTTGGAGGCACGGAACCGGATGTCGCATGTCTATAGCGCCGAAGAGGCGCTTGAGGTTTACTCGCTGCTCAATGAATTTGTTGCGCCTTTGGAGCAACTTTTCCAGAGCCTTGTTGGGCTTGTTGAGGATCAATAATTTTCAGTTCCCGGTTTTCAGTTTATCGGTGAGCCAGTTTGTCCTCCTTCTTGTCCTGGGTCGCTCGACGGCGAATGCCGTTGAGAGAATCTGTTTCGAACTGGATTTCACCCCGACTTCGTCGGCGTGCTACAACTGGCAACGGGTGTAACCACAAGTGCGTGGACTTCACCTGGCAATAGCAGCCATTTTTGTGCTACACCGGGCAGTGTTCTTCGTAGTTGAGAGAGCCCGTTTCGAACTGGATTTCACCCCGACTTCGTCGGCGTGCTACAACTGGCATCGGGTGTAACCACAAGTGCGTGGACTTCATCTGGCAATTGCAGCCATTTTTGTGAGAAACCCACGGAAAGATTCAGGGGAGCGCGGTGCTTTAGCCCGCGTTTTCGGTGCGTTCTTGTGCTTACGTTCGCAGGCTGAAGCACTGCGCTCCCAAAGTCCGAAGAAAATGGGATTGGTTCGTTCCAAAACTCCACGCACTTGTGGTTACACCCCAAAAAACCCTCAAACCGACAAAACATTTGACAAAATGTATGCCATTCTGGCAAATTATTTTCCGAAATGCAGGTTTCCTCGATTATTGATCTGGATCGGCGGGCCAAGGAGTTTGGTCGGGCCCGGACGTTGCGGCGGTCTCTTTTTGCTTCTTTGCGGGCGGAAACGGGGCGGCATTTCATCGGCATCATCGGACCGCGTGGAGCGGGGAAGACGATTCTCCTGCAGCAGCTGGCCGCTACTGCCGAGGATGGAATTTACCTTTCCCTGGACACCCTGCCGAGGGATCTCGATCTGTTTTCGGTGGTGAAGGAGCTTGCGGATCAGTACCACTACAAATGCTTCTTTCTCGATGAAATTCATTATGCCGACAATGGGTTGGGTGCCTTAAAGCGGATTTATGATTTCCTGGAGGTTCGGGTGTTTTTCACCAGTTCGGTCGCACTGCGAATCAGGGATTCCGTTTACGACCTCGCCCGCCGGGTGAGATTGCACTCGCTCCACTATTTTTCATTTCGGGAGTATCTTGCGTTCAGGCATGGAGAAATGTATCCGCGTCTGGAATTGTCCGCCCTTCTCGGAAATCAGGTAGGCGCCGAGTACCTGCGGAGCGGGGATCGTTTCGAAGCCTATCTTACGGGTGGCTTGGTTCCGTTCGCATTGGAGGAGCCCGATCCTTATCCCCTTCTCGAAGCCACTCTCGAAGCGATTATCGGGAAGGATATTCCGAACTCTCTCGGGTTGCGAGTGGATGAGCTGGACGTCTTGCGCCGGATGATCGCCTTTGTCGGTCGTTCGGATGTGGACGGGATCAACTACAGCAGCCTTTCGAGAAATATGGGAATTACCAAATACAAAGCCGAGCAGTATGCATCGGCGTTCGAGAAGGCCTTTGTCTTGCAGCGTATCTTTCCGGCGGGAACCAATGTGCTCAGGGAGCCGAAGGTTTTATTGACGCCCCCGATCCGAAAACTTTTCCGACCTCTTGAGGAAATTCGGGGAGGCTTGCGGGAAGATTTTTTCGCGATGGCGATGAGCCATGCGGGATACGAATTGAACTATCTGAAATCGACGCGCGGCCAGAAGACACTCGATTTTCTGTTGCAACGAAAAGGGGAAAACCTAGTCTTTGAGATTGGTGGCAAGGGGAAAGGTCGCAGCCAGTTCAAGGGTGTTCAAGCGGATCGAAAGATTGTCATGGGTGAAGACGCAAACTTTTCCCCGGATCGAATTCCCCTGCACCTCGTAGGGTTTTTGGCGTAATCGCAGACCCGGAATGCGCAACGAGAAGAATTTGAACCCCGAAGACCACAGAGTGCACGGATTGGAGACAAAGGGAAAAGCTGAAACGCTGAAAACCGCTTCGCTCCTGAAAAGCAGTATAAGAAAAAGCTGAAATACTGAAATGCTGAAAAGCTGAAATGCTGAAAAAAGATAGCTGGATTTCGATTGGTAGCTCGACGGCGCTGCGCCCTTCGTAGCTCGTCTTGTCCTCCCCGCCTCTCTTACGCAGCGGGACAGGAGTGTCCCGATCCCTTAGGGATGCAGCGGGACAGGAGTGTCCCGGTTCCTTAGGGATGCGGCGGGACAGGAGTGTCCCGGTTCCTTAGGGAGTCCGTGTCGAAGTAAATTTCACGCCGAGTGTGAATTCTTAGAAACGACTTTTGCCGATCCTCTCTCGAGTGCGGATCGAGGGTCAGCGTCATCTCTGGTCAATCCGATCGGTCCGGTGGGAGGGATGTTCGATTTCTTCACCGGCTGTGCCGTGGACTTGACATCCTCTTTCTCTTTCAGGATGATGGAACAGTGCTGCGAGATGCGAAAAAATTTACGATTACGAAACGGCGGCTTCGGGAAGTTTCGTCTGATCGATTGCGTTGGGCGGCAACGACCCCCCGGGAACGCATTGAGGCGGTCGAGGTCATCAACTGTTTAGGGGAGCCCGAATATGCTGAACAAGCATTTCCGAGAGTTTATAAGATTACTCGAAAAGCAAGGAGTTGAGTTTCTCATTGTCGCGAGGATCGGGTCGTCGTGGAGTTGGACAAGAATCTCCGCGTACCGTTTATTGGATTTGATTCATTACTGAAAAACAAGAAAAGTTCTCCCCGGGCAAAAGATAAAATCGACTTTGAAGAACTGCGGAGGGTCCAGGGTTAGGGTCCGTCAAGAATTAAGTAGTGAAACACTGGAAAGACGTCAGAGTCAATAAGCGGCCTCAGCACTTTGGGGACTGCTGTGTAACCGGGAACTGAGAATGCGAAGAAACGACTGTCGTCGTTCCTCTCCAGGTCGGAAATAAACGAAGAATCGGGAGC
>CAZDRT010000015.1:0-26618 GCA_964507815.1 uncultured Puniceicoccaceae bacterium
CGATGGAATATCGGCCCATTTCAAAATCGCGGGGCTTTACGATTTTGCTCCACGCGCTTGTGGTCCCCCCCCCCGCTCCCGGGTTGCAATTGTCCTTTGGTTCGATTTCAGTCCGCGGATATGGAGGCGCTCTCCCGTTTGTTTGTCGGCGTGGCCGCGGGTGTCCTGGCGATGTCGGCGGCCCGGGCGGCTCCCAAGGTCGGGGATCTTTACGAGCGGCATTGCATGAACTGCCATGGTGCCGGAATGGAGGGGGGCTCGGCTCCGTCCATGCTCGACGACGAATGGCGCTACGGACGGGACGACGCCGTTCTCGCCGAAGTCATCCGCGATGGCCGCCCCGATGACGGCATGCCCGGCTTCGGAGCGCTTCTGTCCGAAGAGGAAATCCGGGCGATGGTCATTCTCATCCGCGAGAAAAACGCCCGGGCCCGCCCGGAGCCGGGCCCGGGGAAGCGCGATGAGCGGGTTTTCCGGTCCGAACTTCACGACTTCCGTCTCGAAACCGTGGTTGACGATCTGGATCTCCCGTGGTCGCTCGCCTTTCTGCCCGATGGCGGGTGGCTGGTTTCGGAGCGTTCGGGGACCCTGCTGCGGATCGATCCGGAGACCGGCGCGCGCCGCCCGGTCGAAGGAATCCCCGGCGTTTTCGCGAGAGGGCAGGGCGGTCTTCTCGACATCGCCGTCCATCCGGATTACGCGGAGAATGGGTGGATCTATCTCTCCTACAGCGATCCCTCCCCGGACGGAAACCGCGGATTCACCGCGATCACCCGTGGACGGCTCGACGGCGACCGATGGATCGACGGGGAGATCGTGTTCAAGGTTCCGGACGAATTCTACGGTCGTTCGGGGGTTCATTTCGGTTGTCGGTTGGTCTTCGACGGGGATTACTTGTATTTTTCCATCGGCGACCGGGGCCGTCAGGACGAGGCGCGCGACCTCTCCCGTCCCAACGGCAAGATCCACCGGATTTTCCACGACGGGCGGATCCCCCCGGACAATCCGTTCACCGGTGATCCGGAGGCCTTTCCCTCGATCTGGACCATCGGGAACCGCAACGCCCAGGGCCTGGCACTCGATCCGTCCACCGGCAACCTTTGGGAAACCGAGCACGGCCCCCTGGGAGGGGACGAGCTGAACCTCCTGCGCCGGGGGGCGGACTATGGATGGCCGTTCGTGACTTTCGGCATGAACTACGACGGCACCCCGATCACCAACCGCACCTCCGCGCCCGGAATCGTCGATCCGGTCGTTCACTGGACCCCCTCCCTCGCGGTCTGCGGACTCGATTTTTATCAGGCGGACGCGTTTCCCCGGTGGAAAGGCTCCCTGCTTTCGGGGGCGCTGGCGGGTCAGGAACTGCGTCTGCTCCGGCTCGAAGGAGAATCGGTCGTCGGACAGGAAGTCCTCGTAAAGAGCCGCGGCCGCATCCGGGACGTGGTGGTCGGTCTCGAGGGCCTGGTCCATGTCGTTTTCAACGGGCCGGGGCGGATCGTCCGAATGGTTCCCGCGGAGTGACATCGCTGATGAATAAAAGTGGGAGATAAACTCTTGACGGGTCCGCCGGATTTCGTTTCTCTCATCGTTTTCCCAAATTTCCAATCTCCAGAAAACCTTATGCCAGTTGATGTCAGCATCCGCAAGGGCGAGTCCGTCGAACGGGCTCTCCGCCGTTTGAAAAAACGCCTCGATCGCGAAGGCGTGATCCGCGACGCGCGCGCGAAGCGCTATTTCGAAAAACCGTCCGAAATCCGCCGCCGGAAAAAGAAGGTGGCGGCCTTCAGCAACATGCTGCGGGTCCGCAACGAAAACCGGTAAAGGTCTTCTCTCTGCCGGGGGATTAGCTCAGTTGGTTAGAGCGCTTGCATGACACGCAAGAGGTCACTGGTTCAAATCCAGTATCTCCCACCATGGCTCCCAAGTGTGGGGAGGGAGTCAGCGCAATAGCGCGACTCCTGTTTTCCGGAACTTTCAAGGGACTGGCAATTCCGTTCCGCCGGATGCGAGCCTGGCCTCGCCGCCGAGCCATTGCTCGATGGCGGTGAGCGCGTTGCGCGCTCCGTGTACTTCCGTTTGCTCTTCGGCGATCCGCCGGGCGCGGGTGGCCATCGCCCGGTCATTTTCCGTCTGCTCCAGAATCCGGGGGAGCGCGCGCCCCCATCCGCGGCGCGGCAGGCGGCGGCCGCACCCGAGCCGCTCGACCGTCCCCGCCCAGAAATTCTGATCGGCGAAGTGGGGGATCACGATCTGCGGTTTTCCCGCCAGGAGGCCCGAGGTCGTTGTCCCGGCCCCGCCGTGATGAACCAGGACCGATGCCCTGGGGAAAAGCCCCCCGTGCGGAGCGCTCCCGATGATCCGGATGCCGCTGCGGGCGGGCGGAGGCGGGGGGCGGAACCAGCCTTCCTGTATGGTCAGGGGCCGGTCTTCGGGCCAGTTTTCGTAAAGGGCGCCGAACTCGTCCGCCATGGCGGCGGTGGTGACGCTGCCGAAGGTCAGCAGGGGGCCGCCCGCGAAGGCGTTTTCGTCCGGCGGGGATTCGTTCGCCGAGAATCCGACTGCGAGAAATCCCGTGAAAACGGATGTGGGTGGCAGCGGGGCGTCCGAACGCCGGAATAGGGAGGCGGGGACCAGGATCAAGTTGTAGTCGGTGGGTGACCGGAGCCAGGAGCGGAGGTGTTGCCCGGGCCGGCTCAGCCGCTTGTTCAGGCGACGGACCAGATAGCGGTCTGCGAGGGCGGTGAGGGCGCGGTTCCATCGGATGCGCACGCACCGGGGAAGGAATTCCGGCGGGGCGGGCAGATCGGCGGGCGGTTCGTCCGCCGAGTAGGAGGTGTTCGGGCAGAAATGCACGGATACGGTCGGGAGACCGCGCGCGGCGGCCGTCCGGTGGTAGAATGGGAACAGGTAGGAGCAAACGAGGGCGTCGGCGGATTCGAGGGCGGCCTCCAGCGCCGGAAGAATTTCCCCCTGCCACGAGTCCACCTGGGCGAACATTTCCTCCAGCAGGCGGCGTTTGTTCCGGATTTCGGAGAATTTCCGCATGAAATCCGCGTGCGCGGCCCGTCTCCCGCGGGGGGGGGTCGGCACGAAGCGGATGCCGCGGCTCTCGGCGGTTTCCCGCCAGTAGGCCCCCGTCAGCAGGGTCGCCCGGTGCCCCCGGAGGACGGCCTCCCCGGCGAGACGGATCATGGGCACCGTGTCGCCGGTCGATCCATGGGTGATGAAAACGAGATGGAGCATCCGGGAGACAGATGCCGGAATTCCCGCGAAAAGCGAGACCGCCGCCGCGAAAAAACCGGACCCGCCCGGCGATGCCGTCTTCCCGCGGGGCCGCCGCCCGGGCCCGAGGTCGTCAGATATCGATCACGTCGTCGTCTTTCTTTTTCCCCTTGTCCCCCGGGGGCGGGGCGCTCCGGAATCCCCGCCGGTGGACGACGACTCTCCGGAAGCGCTCGTCCTTTCCGCCGACGAGGATCTGGCCCCCCAGCGTGAAAAGGCTGACCCAGAGGGCGCTCCAGAAAGCCCCTCCCCAGCCGGCGAGGACAAAACCCGGCAGAAGGGAGGAGACGAGCATCACCAGCAATGCGTTCACCACCCAGAGCCCGATCCCGAGGGTCAGCACGACCAGGGGAAGCATGAGCACAACGAGAACGGGTTTGAGGATCGTGGCGAAGAGACCGAGCAGGAGAACGGCGAGGACGAAAGACTCCGTGCCCGCGAAGGAGACGGAGCCCGACGTCCATTGCGAAAAACCGAGACCGAGGGCGGTCGCGAGGGCGCGGAGAAAAAAAGGAATTGCGGCCATTCTCCCGACAGGAAAACACGGAACCGGGCACGACGAAAGCCCCGATCAAAGCGGTTCCGTGGATTTCGGAAGGTAAAACGTTGACAGCTAGACGGGTATTTCCGATTTTTCTTTTCTTTTTCATCTGTTTCCTTCCCGATCTTCCATCATGTCAACCAATCTTACCAAACGGGACATCGTCCTGAAAATTTACGAGGACCCTGACAACCGCATTTCCCAGAAGGATGTGAAGACGGTCGTCCAGCAGACGTTGGACGCGATCGGCGAAGCCATCGGCGAGGGCCGCAACGTGGAGCTGCGCAACTTCGGCGTTTTCCAGATTCAGGTTCGGAAGGCCCGGGTCGGGCGCAATCCGAACCGGCCCGAGACCGATGTCATGATTCCGACCCGCGCGGTCATCAAATTCAAGGCCGGGAAGGAAATGAAGGAGAAGCTCAAGGATCTCGATCTCGACAAGATCGAAGCCCGCTCCGACTGATGTATCAGACGCTGCCCGGTTTCCGGGAGTTTCCGCCGGAGCGGTTCCGCGAGCGGAACCGGATTTTCCGCATCCTCCGCTCGACCGCGGATCTTTTCGGGTTCGAGGAATTCGACGGCCCCGTGCTCGAGCCCCTCGACCTCTACGTGGACAAGTCGGGCGACGAGGTCGTGGACCAGCTTTTCTGGTTCGAGGACCGGGGCGGACGCAAGGTCGCGCTGCGCCCGGAGATGACTCCGACACTCGCCCGGATCGCCGGGGCCGCCGGAGCCTCGCTGCGCAAACCGGTCCGCTGGTTCACCCTCAACGAGCAATACCGCTTCGAGCGGCCGCAGAAGGGGCGCCAGCGGGCTTTCACCCAATTCAATCTCGACATCCTCGGCGAGCCTTCGCTCGGTGCCGACGCCGAGGTGATCGCCTGTTTCGCCCTCGCCCTCGGACGTTGCGGCCTGACCGCGGATGATTTCCGCGTGCGCCTCAGCGACCGGCGGATCTGGAGCCGGTTTCTGGACCTGGCCGGGGTGGCACCGGAACACCAGACCGCCTGTCTTTCCGTGATCGACAAGATGGAGCGCTCGACGCCCGCCGGGCTGACCGAGCGACTGGAGCCCCTCCTCGGCGAGGGCACGGCCCTTTTTCTGGAGAGGGTGGACGCGCTGCGGACGGTGCGGGACGATGCCGGACTGGCCGCTTTCTTCCGCCGTTTCGAGCCCGGGGGGGCGGCAAACGAGGCCTCCGACCGCCTGATTGAATCGTGGAGCGCGTTCCGGGCCTCCGTTGACGCTCTCGGGATTGGCCGGAGCGCGGTGGTGGACCTCGGGATTGTCCGCGGTCTGGCCTATTACACCGGTCCGGTGTTCGAGATTTTCGAGGCGAGCGGCAAGGGCAGGGCGCTCGCCGGAGGCGGGCGGTACGACGACCTCGTCGGCAAAGTCGCCGGAACGCCCATGGAGGCCACCGGCGGTGCCCTGGGGGATGTGACCCTGCTGGATTTGCTCGCCGACCGCGGGCTGCTTGCGGCCACGGCACCCGCAGCGGACTGCTTTCTGGCCATCGGCGGCGGGGCGGCCCGGACCCGGGCTCTCTCCATCGCCCGGCTCCTGCGCGAGGCCGGTCTATCGACCCGGTATCTTTTCCGCGACGCGGCCTTCGGCAAACAATTCAAAGAGGCTGGTCGGAGCGGGGCGAAAGTCGTGGTATCGATCGGAGAACGGGAACTGGAAACCGGAGCCTACCCCGTGAAAAACCTCACCACCGGGGACGAAACCGCGGTTCCGGCCGCGGATCTGGTGGACCGCATCCGCGCCGTCGTCCGGGGAGATTAGCCGGTTTAAACCAGGCACTGCCACGGGATTCCCCGTGGGGCATGACTTGAGTCGTGCGATCCGAAAGGGTCGTTGGCCCGGCAGACCTCCGGACCGTTCCGGTGCCGGTGCGGTGTTCCGGAGCCGGACGACCAAAGTCATCCGGCTACCGGGGAGGCCCGCCCCCGAAAAATCGTGATCGGGCTTTGACGAATCGACGGAACTGCTTTTTTCTCTCTCCCGTGCGATCAACGGCAAAAATCTTTCTGCTCTCCCTCGGGTTGTTGGGCCTGGCGGCTCCCGTGTCCGCGCAGGCCGGAGAGTTCGAGGCGTCGGGCCTCATGCGGGCCGAGACGCGTTGGCTGGTGAACACGCTGGAGAGGCTCCACTTTTCCGAGATGACCCTCGAGGACATTGAAATGTCTTCGGTGATCGAGGATTTCATGGAGAATCTCGACCGTAACCGGCTCTATTTCACGACCGGTGACCACGACCGGTTCCGCTCCCGGTTCGCCCCCCCGATGGAGCGCCACATCCGCCGCGGCAACCTCCATCAGGCCTTTCAGATTTTCGAGGTCTTCCGCGAGCGCGTCCTCGAGAGAACCGAATGGGTGCGGGACTACCTGGGCAACGATTTCACCTTCGACGAAGGCCTCATCTACCAGACCGACCGGGAAGAGGTTCCCTGGCCGGCCAACATTACCGAGATGGATGAGTTGTGGGAGGCCCGGATCCAATACGAGTTGTTGAACGAGGTCCTCGCCCGGACGCAACCGGAGGAGGAGGACGGCGACCCGCCCCCCGCGCCGGAGGGCATGGAGGACGATCCGGGCGGCGAAGCCGAATCGGACGAACCTCTTTCCTTCGACGAGGCGCTTGCCGAGGCGAAGGAAGTGGTCCTGGAGCGTCACGAGCGGCTGGAAACCGAGATCAACCGGTTCGAGGCGTTCGAAATACACGAAATGTTCCTGACGACGCTCGCCAACGCCTATGACCCCCATTCCCTTTTTCTCTCCGCCGATTCGCTGGAGGATCTCTCGATTGCGATCGAGAACTCGCTCGTCGGGATCGGCGCCGTTCTTTCGGATGAGGACGGCTACTGCACGATACGGGAGTTGATTCCCGGTGGTCCCGCCCAGTTGGGAGGGGAAATTGCCGTCGATGACCAGATCCTCGCCGTGGCGCAGGGCGGGGACGGCGAGTTTGTCGATGTCATCGGCATGAAGCTCCGGAAGATCGTGAAAATGATCCGGGGCGAGAAAGGGACTACCGTGCGCTTGAAGATCCGCCCGGGGAACGCTCCCGATCCCGCCACCCGGGCCGAGGTCGTACTGGTTCGCGACGAGGTCCGCCTGACCGCGAATCTCGCCAGCGCCCGGCTCTACCAGGTGCCCGCGGGGGATGGGACGGTCTCCATCGGTGTCATCAATCTTCCTTCTTTCTATGGAGCCGAGGATCCCGCCCAGCCGAACTCGAGTTCCGACGTGGCGAAGTTGATCGCGAAGCTGAAGGACCTCGGAGTCGAGGGACTGATCCTGGACCTGCGGGGCAACGGCGGCGGATTGCTCGGGGAGGCCGTGGAGTTGGCCGGTCTCTTCATTCCGGGTGGCCCGGTTGTACAGGTGAAGACGGTCGAAGGGCGCCTCTTTCACCACGACGACAAGGATCCCGGTGTCGCGTGGGAGGGGCCGCTGATGGTGCTCGTTTCCCGGTTCACGGCTTCGGCGTCCGAGATCGTGGCCGGCGCGTTGCAGAACTACGACCGGGCGCTGGTCGTGGGGGACCGGACGACCCACGGAAAAGGTACCGTCCAGGGTATTTTCCGCATGACGCAACCGCTCTTTTACGCGCTTTCCGCTTCGGGTGAAAAGGTCGGCGCGACCAAGGTCACCGTTCAAAAATACTACCTGCCCAACGGGGAATCCACCCAGATCGAAGGAGTTCGCTCCGACGTGATCATTCCGTCGGTCAACGACCATATCTCGGTCGGCGAGGCGGACCTGGACAACTCCCTCCCGTGGGATACGATCAAGCCCCTGTCGTTCGGTATCGCGGGCGATTATGCCGACGAACTCGTCACCATCGACGATTCGGTGATCGCCGCGCTCCGCGAGGAGAGTGCCTCCCGGATGGAAAATCTCGACGAATTTTCCCTCCTCCGCGAATCCATCGATTTCTTTCGCAGAAAGCGCGACGAGACCACGGTATCGCTCGATCTCGAGGAGCGGCAGCGGAAACGGGCGAAGGATCTGGCTCTGCAGGCATCGTTCCGGGAGCGCCGCGAGTCGCTGGGCGAAACCTTCTTTCCGTTTGATCCGGTCAATCTCGATGCCGGGGAATCGACCGGGGGCGGGGACGGCGAATCCGCCGACGAAAAGGAAGAGGAGCCCTTGGACATCGTCCTTCGGGAGGGCATCCGTATCATGTCCGATTGGTTGTCGCTCCGAAAGGAAGACGATTCGGAGAAACGCCTCGCCCGTTCCGACGCCTGACCGGACCTTGTTTCCGCGCCGGGGCTTCGGCGGCGAGGTCGGTTGTTTCGCGTCGCTTCGTCCGGCGGGAGCCCGTCGTCCTTCCCCGACTGCGTTGGAAGAACGAAGAAATCCCGCTCCCGCCTTTCTTTCTTCACCGGTCCCGCATCGGCGAGGACATCAACCGAAAAATGGTAAACAAACGTTTACTATTGGGAAATTCTACGTTTCCTTTCGGGCATGTCGGTCGAACTGCATACGTGTAGCGCGTTTTCCTTTCTCGAGGGGGCTTCGTCGCCGGAGGATCTGGCGGCGGAGGCGGCCGCGCTGGGGTTGGAGGCGGTGGCTCTTCTGGATGCGGGAGGGGTTTACGGGGCGCCCCGGTTTTTCCGGGCCGCGCGGGAGCGGGGGGTGCGGGCTCTCGTGGGGGCGCGCCTGCCCCTGGCCGACGGCGGCCTGCTGCCGGTGTTGGTGGGGAGCCGGGAGGGCTACCGCAATCTCTGCCGGGTGTTGACGACGGCCGCTTTCCGCGGGGAAAAGGGCCGCGCGCCCGTGGCATGGGAAGATCTCGAGGGGCGTACTGCCGGGCTGGTCGCCCTCGGGGGAGGGATCGAGGGTCCTTTGGCCGCCGCCTGGCGGTCCGGCGGATCGGGGCAACTGTCCGCCGTGCTCGACCGGGTGCGCGGGATCTTTCCGCGCGAGGGTTTCTTTCTGGAGATCCAGCGGCACTTCCGGCGCGGGGAGGCCGCCTGGCACCGGGTGCTGCGCGAGGTGCGGGAGGATGCGGGGCTGCCCATGGTCGCCACCGGGGGAGTGGTCGCGGCCCGGCGCGAGGACCGGCTGGTCGCCGACGTTTTTTCCGCCCTCCGGAATCACCGCACCCTGAACGCGGCCGGCAGGCTCCTCGAATCCAACGGCGAGCGTCGGCTGCGCTCGCCGGAAGAGACGGAAGCCCTCTTCGCGGACTGTCCCGGGTATGTCGAAGAGGCCCGTCGGCTGGCGCGCCGCCTGACCTTCGATCTCGGGGATCTGGGCTACGAGTTTCCCACTTTTCCCGTCCCGAAAGGCGAGACGATGGAGAGCCACCTGCGCGCGCTCGTCGGGGCGGGAGTGACCGAACGCTACGGGGATCCGTCGCCCGCCGTCCGTTCCCAGATCAGCCACGAATTGGGGATCATCGCCAAACTGGGCTTCTGCGGATACTTTCTCCTCGTGCACGACCTCGTCCGCTTCTGCCGGCGGGAGGGCATTCTCGTCCAGGGCCGGGGGAGCGCCGCGAACTCGGCGGTCTGCTACAGCCTCGGGATCACCGCCGTCGATCCCGTCGGGGCGGGGCTCCTCTTCGAGCGTTTTCTCAGCGAGGGGCGGGAGGGGTGGCCGGACATCGATCTCGATCTGCCCAGCGGGGAAAGGCGGGAGCGGGTGATCCAGGAAGTGTACCGGAAATACGGGCGGCGGGGGGCGGCCATGACGGCCAACGTGATCACCTATCGCGGGCGGAGCGCGATCCGGGAAGTGGGCAAGGTGCTCGGGCTGCCGGAGGAATTCGTCGGTCGGTTCGCCCGGTTGCACGGCGGCGGGGAGTTCGGGGGGCGGGAGGATTTTCTCGCCAAGGCCCGCGAGGCCGGATTGCCGGAGCGGCATCCCCTCGGCGGTACGTTCGCCCGGCTTTTCGAAAAAATCCGCGGGCTGCCCCGCCACATCGGGCAGCATTCCGGTGGCATGGTCATCGCCGCCGGGAACCTCGACGCGGTCGTCCCCCTCGAAAAAGCGGCCATGCCGGGGCGCAGCGTCGTCCAGTGGGACAAGGACGATTGCGGGGATCTCGGCATCGTAAAGGTGGATCTTCTCGGGCTCGGAATGATGGCGGCGATCCAGGATACCCTCGCCGAGGCGGCCCGGCGGGGGCGACCGGTCGATCTCGCCACCATCCCCAAAGACGACCCGCCGACCTACGACCTGCTCTGCGCGGCGGATACCGTGGGCGTCTTCCAGGTCGAGAGCCGGGCGCAGATGGCCACGCTGCCCAGGCTCCGTCCCCGCGTGTTCTACGATTTGGTCGTCGAGGTGGCGATCATCCGCCCGGGACCCATCGTCGGGGAGCTGACGCACCCGTATCTCGAACGCCGGGCGGGACGGCAGGCGGTCGATTACATCCACCCGGACCTGCGCCCGATCCTCGAGCGCACCCTCGGCGTGCCGCTTTTCCAGGAGCAGATTCTCCGGATGGCCATGCGGATGGCGGACTTCAGCGGCTCGGAGGCCGAGGAGTTGCGGCGGGCGCTCAACTTCAGCCGCTCGCCGGAGCGGTTGCGGCGCGTGCAGGGGAAGTTGCGTCTCGCGCTCGAAAAAAAGGGGCACGCGGCGGCGGTGGTCGAGCGGATTACCGCCGCCGTCGGTTCCTTCGCCCTGTACGGCTTTCCGGAGTCGCACGCCATCAGTTTCGCCCTGCTGGCCTACGCGAGCGCTTACCTGAAGGTACACCGGGCGGTCGAGTTCTACGCCGGTCTTCTCAACAACCAGCCGATGGGGTTCTACTCGCCGGCCACTCTCGTCCAGGACGCGCGGCGGCGGGGCATACGCTTCCTGCCGGTCTGTGCCCGCGAGTCCGATTGGGACGTGACCGTTGTCGATGACCGCACGTTGCGGATCGGGTTCCGGATGCTCGCGGAGGTGAGCCGGCGGGGGATGGAGCGACTCCTCGGGGAGCGGGCGAAGCGGCCCTTCGATTCGGTGGCCGACCTGCTTCGCCGCGTGCCCCTCTCCACCCGGGAGAGGAGAAGGCTGGCCATGGCGGGCGCTTTCAACGCCTGGGCGGGCGACCGGAGGAGCGCTCTCTGGCAGGCGGGCGACGAGTGGGGGAGCGAAGCCGACGCGCACGTTCTCCCGGGCTTCGGCGGCTCCGGGGCGGGGGAGGGTGGTCTGCCGCCGATGACCCTCGCGGAGAGAATCGGGGCCGATTTCGAATCGTGCGGGCTGACCGCCGGGGACCATCCCATGGGCCTGTACCGACCGTCCCTGCCCGGGGTGCTGCGGTCCGCCGACCTCGCCGGGGTCGGCGGAGACGCGCGGGTCAGCGTGGCGGGCGCGGTCATTTGCCGACAGCGGCCGGGCACCGCCAAAGGCGTCACGTTCGTCAGCCTCGAGGACGAGACGGGCATCGCCAACGTGATCATCCACCCCGACCGCTATCCACGGTTCCGGCTCCTGCTGGCGGAGGAACCCTTCCTGCTCTGCCGGGGACGGGTGCAAAAAGAAAAAGGAGTCACCCACCTGATCGCCGATGACATCCGCCCCCTCCGGCACCCGGTTTTTGTCCCGGAAGGAAAGGTTCCGGATCGCTGCGGAGGTTCAGCGTGAACGGGGTTACACCCCCTTGGCGAAGTTGGTTGCACCCGCACTTGAAAAGATGGGCGAGACCGTCCATGATTCTCACCGTGAAGCGTCTCAGCTATCTCTCCCTGTTCCTTTCGGCTTGTTTTGCCGGGCTTTCCCTCGCCGGGGACGAACCGTCCGCACCCGAACCGGCTTCCGAATCCGCACCCGCTCCCCCGGCGGCGGAGAACGGTCTCCGGCAGGTTTACGTGCTCCCGGTCCAGGGCCAGATCACCACACCGACTTTCTACATCCTCCGGCGCGGGCTGAAGCTCGCCGAGGAGAAAGGCATCGAGACGGTGGTCATCGACATGGACACGCCCGGCGGCGGCCTCGGTCCGACGCTCGAAATCATGGAGGCGCTCTCCAGTTTCAAGGGAGATGTGTTCACCTTCGTCAATTCGGAGGCGATTTCGGCCGGAGCCTTCATCTCCATTGCCACCGACCGCATCTATTTCCGGCCCGACGGGATCATCGGCGCGGCCGAAGCGGTCTCGGGCACCGGTCAGGAGATTCCGGAGGGGATGCAGCGGAAAATCAACAGCTACATCCAGGCGAAAGTCCGCTCGTTGACCGAGGAATACCGCTACCGGGGGGACGTGATGCGGGCGATGTCCGATCCGAATTTCGTCTTCGAGATCGACGGAGAAGTGATCAAGGAAGAGGGCGAACTGCTCTCGCTGACCGCGAGCGAGGCCATGGAGACCTACGGCGACCCGCCGCAGGCCCTTCTCGGCGCGGGCATCCACGACTCGATCGACGATCTTCTCGACGAGGTGTACGGCGCGGGCAACCACACGATCCGCTCCTTCGAGGTCACCTGGTCCGAATCGCTCGCCCACTACCTCAACACCGTCTCCCCCCTCTTGCTCGGGGTCGGGATGCTCCTGCTTTTCGTCGAGTTCAAAACCCCGGGGTTCGGCTTTTTCGGGATCGGGGGCATCATCCTGCTTTCCGTCGTCTTCATCAGCAGCCATATCGCCGGACTGGCGGGCTACGAGGCGATCCTCCTCTTCTTCATCGGACTGGCCCTGATCTTCGTGGAGATTTTCCTGCTGCCCGGGCTGATTTTCCCCGCCCTGATCGGGGTGGTTCTGGTCCTCGGGTCGCTGATCTGGGCGATGGCGGACATCTGGCCCGACGAACCCATCGACTGGACGGGGGGCACCTTCACCGAGCCGCTCCTGAACATGGTCGTCGGGATGGCCATCGCGGTGGTCGGCGCGGTTTTTCTCGTGCGCTTCCTGCCGAAAACCTGGATCTGGAACAAACTGGTCCTGCAGACCTCCGTCGGGGGTCCGTATCCGGTTCCGCAGGGCGGTGCCGACCGGGCCAACCGCCCTCCTTCGACCCCGCCGGGGTGGCCCGACATCGGCGGCGAGGGGATCGCGATCACCGACCTGTTCCCCAACGGCGAGGTCGAGATCGGCGGCAAACGCTTCCAGGCGAAGTCCCGGCTCGGCCAGGTCGAGCACGGCACGCGGATCCGGGTGACCGGTTACCAGGATTTCGCCCTTGCCGTCGAGCCGCTTCCCCCGGATTTTTCCTCCCATGACTGAGATCGTCGGCCTCTTCCTCCTCGCGCTGGTTCTGGCCAGCTTCGAGATCCTGGTGCCCGGCGGCATCCTCGGGCTGTTCGCCGTGGTCGCCCTGGCCGGCGCCTCCTACCTGGCCTTCGAGCCCTTCGGCCTGGGCGGATCGATTCTGGTGTTCATGGGCGGGGGGGTGCTCATCCTCGTCGCCGTTTATTGCGAGTTCCGGCTCCTCGGCAAGACCCGCTTCCGGAACCGCTTCGTCCTCGGGTCGGCCGTGAAGGGCCGCTCCGAATCGCTCCGGGCGACCGACGAAATTATCGGAAAGGAGGGAGTTACCTTGACGACCATGGCCCCGACGGGAATGATCCTCGTCGGCAGTCAGAAATATGAAGCCTTTTCCAGAAACGGTCTCCTCGAGAAAGACCGCCCGGTCCGGGTGGTCGCCCGCGACAATTTCCGCCTAATCATCGAAAAACTATGAACACCCTCACCTCCATCGCCCAGATCCCCTGGCCCACTATCCTGATCGGCGTTCTCGCCGTCGCCGTACTCGTTCTCGGGTATATTCTGCTTTCCTTCTTCAACGTGTGGTTGCGCGCCCTGCTCGCCGGTGCGCCCGTCAGCATCTTCACCCTCGTCGCCATGAAGCTGCGGTCGGTCGATTACAAGTTGGTCGTCGATGGCCGCATTACCGCCTCGAAGGCGGGCATTGAGATCACCACCGACGAGATCGAAGCCCACTACCTCGCCGAGGGGAACATCATCCACACGATCCAGGCCCTGATCGCCGCCGACAAGGCCTCGATCGCCCTCGACTGGACCCGTGCCTGCGCCATCGACCTCGCGACCAAGGGCACCGGCAAGTCGGTCGTCGAGGCGGTCCGCACTTCGATCAACCCGAAGGTCATCGACTGCCCCGACCCGAGCGGGGGCCGTCGGAGCATCGACGGGGTGGCCAAGGACGGGATTCAGGTCAAGGCCCGCGCCCGGGTCACCGTGCGTTCGAATCTCGACCGCTACGTGGGCAGCGCCCTCGAGGAAACGATCATCGCCCGCGTCGGGGAGGGGATCGTCACCACCATCGGTTCGGCCGACACCTACAAGACCGTCCTCGAAAGTCCCGACTCGATCTCCAAAGTCGTGCTCCAGCGCGGACTGGACGTGGGAACCGCCTTTGAAATCCTCTCCATCGACATCGCCGACGTCGATGTCGGCGAAAACATCGGCGCGAAGCTGCAGGTCGCCCAGGCCGAGGCCAACAAGAACATGGCCCAGGCCCAGGCGGAAATCCGCCGCGCGGCCGCCGTCGCCCTCGAGCAGGAGATGAAGGCGAAGGTCGAGGAGATGCAGGCCAAGCTCGTCGAAGCCCAGGCACAGGTGCCCATGGCGATCGCCGACGCGCTCCGCGAAGGAAACCTCGGCGTCATGGACTACTACCGCCTCAACAACATCCACGCCGACACCAAAATGCGGGAGACCATTTCGAAGGATGACGACGACTCGCCCGAGATCGACGGCTCCCACCGGTAACGCCTCCGCCCCGGGCCGCCATGGATAACCTCCTCGAGATCCTCCTGCCGCTGATCTTCTTCGCGATTTACTTCGCGTCGCAGTTTTTCGGAAACAAGGGCGAAGAGGAGGACGACGGCAAACCGGTTCCCGACGAACTCCGCAAGGTACGGGAGGAATTGCGCCGGAAAATCGAGGAGCGGCGGAACGCCTCCAAAGAGGGGGACGAACCCCGCGGGCAAGCGGAGCCCGCCGCCCGCGAGCGCGAGGGCGGCAGTGTTCTCCGCGAAACCCACACGCGCCGGAGCATGGTTGACGAGCGGGAGGAGGCCCGCACCCGCCAGGCCGCCGGAGAGGCGGAGGAGTTCGCGCGGGCTCCGGCCCAGGCCTCGACAATCGAGCAGGATCTGGAAGCCCAGATGGAGGAAGTCCGCCGTTCCCGCGAGAAGGTCGCCGCCGCCCGAAAGGATTCGCGGGAAAAGTCGGCGGCGCTCGCCTCCCGCGCGAAGTCCCAACGCGCGCGCTCACCCGAGTCCTACCGCCAATTCCTGCGCGAGGCCCTCAAGGACCCGGAGAATCTCCGCCGCAGCTTCATCCTCCACGAAGTATTCGGCACCCCCCTGGGGATGAGACGCGACGGGCAGATGCGGGCCAGCTGGGATTTGTAGCAGAGCCGCCGGGGGCCGGGTGTGACCACAGGTGCGGGGAGCTAGGGAAGGGATTTTCCCCAGTATGGAAGAGCGCCACGGGATTCCCCGTGGGGCATGGCTTCAGCCTTGCCCGGAATGGCCGTGGGGTTCCGCACTGACGTCGCTGCCACCGCACGGCCAAGCGATACCGCTCCGCCGTCGCGCACCGGGGCCTTCCTTCTTCGCTCTGCCCCCTACGCCAAGGCTTCGGAGGACAAGCCGAGCTACGCAGGACAAGGAAGGCCACCGGCCACGGAGGGAGGCTGAAGAGTCCGATACCAGGACCCGCCTCCCGCCTTTCTTCACCGATCTTGCATCAGCAATGCCCCCCCACTCCGCAGTCGAGAAATTGAGTTGCGCCGAACCGAAAAATCCGTACCTTTTCCATCATGCGCAGTCGCAACGCCTTTACCCTCGTCGAGCTTCTTACGGTCATTGCCGTGATCGCCATTCTCGCGGGGATTACCTTCGGGATATCGACCGGGGTCTATGAACGCCAGGCCCGGACCCGGGCCCAGGCGGAGCTGTCCACGCTCGCTTCGGCTCTGGAGTCGTACCGGGCGGAGTACGGTTCCTATCCGATCGCGGATGGCATGGAGTGGGATGGCGATAACGCGGAAATTCTCTATCAAGCCCTGACCGGGCAGATTGATCCGAAAGGCGAGGAACCCCCCAAGGACCGGGCGTTTGTGGATGTCTCAAAATTCGACCTGCGGAGCACGGAGGAACCGGACTCATTTTCGGACGACAACGCTTTTCTCGATCCCTGGGGGAGACCCTACGGCTACCAATTCGATGACCCGGGCGACGGTACGGACGACTGGAAACGATTCGGCTATCTTCTGTTTTCATTCGGTCCGGACAGGGAGGCCTCCGATCCGGAGGAGGGGATTTTCGACAAACAAAAGGACAACAACCCCGACAATATCTACCTCGACGACTAGGATTTTTTATGAAAACAAACCGCCCCCCCTCCAAACAAGGCTTCACTCTGATCGAACTCCTCACGGTGATCGCGATCATCGGGATTCTGGCCGGAATTCTCATTCCGACCATCGGTGCCGTGCGGGAAAACGCCTTGAAGACGAAGACCAAGGCCATGTTCAGCCAGTGGGTTTCCGCGATGGACATGTTTCGGCAGGATTATGGATACTATCCGACTTTCGGCGGTGAGGCCGGAAAAATCGACATCAACGACGTTCCCTTTGAGGAAACGCTGACGGGCGAGGATACAAACTACAACAAAAAGGAACGCTCGTATCACTCCTTTTCCCAGGATGCCTTCGACGACCCCGAAAGCGACGATAGAAAACTTATCGACGCTTTTGGCAACGAGAAGATCTTTATGGCGGTCGATAGCGATTTCGATGGTGAGATCGATTCCGATGACCATGGAACGGTCCGGGGAAACGTTATTTTCTACACGGAGAAAGACGACACAACCGGTGCGCCCGAGATCAAGTCCTGGGAATGATCGGGGGTTCCCTTCTCAATTCCCGCGTGTTTCCGCCGCAAGCCGGATTCTTTCATGGCTATTGAAAAGCGTCCCTACGTGGTGCGCCGGTCCTCGATTCACAATCGGGGTCTCTACGCGCGCGAGCCGATCTCCGAGGGGGATTACGTGATCGAGTACAAGGGCGAGAAAATCACGAAGAAAGAGTCGGAGCGCCGGGCGCTCGCGCAGGAGGCGCGGGGGCGCCGCAATCGCTCCGGCCAAGTGTATATTTTCGACCTCAACAAGCGCTACGATCTCGACGGCAACCTTCCGGGCAACGTCGCCCGGTTCGCGAACCACAGTTGCGAGCCCAACTGCGAAGCGGTGAACTACCGCGGGCAAATCTGGTTCGTCGCGGTGCGGGACATCGAGCCCGGCGAGGAGCTGACTTTCGACTACGGCTACGCCCTGGAGAGCGCCCTGGACCATCCGTGCCACTGCGGCACGCCGTCCTGCCCGGGGTACATCGTCAACGAGGCCGACCGCGACAAGCTGAAAAAGTTGTTGCGGAAAAAGAAAAAGAAAAAACAGCGGGGAAAGTCTTGAAACGTGCGCACCGGAGTGGGTGGGTTGCTTTAGCACCCACCGGGCCTAGGCAAGGGTCCGCGCGGTTGCCGCGTGGCGTGGTTTTGGCGGGCCGGGCTCTCCTTCGCCGTTCCCATGGGTAAGGCTGAAGCCATACCCCACGCCCGTAGGGCCGCGTGCTTGCCGCGCGTGCCGCCGCGCAGGACAACGGACAACAGCTCCGCGGCGATTTTCGGTATCGTATTTTCACGTTCTGAGGTCTTGATTAGGACGAAATGCCTCCCGACCACAGTTCGACGGGTGATTCCATGAAGCCCGTCTCACCGAATTCCCCGGAAAGGGATTCGCATCCGCGCCGGGTTCTCGTGCTCACCTCGAGCACGGGAGGCGGCCACGACATGCGGGCCCGGGCACTGAAATCGTGGGCGGAAACCGAGGAAGGGCGGCGCTTCGGACTGGAGGTGACCATTCACCAGACCCTCGAGGACACCCACGGGCTCTACGGATTCGGCGTCAATCTCTACAACCGCATCCAGCAGTTCTGGCCGAAGTTGCACCACATCTATTTCAACTTTCTCGAGCACGCCTGCCTCCACGACTCGGCCGGGAAGATCTGGGGGCGGCACCGCTTTATCGAAAAAATCCGGGAGGTCCGGCCGGATCTGATCGTGAGCACCCACGCCCACCTGAACCACGGGTTTTTCGAGCTGGCCCGGTGGGCTCTGCCGAGGCAGAAGATCCGCTGCGTGACCTACTGCGGCGAGCTTTCCGGAGGCTATGGCTTCAGCCGCCACTGGGTGAATCCGAAGGTCGATCTCTTTGTCGGGGCGGTGGAGGAAACCTGCGACGCCGCTTCGACCTACGGGCTCGGGGATTCGCGGAACTGGGTCGGCGGTTTTCTCCTCGATCCGTCTTTCTATCGCCCCGCGATGACGGAAGAGGAGCGGGCGCGGTACCTTCGTGAGGAATTCGGTTTCGACGCGGAACGCTTCGTCCTGGTCCTTGGGACAGGGGCGAACGGGGCGAACAACCATATCCGCGCCCTGAACGCGCTCTACGAGGCGCGCCTCTACCCGCAGGTCATCGCCCTCTGCGGCCGGAAGAAGGAGACGGTCGCGGAAATCCGCGAGTGGAGCGCGAATCACCCCCTCCTGCCCGTGCGGCCGATGCCTTACTACGAGCGGATGAGCCGCCTGCTGGAATCCGCTTCGGCGGTCGTCGCGCGCTCCGGCACCGGGACCACCAGCGAGGCCATTCTCAGCCGCTGCCCGCTGATCTTCAACGGGGTGGGGGGAGTGATGCCCCAGGAATGGATTACGGTGAAATACTGCCGCAAAAAAGGGGTCGGCGTGCTGCTCCAGCGAACCCACCACCTGCCGACAATTCTCCGGGAGTGGATGAGGGAGCCGCTCACGCGGGAGTCGGTGGCGGCGGCGATGGATCAGGCGCGGCCGCGGCACCGGCCGCCCGACATCCTCGAAAAGTTGCGGAGCCTGACCGAATGAAGGCGTCTCCCCCCGTTCCCGACATTCCGGTCTGCGCCTCCCTCTTTTTCCGCGGGGTGCTCCCGGCCTTCGAGGATTTCCTGAAGTTCGACCCCGTCGCCCGCCGGATTCTCGGCCGAAGCAGCGGCGATGTGGTTTTCTCGGACCGCACGGGCCGCCGCGCCTGTCTGTCCTTCGGGGGAAACGCCTGCATCTGGGGCGAAAAGCCGGGGAACAAGATCGCGGCGCATATCCGGCTCGGCTCCGAGGCGAATGTCGTCCGCTTCATCCGGGGCGGCGTGGCGCTGCCCTGGCTCGCGAAGGGGTGGAGCCATCCCGTGCTGCTGTCGCGCCTGCTTCGGCTGTTTCTGCGCTTCCAGAAGCTCCTCAAGCCGGATTCCCGATCACCCGGGGATCCGGACTTCAGGCTCCTCCATGTCCGGCTCGCCCTCGCCGTGGCGCTCTTCTCGCTGGCCGAGGTGGGACGGGCCGATCCGTGGGCCCGGCGCATGCTCGACGACTGTCCGGACGGTACGGTTTGCTTCCGCGTCGAGGGCGCGGATCTGGCCGCATGGATCGCGAAATCGCCCGCGGGCCTCGTTCCCGGACGGGGGGAGCCGGGAGCGGAAAGGGCCGATGCCCTGGTCACCTTCGCCTCTCCGAAGATCGCCATGGAAATCCTGACCCGGAAAAGGGAAGCCCACGCGGCCGTGGCTCTCGGCGAAATCCGGGTGGACGGCCTGATTCCCCTGGCGGACGGAATCGATCACGTGCTCGACCGGGTCGCCCGCTACCTGCCGCAGGGTGCGGGTGCGAGTAGCGTGGCGTCCCATGCGTAGCTTGAGGAACGAAAGCGAAGCATGGTGCGGGCAGACGGAATCGAACCGACATCATCAGCTTGGAAGGCTGAGGTTTTACCACTAAACTATGCCCGCGTGTGAGGGCAGTACGCCTTGGAAATCCCCGCCAAGTCAAGTCGGAAAACGGAGGAAGTCAGATCACATTGAAACGCGTTGTCCGGGAGCGGCTTGGCGTGCGGATCGAGGGGCAAGCCCCGCGACCACGGGGGGGATGGAGCGTGGTCGGTCGGCTTGCCGTCCGATCCCCCGGCGGACGAGACAACGAGGCAAATTTTTCCGGCAGCGTAGCATCGGCCCGAACCGGCCCGGCGTTGTCCGGGAACCGGTTCGACATTCGGATCGAGGGGCAAGCCCGAATGGCACTTAGTTAAGCAAGCCTATCGGAGTAATCAGCTAACTGGGACGGGCTGCTTTAGCTGCCCCTTGAGATTCGTAGGTATCGGCCAAACCGCTACTTCGCCGAGATGGGACTATTCAGCCTTGAAAACGCCCATCGGGAAGCGCGCCAATCTCGTTAATCGAGCAACCTCGAACCCCTCCGAACTGCGGGCGGTGGCGCAGCTCATCCACGAAGAAACGCGGAAAATGCGTGATTGTCTGTGCTATTTCAGCCAAGGTGTTCGGCAGAGGAGTGTGTTTCACCGTCAATGAACCGACCATTCACCCATGCAATCCGGAATCGATGAGTGCGAATGTTTTTCAGCATCCGGCGTTTCCGCGCGGGCGGGGCGGGGAGACGCTCCGGCGTCTGCGGGAGCGGTTTCCGCTTTCGCTCTGTCCGCCGGAGGTGCTGGAGGTGTTGCGGGACCGGGAGCCTTCCGCGCCGCGGGCGGTCGCTTTTTCCGGCGGTCCCGATTCGCTTTTCCTGCTCCTCTGGTGCCGGGCGCATTTCCCGGAGAGCGCCCGGGTGACGGTCCTGCATTTCAACCATCGGACCCGTCCGGGCGAGAACGAGCGGGAGGCTCTTCGCGCGGAGGAACTCGCCGCGGAGTGGGGTTTCGTTTTCGAGCGCGGGGCGCGGGAGGATTGCGGCGCGGCCTCGGAGGAGGAGTTGCGGAGCGCGCGGTTCGGCTTTCTGCTCGCGGCGATGCGGGCGGCGGGCGCCGATGTTCTTTTTCTGGGGCATCAGGCCGATGACCGGGTGGAGACCTTTCTCGGGCGCGCCGCGCGGGGATCGGGGCCGGAAGGGCTGGCCGCGCCCCGGCCGGTGAGCCGCCACCGGGAGCCGTGGCCGCATTGCAGGGTCAGGCCGCTTCTGCGGATTTCCGCCGGTGCGATCCGCGCCTTCCTGGCGGAAGAGGGGATCCGGCCCGTCGAGGACCCGTCCAACCGGAGCGGCGCCTACCTGCGGAACCGGTTGCGCCATCGGGTGCTTCCGGCCTGGCGGGAGGCCGAGGAGAGGGATGTCGCGGCGGGAGTGGGCCGCGCGCAGGAGCAGCTGGCGGAGATGGCCGATTTTCTCCGGGATTCCGCGCGGGTTCTTTTCGCGGGCGGCTGGGAGAGCGGCCCGCTGGCGACCGGGCCGTTGGCCGGGGCGCACCGGGCGCTGGCGCGTTTCGTCGTGCAGCGCTGGCTGCGTTCGACCGGTCTCTCCCCCGGACCGGCGACCACCGATTCCGTTGTCGAAACGGTTCTCGCGGGGCGCAAAGGGCGGTGGAGCGCCGGTGCCGGGCGGTGGATCGTCGCGGGCGGGGGCGTTCTTGCCTCGATTGCCGGGGAGCCCGCGGTGGAGTGGGGGGCCGTGGATTGGGTGCCCGGCACGGTGCTGTACCTCCCCGGCGGCCGGGTTCTCCGGCGGAGGGAGATCCGGGTGGATTCCGAATTGGCGGAACGAATCGCGCGGGGGAGGGTCGATTGCGCGGGCGAGGCGTTTCTCCGCGTGGAGGGCGGACCGGGGAGTCGGCTCACCGTCCGCCGCCGGCGCGCGGGGGATTCTTTCCGGCCGCTCGGTTCTCCGGGAACCCGGAAACTCCAGGACTGCCTCGTCGATCGGAAGGTTCCGAAGGAGGAGAGGGACGCGCTGCCGGTCATCGCCGCCGGAGACCGGATTCTCTGGGTTCCCGGGCTACCACCCGCCCACGAGGCCCGGTGGACGGGCGACGAAGTCTCCCTTCTGGGTTTGACTTACGGGGATAGGTGACGACAGTGGTGGTCACTGGCGGCTCTCCCGGTCGCCACTGGCAATATCCATGAACGAAGACAACCAACGGAAGACGCCCCAGCGTCCCCCCCAGCCGGATCGTTTCCAGCCCAAGGTGCTGATGATCTGGATGGGGATCATCGCGGCGATTTTCACTCTCTACGCGCTCAGTAATTCGCATCGGACGACTGTCGCCTCGCGGAGCGTGCCCCAGATCATTGAAGCGGCGGAGAAGGGCCGGGTCATTTCCGGCACCATCAAGAACGAACCCAACGGCGGCAGCGAGTGGTACAAAATCACCGGGACACTGGCACCGGAGGGACACACCGCCGAGCAGGTGAAGGAGCGGAGCGATCTCACCCCCGTCCATTTCCAGACCAGCGGACGGCTGACGGAGGAGGATTATACGAAGATCCGGCAGTCTTTCCGGGAGGAACCGGCGAGCACCTTCCTGACGAGCCTGATCCTGAACATTGTTCCCTTTCTCCTGATCATCGCCCTCCTGTACTTCCTCTTCGTCCGCCAGCTGCGGAGCGCCGGACGCGGGGCGATGAGCTTCGGCAAGAGCAAGGCCAAGCTTCTCACGAGAGACCGGGAAAAGGTTCTCTTCAAGGACGTGGCCGGGTGCGACGAGGCGAAGGAGGAGGTCAGCGAAATCGTCGATTTCCTCAAGGATCCGAAACGTTTCCAGCGGATCGGCGGCAAGATTCCCAAAGGCGTACTCATGGTCGGACCCCCCGGCACCGGGAAAACCCTGCTGGCCAAGGCGGTCGCGGGCGAGGCGGACGTTCCTTTCTTCACGATCTCCGGGTCGGATTTCGTCGAAATGTTCGTCGGGGTCGGCGCGGCCCGCGTGCGCGACATGTTCGAGCAGGGCCGGAAGAGCGCCCCCTGCCTTCTTTTTATCGACGAGATCGACGCGGTCGGCCGCCAGCGCGGGGCCGGGCTCGGCGGGGGCAACGACGAGCGCGAGCAGACGCTCAACTCCCTTCTCGTCGAGATGGACGGTTTCGAGGGGCACGAGGGTATCATCGTCATCGCCGCCACAAACCGGCCCGATGTGCTCGACCGCGCCCTGCTGCGGCCCGGTCGGTTCGACCGCCAGGTTCTCATCGATCCTCCCGACCTGGTCGGCCGGGAGGACATCCTCAAGGTCCACGCGAAGAAGATCAAGCTGTCCAAGGCGGTGGATCTCCGGGTGATCGCCCGCTCGACTCCGGGTTTCGCCGGGGCCGACCTCGCCAATCTTCTCAACGAGGGCGCGCTCATCGCCGCCCGCCGGAACAAGAAGGAGGTCGAGCCGTCGGACATGGAGGAGGCCCGGGAGAAAATCTCCTTTGGACGGGAGCGCCGCCGCCTCATGGACGACGAGGACAAGAAGATCACCGCCTACCACGAGGCCGGGCACGCGGTGGTCCAGGCCGTCATCGACGACGGGCACCTGCCGATTCACAAGGTAACCATCATCCCCCGCGGGCAGAGCCTGGGGAGCACGATGTTCACCCCGAAGAAGGATATCCTGAACCAGGCCAAGAACCGGCTGCTGAACCAGATTTGCTGCGCCATGGGCGGTCGGATCGCCGAGGAACTGGTTCTCGGCGAGATCACCAGCGGCGCTTCGGGCGACATCAAAATGGCGTCGAAGCTCGCCCGTAAAATGGTCTGCGACTGGGGCATGAGCGACCTCGGCCCGATCGCCTACGGCGAGAACCAGGACCACATCTTCCTCGGCAAGGAGATTTCCCGCGACCAGAACTACAGCGAGGCGACCGCCCAGGCGATCGACAGCGCGATCCGGGGGATCGTCGAGGTTCAGTACAAGCGCTGCCGGGAGATCGTCGAAGAGCATTTGGAGCACTTGCACACGATCGCCGACGCGTTGCTGGAGTTCGAAACCATCGAGGGCAAGCACGTCCACGAGGTGATCGATACCGGGGCGATCCAGTCCGCCGTGATCCGGCCCGCGCCCAACCCCGAGCCGGAGAAGGAGTCCGCCGGGGAAGCCAAGGGCGCGAAGTCCGGCGAGGAAGAGGAAATGGGCGGCGGCCCCGCTCCGGCCGGCGCCCCCGCGTGAAGCCCGCTATCCGCTTTCCCGGGGAGTGGGAGCCCCACCGGGCGACCTGGCTCTTCTGGCCGACCGACGCCGGGCGCTACCTCTACGGCCGGGCCGGGGATTTCGATTCGGTCCTCGGGGCCTTCCGCCGCCTGGCGGATGTTTTGTGCGCCTTTGAGCCCGTCCACGTCGGGGTCGATCCCCGGCGGGAGGCGGAAGCCGGGGCCGCGCTGGGCGGTCGCGCGGTCCTGCATGCGATTCCCCTCGACGACGCGTGGGCCAGGGATGCCGCCCCCACCTTTGTCGAAAGCGGAGACGATCTGGCGGCGGTCTGCTGGCGGTTCACGGGGTGGGGCGGCCGCTTCGGACCGATCGACCGGGACGCCGCCGCCGCCGCCCTGGTCGCGGAGCGGACCGGGGCCGGAATCGTTTCCACCCCCGCCCTCGGGATGGAAGGCGGCGGCATCCTCTCCGACGGGCGCGGCCTCGTTCTGACCACGGAACCGGTTCTTTTTGATCCGGGGAGGAATCCGGGAAGGGATCCCGCCCCCCTCCGCGCGGAACTGGCCGGCCTGCTCGGGGCGGAGCGGCTGGTCGCTTTGCCGGCCGGTTTCGCCGGGGACGATACGGGCGGGCACGTGGATGTGGTGGCCGCCGTCTCCCCGGCGGGCGCGGTCCTGCTGAACGACTGCCGGGACGGGGATGACCCGAACGCGGAGGGCTCCGCCGCCAACCGGAGGGCTCTCGCCGAGGCCGGGTGCGAGGTCGTGCCGGTCCCCCAGCCGGAGGCCCGTTTCGCGGGGAAGGATCGGCTGGCCTACAGCTATCTCAACCTCTATCCCTGCAACGGAGCGGTTCTCGTCCCCGCTTTCGGCGATCGCCTCGACGGATACGTCCGCGGACTCGTGTCGGAACACTTTCCGGCCCGCGAGGTGATCCCGTTGGACGCCCGCCCCTTCTACCTCGGCGGCGGCGGCCTCCACTGCGTGACCCAGCCGGTTCCGGAAATCGGTTGCCCGCGCGGCCATCGGTGCTAGAAACACTTTATGGAAAGAAAAGCACTTCTCTCGGTGTCGGACAAATCCGGCCTCGCCCCCTTCGCGAGGGCATTGGTCGATGAGCACGGATTCCGCCTCTACTCCACCGGCGGTACGGCCCGGCTTCTGCGCGGGGAGGGTATCCCCGTGACCGATGTGAGCGAGCTGACCGGGTTTCCCGAGATCATGGAGGGGCGGGTCAAGACCCTGCATCCCAAGGTCCACGGCGGCCTCCTCTGCCGACGGGACAAGGAGGAGCACCTCGCCCAGGCCCGCGAACAGGGGATCGGGCTGATCGACCTCGTGGTGGTCAACCTCTACCCGTTCGAGGAAACGGTGGCCCGGCCGGATGTGGCGGAGGAAGAAGCCATCGAGAACATCGACATCGGCGGCCCGTCGATGTTGCGCAGCGCGGCGAAGAATTTCGATGCGGTCACCGTGGTCTGCGACCCGGGCGACTACGGCGAGGTGCTCGGGTCCCTGGGTTCGGCGGATCCCGCCGCGGGTCGGGGGCTCCGGCGGCGGCTGGCCCGCAAGGTGTACCAGCGCACGGCGGAATACGACCGGGCGATCAGCGAATACCTCGAAAAGACCGGGAACGACGAGCCCGATCTCGATGCCATTTCCGGGTTTCCGCCCGTCTTCCGTACCGAACAGCCGCTCGAGCAGAAGCTTCGTTACGGCGAGAACCCCCACCAGCAGGCCGCGCTCTACGGCCGCTTTTCCGAATCGTTCGCCCAACTGGGGGGGAAGGAGCTATCCTTCAACAACATCATCGATATCTCGGCGGCGGCGTTCCTGATCGGCGAATTCGAAAAGCCCACCGTCGGCATTCTCAAGCACACCAACCCGTGCGGGGTCGCCTCGTCGATGGATTTGAACGACGCCTGGGAGAGGGCCTTCGCGACCGACCGGCAGGCGCCTTTCGGCGGCATCATCGTCGTCAACCGCACCGTGACCGCCGATCTGGCGGAGCGGATCGGAAAAATCTTCTGCGAAGTGATCATCGCGCCGGAGTTCGCCCCGGAAGCGCTGGAAATCTTCGCGAAGAAAAAGAATCTTCGGCTGATCGCGGCGAAAGCGGGCCTGCGCTCCGACTCCCTCAAGGACATCCGGAGTGTGGCGGGGGGGCTGTTGGTTCAGGACCGCGACCAGCGTCGGCTCCAGCCCGCCGATTGCCGGGTCGTCACCGAACGGCAGCCGACCGGGGAGGAGTGGGCCGCGCTCCTCTTCGGCTGCCGGGTGGTCAAGCACGTCAAGTCGAACGCCATCGTGTACGCCGGGGCCGAGCACACCCTCGGGATCGGAGCGGGGCAGATGTCCCGGGTGGACAGCTCGCGGATCGCGGTCTGGAAGGCGGGCGAGGCCGACCTCTCCCTGAAGGGCTCCATCATCGCCTCGGACGCCTTTTTCCCCTTCGCCGACGGCCTGGCCGCGGCCGCCGACGCCGGTGCCACCGCCGCCATCCAACCCGGAGGTTCCGTCCGCGACCAGGAGGTCATCGCCACCGCCAACGAGCGCGGCCTGGCCATGGTCTTCACCGGAGTGCGCCACTTCCGGCACTGAACGCCGGAAGGGGGGGATCACAAGTGCGGCATCGCTGATGAACAACAGAACACAGGACACGGAAGGCCACCGGGCAAGGGAGAGAGACCGAAGAGCGCCATACCAAGACCCGCCTCCTTTTTTTTTCACCGATATTGCATCGGCGATGCCCCGGCGGCGGGTGTGATCACAAAAGCGTGGAGCGAATATCGAAATTTATTCGATATTTGTGCGTGCGCTGTCGAATTGCGGCGAGAGGGCGGCTGCCGTGCCAAGGCGAAGCAGTGTCCTCAGTCGGCTGCTTTCAGGG
>CAZDRT010000016.1:0-346 GCA_964507815.1 uncultured Puniceicoccaceae bacterium
CCACGGAATAAATTCGGCGGCGCGGGAATCTTCCGGAAGTTGATCGGATACCCCTTCCGACGTATCGCGGCGGCTGAGGACAGCCGCCCTCCCGCCATGGCTCGGCGGCTCACGCACGATTATCGAATAAATTTTGATATTCCCTCCACGCACTTGTGGTTACACCGCGTGATCGAGGGGTGTAACCACAAGTGCATGGAGCAAAATCGTAAAACACCGCGATTTTGAAATGGGACGGTATTCCTTCGGTTTAGGGAGGGCGGCTGTCCTCAGCCGCCGCATTGCGGGGAATAGAATGGAAAGCCACGGAATAAATTCGGCGGCGCGGGAATCTTCCGGAAGTTGA
>CAZDRT010000016.1:356-26287 GCA_964507815.1 uncultured Puniceicoccaceae bacterium
ATAAATTTTGATATTCCCTCCACGCACTTGTGGTTACACCCTTCGGATTACACCTTTCGGTCTGCACCCTCATGTTTAATGATTGCCACCGGAGGCGGCAGCCTGAAGGCTGGGCACCGAACCTCACTCCCCGGGTTTGGTGTCCGGCCTACGGGCGGCTTCCCCGGGTTCCGGTGATTCACAGAAAATCCTTTCCCAATCCAACCCTCCAAAAACCGCACCCGCCCGGACTTCCACCAAGATGAAAACGCAGGAGAAAATCGTCGAGAGCATTTCGGTCCGTGACTTCTACGAATCCTGCCGGGAGCCTCTCAAACTGGAATTGGTGTGCGGGGAGGAGAATCTCGACCGGATCATCGGCGAAAAAAGCCTGAACCGCCCCGCCCTGGCCCTGACCGGGTATTTCCGCTACTTCGCCCACCGCCGCATCCAGCTCTTCGGAGCCGGAGAGATGGGGCACATCCGGGACAGCGATCCGGCGGCGGTCGAAAAGGTCCTCGAGGAAATGGCCCGGCGGAACATTCCCTGCATCCTCATCAGCCGTCACCTCGCCCCCACCCCCACCCTGCTGAAGGTCGCCCGGGAGCACCGGATCCCCCTCATCCGCTCGTCGCTGAAATCGAAAACCCTGACCACCGAGGCGACCCTCATTCTCGAGGAACGCTTCGCCCCGCGGAAGACCGTCCACGGGACGCTCATGGACATCCGCGGGATCGGAACCCTCCTGCGCGGGGAGAGCGGCATCGGAAAGAGCGAATGCGCGCTCGCCCTGATCGAGAGGGGCTTCAGTCTCGTGGCCGACGACCTCACCCACCTCCGCCTCCTCCGCGACCACGAGCTGGTCGGCACCGGGGCGGAACTCAGCCGGGGCTACATGGAGTGCCGGGGCATCGGGATCATCGATGTGGCGAAGCTGTTCGGGGTCCACTCCGTACGGGTCGAGAAGCGGATCGATCTCGTCATCACCTTCGTCGTCTGGACTTCTGACCTGAACGAGGAGAGGACCGGGCTGGATCAGGAGCACCTCGAGATTCTCGGCCAGAAGATTCCCCACAGCATCATTCCCGTCCGTCCCGGCCGGGACATGGCCCGCCTCGTCGAAGTCGCCTCCATGGTCCAGGCTCTCCGCCTCCTCGGGCACGATGCGGCCAAGGAGTTCAACGAACGACTCATCCGCCAGATGACCGGTCAAATCAGTTGATCCACCCCGGAAAATCCCTCCCGAAGGCGATGTCACCGGCATCCCGCCGATCACAATGAAAATTTTCAAAAACTTATGCGCAGGCGGATTGTGAACAACTTGTGCAGAACTTCGCCTTGCATCCCGGGAAGACGGGGCAAATGATGCCCTCCTCAACCGCAGATTCCCGCCCGTCCACCCGGACGAATCCTTGAATCGATGGCTCGATTCATCTCTCAAAAAGCATTTTACCGAACAATAATTTTTTCACAAGACACTAACAATAAACACCTTGCGAAATACCAACCATTCACCCTCCGCCTCATTTTCCGATAGTGCGCCAACCTTTCCCACTCCCTCCGATCCTTTTCCTTTTCAGCACCTTACGCGCCTGACTTCCGCGCCTATTCTCCCTCATTTCTCCTGTTAATAATTCGCGTCAATTCCGTTTCTCAATGCCAACCGCCACCCAGACCGACCACCTTTGGAACGAGACCTGCCAACGCTTCCGGGACCGCCTGAATCCCGACATTTTCGAAATGTGGTTCAAGCCCCTGTCCTTCGGCGGGGCCTCGGACGGGCACATCCGCATCTTCGCGCCGAACGATTTCGTCTCGATCTGGCTGCAGGACAACTATCTTGAAATCATCCGCTCGGAGGTCGCCGAGGTTTTCGGCGGCGATCCCAAGGTCAGCATCGACGTCGGCGGAGCCGGCAACGGCGCGGAGCCCTCCGCGAACGGAACCCGGTCCGCCGCCGCCGAGCCCCGCAAGCCGTCGGTTGACCGCACCAAGGCCCCGGAAAAGCCGGCCGCCGCCTCCCTCGCCGGGATCAACCCGAAGAACACCTTCGGCAATTTCGTGGTCGGGGCGGGCAACCAACTCGCCCACGCCGCCTCGATCGCCGTGGCGAACGCCCCCGCCCGCGCCTACAACCCCCTCTTCATCTACGGCGAAACCGGTCTCGGCAAGACCCACCTCATGCACGCGATCGCCCAGCAGATCGTCGCCGCCAAGCCTGCCGCGAAGATCGCCTACATTTCCACCGAGAAATTCACGAACAAGTTCATCACCGCGATTCAGGAAAACAAGCTGACCGCCTTCCGCCGCCGCTACCGCAAGGCGGACATCCTCCTGATCGACGACATCCACTTCCTGTCGGGACGGGAGCGCATCCAGGAGGAGTTCTTCCACACCTTCAACGAATTGTTCGAAAACCAGAAACAGATCGTCCTGACCAGCGACCGGCCGGCCAGCGAGATCGCCCGCCTCGAGAGCCGTCTCGTCTCCCGCTTCCAGTGGGGTCTGGTCGCCGACATCCAGTGCCCCGACCTCGACACCCGCCTGGCCATCCTCTCCAAAAAGGCGAAAATCCTCGACGTGACCATCCCGCCGGATGTCCTCGAATTCCTGGCCGAGAGGGTCTCCCGCAACGTCCGCCGGATGGAGGGAGCCCTGACCCGGGTGGCCGGCTACGCCGCCCTGATCCGCGACCCCCTTTCGGTCGAAGTCGTCGAAAGACTCCTCTCCGACGTCCTCCAGGAGGAATTGTTCAACAAGGTCACGGTCGAGAAAATCCAGCAGCGCACGGCGGAGTACTACCACCTGCGGGTGGCCGACCTGCTCAGCCGCCGCCGCCCGGCCAAGATCGTGGTGCCCCGGCAGGTCGCCATGTACCTGAGCCGGATGCTCACCGACCACTCCCTCGTCCAGATCGGCGACGCCTTCGGCGGCCGCGACCACGGCACCGTCATCAACGCGATCCGCGCGGTCGAAAACATGATGGAACAGGATCCGACCATGCGGAGAAGTATTGACTATTTGACCAAACAGCTTTCCGAGAACAGGACCTGACTATGAATCTCGATCCCTCCCAAAAATCAGCCGTCGCCCAATGGGTGGCCGCCGGCGAATCCCTCTCCTCCATCCAGGAGAAGATCTCCACTGAATTCGGCGTCAAGCTGACCTACATGGAGACCCGTTTCCTCGTCGAGGACCTCGACCTCGCTCTGGTCGATCCCGAGGTGCCCGCCGAAGAGGCCGGGGCCGCGCAACCGGCCGACGCACCGGACGCCGGACCCGGCGACGACCCCGTCGATCTCGAGGACGCCGGCTTCGACGGTGCCGCCGAGGCCGGGCGTGTCTCGGTCGAGGTTGACAAGCTGACCCGCCCCGGGGCCGTCGTCAGCGGCTCGGTCACCTTCTCCGACGGCAAGACCGCCACCTGGATGCTCGACCAGATGGGCCAGCTCCGGCTCATGCCGGCCCAGGAAGGCTACCAGCCGGGCGAGGACGACATCCAGGCCTTCCAGACCGCGCTCCAGGACGAGCTGCGCAAACAGGGCTTCTGACCCCGCCGGGATGACGACCGGATCCCCGGAGGCTCCCCGGAATTTCGTACCGGACCCCTTCGCCTACCACGAGGAGAGGATCCTTCGGATCGAAGACCTGACGAATCTCGGAGTCGGTCTCGGCCGAATCGACGGATGGGTGGTCATGGTGCCCTTCGCCCTGCCCGGCGAGACCGTGCGCGCCCGGATTTTCCGGAACCGCCCGAATTTCTCCGAAGCCGATCTCGTCGAGGTCCTCGAAGCCTCTCCGGACCGGGTGACACCGGAGTGCCCCCTCTTCGGCGCTTGCGGCGGATGTCAGTATCAACATCTCCGCTACGAAGCGCAGCTCGAATGGATGCGCAACCAGGTCCGGGAGACCTTTGTCCGTATCGGCGGGATCGAAGCGGAAGTACCGCTCCCGGTCCCATCGCCGAAACGCTACGGCTACCGGTCCAAGATAACCCCCCACTACCAGCGGTGGAGGGAAGGCGGCGACTTTCCGATCGGCTTTCTCCGGGCGGGCCAGCGCAACCGTATCATCGACGTCCCGCACTGCCCGATCGCCACATCGGCGATCAATGCGGCCCTGCCCGATCTCCGCGCCGAAGTCCGCGGGCAGGCCCCGAAAGGAAAGAAAAAGAAAGGGGCGACCCTGCTCCTGCGCGAAACGATGGAAGGCGTCGCGACCGATCCGCGGGCCATGGTCACCGAGCGGGTCGGCGGTCGCGTGTTCCAGTTCCGCGCCGGAGAGTTCTTCCAGAACAACCCCTCGGTGCTCCCCGCCTTCGCCGGATACGTGGCCGGTCAGGCGGCCGCCGGCACGGATTTCCTCATCGACGTGTATTGCGGCGCGGGGCTCTTCTCGCTTTTCGCCGCCGACCGGTTCGAGCGGGTCGTCGGCATCGAAGTATCCGCCGCCGCCGTGACCCTCGCCGAATCGAACGCCGCCCTCAACGGCATATCCAACGCCGAATTCCGCACCGGAGAGGCCGAAACCCTCTTCGCCCGGGTCCTCGACTTTCCCGCCGCCCGGACGGCCGTCGTCCTCGACCCGCCGCGCCGGGGCTGCGACGAAGGCTTTCTCGGCCAGCTATCCGACTTCGGTCCCGCCCGGATCGTTTACGTCTCCTGCGACCCCGCGACCCAGGCCCGCGACCTGCGCATTCTAGGCGACGCCGGCTACCGGGTGGAGGCGGTCCAACCCTTCGATCTCTTCCCCCAGACCCGCCACATCGAAAACGTGGTGACCCTCGGAAAGGAGTGAACTCTCCAGTTATGTTTTCGACCCTCGTCGTCTTTTCCGCCGTTTCCTTCCTTTTCTTCGGAATCGGCTGCTTAGCCTCGCGGAGGATGGCGCGGGAATTTCAACGCTACGGCCTCGCCCGGTACCGAAAAGCAACCGGGCTCCTGCAACTGGCGGGGACGGGAGGCCTGACCCTCGGTTTCGTCGAGCCGATCTGCGGACTCGTCGCCGCTGGAGGACTCGCCCTCCAAATGCTGCTCGGCGTCGGCGTCCGGCTCAGAATCAGGGACAGCCTTCTTCAGACAAGTCCGGCGATCCTTTACAGCGTGCTCAACGCCTACCTCTTCGTTCTTTTCTGGGAACGGATCTGACAACGGGCCGCTACAAGGCCAGGATCAGCCCGCAAAGGACAAGAAGCGCGGCGGCGGGCACCGAGCGGATCAGCGGATCGCCGATTTTCAAGTGCATTCCGAGGGCACCGGTCATCAGCACTGCCAGCCCCGCCGCCGCCGGATCTACCCAGGACGGCACCCAGAGCCCGATCAACAGTCCGAGGGCGCAACCCACTTTCAGAACGCCCACGATGTACATCGCGATCGGAGGCAGCCCGTAGTTGGCGAACTCGGCGCGCAGATTTTTTGCACCACCCCCGCGGTAGGCCGTCGGGTTACCTCCGCGCAACAGCCACACATTGAGGATGCCCAGCGCCACAATCACTTGGAAAATGGATTTCACAATTTCCATAATCTCTCACGCTAACCGGTTCCCCGCTTGTTGGAAACCCCAAAAATATCATCCCTGGCTTCCCGGGTGTGACCACAAGTGCGTGGAGCTATCGAAGGGATTTTTCCGGTTTTCCAGTGGCCGCCCGACACAAGGGAATCTCTCCCCCCCAAGCCGCTTCGGGTTGGACGACTAAAGTCATCCAACTACGAAGTCACATGATTTTAGTCGTGCGATTCGGTCTCTTCCGTGGTCGCGGGGCTTGCCCCTCGATCCGAAGGTGGTGGTGGCCGCGGATACCACCGAACCTCTCCGGACCGACACCGGTCATCCGTGAAAATCAGGGCCGTTGCCCGTGCCGCCGGAGATCGGAGGGCAACCGTCTTCGCGACACCCTCCGGGGCTTCGCCGGTCAAGAGCCCACCGACCACGAATATTCAGGGTGCGACCACAAGTGCGGGGGATTCTGTCCACAGTCCCCCGCACCCTGCTCGAAAACGAACCGGTCACAAACGCATCTTCGAGGACAGCCGGAGGGGGTCAGTCCACGAATTCTTGCAACGACTTTCTTTTCATCAAAAGCGATGAGACAGATTGCGGGCACCCATGTCCTCAGTAAGGCGGCAAGCCAACCTTACTACTCAGGGGAAATGCAGCCATGTTCCTGGTTGGGGAAGGCGAAGGGATGGAACGCGCAGGATATGGGTTTTGCTCTTCCTCGAAAGGGACGGAGAGCCTGCGAACTTGCGGGCACCGTTTCTGGCGGCGGCTGGGACCCCGCCACGGCGGTGCAGGCTGCCGAACAAGGGACACCCAAAAGACGTCTTGATTCTCGACCAATTCCCATCTCAGCCACGCCCCGGACAACCTGAAAAATTCTCCTCTTCTCCGAGCGGGAGATCACCCGCGAAGCGCGGATGCTACGGGGGTCATCCACTCACTCTCCGGCGAGCCTGATGATTTCTTGGCAAAGGGAGTCGCTCAGCCGGTAGCCGCAGCCTCGTAACTGGGCAAGGGACTCGCGGACATTTTCCAAGTATCCATATTTCTTGCCGGCGACGAGGATGCGACCTGTTCCGATGATGGGGAGACCCTGTTTGCGGGCGACGCGCCGTCCTTTGCGTTCGTCGATCAAGAGCAGGTAGTCATTCTCGGCGGCGATAGCGATGGCTTCCGCTTCACCTGGGTCGAGTAATTCAGCTAACCAAGCTTCGACCTCACGGGCGGGTTGGACGCGATACGCACTGTCCGTCTTGGAAAGTGCGGCTTTCAGCGCGGCATTACCCGGCAGCGATTGCTCCAAGCAAAGTTCTCCAAAAACGCTTTCGGGCAGTATGACCTCACCAAATAGAAGCTCAAGCAAACGGAGATGACCGCTTCTGGACAGGGCGATGAGCGGGCCGGTGTCGGTCACGACGACTGGCCTGCGCTCAGAGGGCGACTTCATCCTCAAACTCGCTGACCGAATAGTCCACCGTTGGAATGTCGAAACGTGCGAGTAAGTCCATCAAGGCCGGGACCGACAGGCCAGCGATACGAGCCGCTTTGGCCAAAGTAATCGAGCCGTTTTCAAAAAGCCGGAGGGCCAGGTCTTTGTCCACCCCAAGACGCAAGCCCTGCTCGGCAAAGGGAATCGCGAGGATGGCCGGTTTCCCGCGTTTCGTGATGATGGACAAATGTCCCGCTTCAGCGTCCTTTATTAGCCGGGATGAATGGTTGCGTAAGTCTCGCACTGAGTAAACATCTATCGGATTCATCACACCACTATGTGCCTACGAATCGTAGTATGTCAACTTTCTTGGCGTTAGTGAAGACACTCAAATGACATCAGCGGTTATGAATTTTGTCGAAAAGGCTCTCGCCGAAATCGAATCAAACGCGCCGCCCTTTGGCGAGCCGCTGGGCGATGGCGAAGCGGAGGCTTCCGTGCATTTGCTCCAGTTCGTGCGGGTCGAGGTCTTCCTGACCCTCGGCCTCGGCGAGGAAGCGGCGGGCGCGTTCCTCGGCCTGGGCCACGGCATCGAGGTCGATCTCTTCGACGTCGATGGCGGCCTCCGTCATGACACGGATCCGGTCGTCGCCGACTTCGGCGAAGCCTTTGTCCACGGCGAGGTACTCCTTCTTTCCGCCGAACTCGACCTGGATGTCGCCCGCCTTGAGGAGCGTCACCAACGGCAGGTGCCCGGGCAGAATGCCGATTTCCCCGTCCACGGTGTCAAGCACCACGTGATCGGCTTCGCCTTCGTAGGCGATTTTTTCGGGGGTGATGATGGAGAGCTTCATGCCGGGGATGGAATCGGGACTCTTACTTGGCGGCTTCGCCGGCCTCGATGGCCTCGTCGATGGAGCCTTTGTAGGCGAAGTCGTTTTCCGAGAGGTGGTCGAGTTCGCCGTCGAGGATCATGCGGAAGCCGCGGATCGTCTCGGACACGGGGACGTACTTGCCCGCGAAGCCGGTGAAGACCTCGGCCACGTGGAAGGGCTGGGAGAGATATTTTTGGATCTTCCGGGCGCGGAAGACCGTCTTCTTGTCCTCTTCGGAAAGCTCGTCGATCCCGAGGATGGCGATGATGTCCTGCAGGTCCTTGTAGCGCTGGAGGACATCCTGCACGCCGCGGGCCACCCGGAAGTGCTCCTCGCCGATGATGGCCGGGTCGAGGGCGTTCGAGGTGGAGCCGAGGGGATCGACCGCCGGGTAGATGCCGAGTTCGGCGATCCGCCGCTCGAGGACGATGGTCGAATCAAGGTGGGCGAAGGTGTTCGCCGGAGCGGGGTCGGTCAAGTCGTCGGCCGGGACGTACACCGCTTGGAAGGAGGTGATCGACCCCTGCTTGGTCGAGGTGATCCGCTCCTGGAGGTTGCCCATCTCCTGGGAGAGGGTCGGCTGGTAGCCCACCGCCGAGGGCGCCCGGCCCAGGAGGGCGGAAACCTCGGAACCGGCCTGCGAGAAACGGAAGATGTTATCGACGAAGAGGAGGACGTCCTGCTTCTCCTCGTCGCGGAAGTATTCGGCCATGGTCAGGCCGCTCAGGCCGACCCTCATGCGGGCACCGGGCGGCTCGTTCATCTGGCCGTAAACCAGGGCGACTTTGGAGTTGGGGATGTTCTCCTGGTCGATGACCCCGGCGTCGGACATTTCGTGGTAGAGGTCGTTGCCCTCGCGGGAGCGCTCCCCCACCCCGCAGAACACCGAGAACCCCCCGTGCGCCTTGGCGATGTTGTTGATCAGCTCCATGATGACGACGGTCTTGCCGACCCCGGCTCCGCCGAACGCGCCGACCTTGCCGCCTTTGACGAAGGGGCAGATGAGATCAATGACCTTGATTCCGGTCTCGAGGATGTTCGCCTCGACGCTCTGGTCGGTCAGGACCGGAGCCTGGCGGTGGATCGGGCTGCGCTTTTCGTAGGTGACCTCGCCCTTCTCATCGACCGGATCGCCGATCACGTTGAAGATCCGTCCGAGCACGCCCCGGCCGACCGGGACGGTGATCGCATCACCGGTGTCGGTGGCGTCGCCGCCGCGGACCAGCCCCTCGGTCGAGGACATGGCGACGGTGCGGACGACCCCCTCCCCGAGGTGCTGCTGCACTTCGAGAACGACGCTGTGCGCTTCGCCGCCCACCTCGAAGGTGGAGGTCAGGGCCTGATAGATTTTCGGCACGTTTTCGCGGTCGAATTTCACATCGACGACGGGGCCGATCACTTGAACGATCTTTCCGATATTTTCCATGGGAGGGTCAGTGGATTGGTTTAATTGAAGAAGGTGGCCGCGGAAATCTCAAGAATCTCCTGCGTGATGGCTGCCTGGCGGGCCTTGTTGTATTCGAGGGTGAGGTCATCGACGAGGCTCTTGGCGTTGTCGGTGGCGGCTTTCATGGCCACCATCCGGGCGCTGTGCTCGGAGGCCTTGGCGTCGAGGATGCGTTGGTAGATGGATTTGCGGATGAAGAGGTCGAGGATTTCGGAGACCACTTCCTCCGGGCTCGGTTCGAAGATCATTTCGCGCTCGTCGGCGGAGACCTCGCCGAACTCCTCCATGTTCGCCCGGACGAAGTCGCGCAGGTTGGTCAGCGGCACGAGCGGCGTGAGCCGCGGCTCCTGGGTCAGGGTGTTCACGAACTTCGGGAAGAGAACTTCGATCGAATCGATCTCGCCTTCGCGGAACTGCTTGACCATCGCCTCGACGATGGGGCGGACCTCCGGGTAGGCCGCCTCGTCGCTGACGGTGAAGTCGGCGGCCAGATCCCGCTGGGTGCGGGTCAGGAACTGGCGGCCCTTGCGCCCGATGTTGAACCACCGGATCGGCGGATCCGATTCGAGGGTGGTGATCTTCCGGAAAAGGTTGGAGTTGAGCGGCCCGCAGAGCCCGCGGTCGGAGGTGACGAGCAGGACCCCGCGGCGGCGGACCTCGCGTTGCTCCAAAAACGGGTGCCAGGGCTGCTCGTCCTCGTCGATGCGGCAGCAGAGGTTCGCGAGCACGGCGAGGAGACGGTTTGAATAATCCTGTCCGCGCACGGCGAGCGCCTGCGCTTTTTTCATCTTCGAAGCCGCGACCAACTGCATCGCCCGGGTGATTTGGGCGGTGTTCTTGACACTCTTGATCCGGTTGCGGATGTCGCGGGTGTTGGCCATGGATTGCTGCTACAAAAGGTGGGAGTCGGCGGGCGGAGTTTCCGGGATCAGGCGAAGGTGCGTTTCCAGTCTTCGACCGCCGCTTTGAGATCGGCGGTGATCTCGTCGGTGAGCTTCGCCTCGGATCGGATGCGCCCGAGAAGGTCGGCCTTCCGGTTGGTGAGAAACTCCTCGATGGCGGCGGTGGCCTCTTGGATTTTCCCGACTTCGATGTCGTCGAGGAAGGCGTTTTGCACGGCCCAGAGGATGGCGACCTGCACCTCGACCGGCTTGGGGGAAAAGGCGGGTTGCTTGAAGACCTCGACGACCCGGGCGCCCCGGTCGAGCTGGCCTTTGGTCTTGGCGTCGAGGTCGGAGCCGAACTGGGCGAAGGCGGCGAGTTCGCGGTACTGGGCCAGCTCGAGCTTGACCTTGCCGGCCACCTGTTTGGCGGCCTTGATCTGGGCGGCGGAGCCGACACGGGAAACGGAGAGACCGACCGAGATCGCCGGGCGGATGCCCTGGTTGAAGAGGTCCGTCTCGAGGAAGATCTGCCCGTCGGTAATCGAAATGACGTTCGTCGGAATGTAGGCCGAGACATCCCCCGCCTGGGTCTCAATGATGGGGAGGGCGGTCAGGGAGCCGTCGCCGTAGTCGGGACCGAGCCGGGCCGAGCGTTCGAGGAGCCGGCTGTGCAGGTAGAAGACGTCGCCCGGGTAGGCCTCGCGCCCGGAGGGGCGCTTGAGGATGAGGGAGATCTGCCGGTAGGCGACGGCGTGCTTGGAGAGGTCGTCGTACACGATGAGCGCGTCCATGCCGTTCTGCATGAAGAACTCGCCGATGGCCGCGCCCGAGAAGGGGGCGAGGTATTGGTTGGCCGGGTTGTCGGCGGCGGGTGCCGAGACGATGATCGTGTACTCGAGGGCACCGGCTTTTTCGAGGACGTTGATGGTCCGGGCGACGTTCGAATTCTTCTGCCCGATGACCACGTAGATCGAATAGACGGGGCGGAAATCCGGATCGCCGGACTCGAGGCCCTGCCGGTTGATGTTGGCCTGGTTGATGATCGTGTCGATGGCGATGGTCGTCTTGCCGGTCTGCCGGTCGCCGATGATCAGCTCGCGCTGGCCGCGCCCGATCGGGATCATCGAGTCGATGGCCATGATTCCGGTCTGCAGGGGCTGGTCCACCGATTTGCGGGCGATGATCCCCGGGGCGATCTTCTCGACGGGGAAGGTGTCTTCGCTCTCGATCGCTCCCTTGCCGTCCACGGGCTGGCCGAGGGCATCGACGACCCGTCCGAGGAGGGCCTTGCCGACCGGGACGGAGAGGAGCCGACCGGTGGTCTTGACCGGGTCGCCCTCGCGGATGTTCGCGGGGTCGCCCATGACGACGGCCCCGACCTCATCCTCCTCCAGGTTGAGGGCGATGCCGTAAACGCCGCCGGGGAACTCGATCATCTCGTTGTACATGACCTTCGAGAGTCCGCTGATCCGGGCGACCCCGTCGGCGATGGAGAGGACGTTCCCGACGTTGGTTTCGCGGGTCGAGGTTCCGATGCTGGAAATCTCTTGTTCGATCTGTTCGACGATACTGCTCATGGTATGGATTGCTGGAATGGATGGAAAATCGGGTTAACCGGAGGACGCGCCGATATCGGCGAGGCGGGAGGGGATGGAAATTTCGAAAACGTCGTCGCCGACCTGAACCCGCGTCCCCGCGATGAGCGAGGGATCGCGCCGATTCTCGACGGCCAGGGGACAGTCGTAGCGCCCCGAGAAATTGTCCCGGATGCGGTCGAGGCTTTCGGGCGAGAGTTCTCCGCCGGAGCGAACGCGCGCGGTGGTGGCGGCGATCTCCCGCTCCGCCAGAAAGGCGAGATAGTGGAGAACCGCCCGATAGTCCTTCGGCGGTTTCGCACGGAGGGTCTCCAAGACCTCGCGCATCCGCTCTTCGGACAGGCGGCCCTCGTCGTCGCGGCAGATCGACAACAGCCGGACGGCCAGTTTTCTCGCTCGGGGATTCTTCCTGCGCATGACCGGTGTGTTGCTCTAGCGGAGGGAATCGGCCAGCTCCCGGGCGGCCCGGTCGCTGAAGGAGGACTTTTCGGAATCGGAGAGTTCGCGGTCGAGAACCCTGCGGGTGGTCTCGACGACCAGCCGGGAGACCTCGCTCCTGACCTCGTCGAGCATCTTCTTGCGCTCGGCGACGAGCGCTTCCTCGCCCCGGTGGAGGATGTCCTCGGCCTTGGCGCGGGCTTCGGCTGATTTGGTCTCGATGAGTTCGGTCGCCTGCGACTTCGCTTCCTTGAGGATATCCTGCGCCTCGAGGGACGCCTTGCGGAGGGTCTCCTCGTGGCTTTTCTCGGCGTCGGCCAGCTTGGCCTTCATCTCCTCGGAGTAGCGGAGGCCGTCGTCGATCTGCTTCTGTCGTTCGGCGACCGTCCGCAGAATGGGGCGGAAGGCGAAGTAGTAAAGAAGGGCGGCGACGATCAGGAAATTGATCATCTGCCCGATGAAAAATCCCGTATCGAGCCCGAACTTCTGCACGAGGGTCTGGACCGGGCCGGTGGTACCGTCGGCGGCCGGAGCGGCCGCGAGGGTGAGGTGCGTCAGGAACTGGGAGAGCATGGGTGGAAAGGAGACGGCGGGCGGCGGATCGCCGCCGCCCGGCCGTCGAATTCGGTGTTACCGGATGGTGGCCGGATCAGCCTTGGTACAGAAACAGCGCGTAGAAAGCGACCGCCTCGGCGAGCGCCATGCCGATGATGCTTTGGACGAGGATCTTGGTCGAAGCGCCGGGATTGCGCCCGACGGATTCAACGGCCTTGGTGCCGATGAGGGCCACCCCGAGGGCGGCCGCAAAGCAACCGAGGGCTGCGGTCAGACCGGCTCCGAGGTCTCCGGTGATTTGTGCGAATATTTCGATCATGATGTTTGGTGTTTGGTTTTTGGTTTCTTAGCGTTTTTCCCGACGCCCGGCACTCGGTGGGGATTGGCTACCCCTGGCACCGGTCCCGCCGGAGAAAGGTTGAATTTTGTCTAATGCCCGTGCTCTTCGCCTCCGTGGTTGCAGATCAGACCGATGTAAACGGCGACCAGAAGGGTGAAAACAAGTGCCTGGACGAATCCGATCAGCACTTCGAGGAAATAGAAAGGGATGGGGAGGAGGACCGCGAAAATCCCGTGCATGCTGGTGAGGAGATTCTCCCCTCCGAACATGTTTCCGAAAAGGCGGAAGGAGAGCGACACCGGCCGGAACATGATCGAAATGATTTCGATGAAGCCGACGGCGATGAAAATCACACTCAGCATGTAGTAGATCGGCACCGGCATCTCGTCCTTGTCCGCCTTGTTCCCGAAAAGATCCTTGATGACCCCCCTCGGCCCGACATAGACGAAAATAAAGTAGAGCCAGGCCACCATCGACACCGTCGAAAGGGCGAAGGTCATGTTCAGATCGGCGTTCGCGGGACGGATGAAGTAGTTGAAGTGATCCTGCACCCGCCCTTCTTTCCGGAGGGCGGACAGCATCTCGCGCCGCTCTTCGGATCCCTCCGGCAGTGAGTTGAAAATATCCTGCTGCTCCACCGACTCGAACTGCACCTTCATCGTATCGTGCCCGAGCGTGCCCACGCCGGGCATGAGGCCGCTCCAGTTCGAGATGAGTATGAACGTGAACAACCCCCCGAGCAGCCAGAAGGTCGGCCCGACCATCCGCTTGCCGACGATGGGCTCGATCAGATCCCGCAACCCGATCACGATCGACTCGATCACAACCTGCCCCTTGGACGGGACGAGGGAGATTTTCCCGACCATGAGCCGGACCGCCACGATCAGAATCAGCGAAATCACCCAACTGGTCACCATGGAATTGGTGATCGGTATCCCGAAAATCTCCAGAATCTCGTACGCGTAGGGCGAGACCTTGTCACCCTCCGCCGCAGAGGCGGCGGAGGCAGCGGCGAGGAGGCCGGTCGCTGAGACAATTCCAATGGTTTTCATGAAAGAGTGATTTCGGAAAAAGCGGTATGTTATGGAAGCCCTTCGGCGAACGGGTCAACCCTCAATAGCACGGAAATCTATTCCACCACCGGCTCCACGTTGCGGATGTGCAGGTCGCGGAGCTGCTTTTCGCTGACCGGGGAGGGGGCGGCCGCCATGAGATCCTGTCCTTTCTGGGTCTTCGGAAACGCGATGACGTCGCGGATGCTCGGTCGTTCGGCGAGGACGGCTACCAGCCGGTCGAGCCCGAAGGCGATTCCCCCGTGGGGCGGGGCGCCGTAGGAGAACGCCTCCAGCATGTAGCCGAAGCGCTCGGCGACCACTTCCTGCGGGAGCCCGAGGACGTCCTCGAAGACCTTCTTCTGCAGGTCCGGGTTGTGGATACGGATGCTCCCCCCGCCCAGCTCCACCCCGTTGAGGACCAGGTCGTAGTGCTGCCCGCGAACCGCCTTCGGATCGGAGTCGAGCAGGGTCACGTCCTCCTCGACCGGCGAGGTGAACGGGTGGTGGGTGGCCACGTAGCGCCCCGCCTCCTCGTCGAAGAGCATGAGGGGGAAATCCACGACCCAGAGAAAGCGGTAGTCGCGCGGATCGCGGCGGAGCCTCTCCCGTTTCTCCAGAAGTTTCGCGGCATCGAGCCGGACCCGCCCGAGAATGGTCGCGGCGGTCTCCCACTCGCCGGCCGCGAAAAAGACGACATCGCCCTCCTCCATCGCCAGCCCGTCGCGCAGTGCTTCTTTCTCCGCGTCGGAGAGAAACTTGAGAATGGGCGATTTCCACTCGCCCTTCTCGACCTTGATGAAGGCGAGCCCCTTCGCCCCGAGGGACCGCGCGGCCTCCTCGAGCGCTTTCAGCTCGCCCTGGGTCAGGTCGGCCAAACCCTTCGCGTTGAGGGCCTTGACCACTCCGCCGCCGGCGACCGCCCCGGCGAACACCTTGAACCCGGACTGGGCGAAAGTCGCCGAAAAATCGACGATCTCCATCGCAAACCGGGTGTCGGGCTTGTCGCTGCCGAACCGGTTCATGACCTCCCGATAGGACAGCCGGGGAAACGGGGTCTCGATCCCGACCCCGAGGGTCTCCTTCCAGACGGCTTTCATCAGCCCCTCGACGAGCGCGTAGATATCCTCGCGGTCGATGAACGACATCTCCAGATCGATCTGGGTGAACTCCGGCTGCCGGTCGGCGCGCTGGTCCTCGTCGCGGAAGCAGCGGGCGAGCTGGAAGTAGCGCTCCACCCCGGCCACCATGAGCATTTGCTTGTACTGCTGGGGGGACTGGACGAGGGCGTAGTACTCGTTCGGGTTCAGGCGGCTCGGCACGAGAAACTCGCGGGCCCCCTCCGGGGTGCTCTTGAACAGCGTGGGGGTCTCCACCTCGACGAAACCCTCGCCGTCCAGATAAGAACGGACGGCCTGGCTGGCCCGGTGCCGGAGCCGCAGCACGCCGAGATTGCGGGGGCGGCGGAGGTCCATGTACCGGTAGCGGAGCCGCAAATCCTCGTTCACCTTGTCGGCCTTCTCATCCTCGAGCGGGAACGGGGGGGTCTTCGCCCGGTTGAGCAGCTCGACCCGGGCCGCCGAAACCTCGACCTCGCCGGTGGCCATCCGCGGGTTGACGGTACCCGGATCCCGGAGGACGACCTCCCCCTCGACCTCGAGGACCGACTCCGGCTTAAAGTGGGCGAGAGCCTCGTCGATCGTCCGGTCGCCCGGGTGGAAAACCACCTGGGTCACCCCCTCGCGGTCCCGCAGGTCAACAAAAAGAACTCCCCCGTGGTCGCGGACGGAATCGATCCACCCCGCGAGAACAACGGAAACACCGGCCGCGTCCTTGCGCAGCTCGCCGCAGTTGTGTGTGCGCTTGATCATTGGAAAAAAGGCTGGAGGAAACCGCAGGCGGGGCCGGAGGACAAGCGCAATCTCGGGTGCCGACCCGGAAGGGGTGTAACCACAAGTGCGGGGAGTTTTGGAACGAACCGATCCCATTTTCTTCGGACTTTGGGAGCGCAGCGCTTCAGCCTGCGAACGTAAGCACAAGAACGCACCGAAAACGCGGGCTAAAGCACCGCGCTCCCCTGAACCTTTCCGTGGTTTTCTCACAAAAATGGCTGCAATTGCCAGGTGAAGTCCACGCACTTGTAGTTACACCCACCCGGACCGCATGGCCGATGAAATAACTTCTGGTTTGGGAATCTTTTTCTACCGACCAGCCGCCCAGAGCGCCGCACCGATGATGCCCGCTTTGTTCTTCGCCTCGGCATGGCGCAGCTCGGCCCGGGTGCGGATACGACCGCGGACCTCGTCGAAATTTTTGGCACCTCCCCCGCCGACGATGATCAACCGCGGCCAATAGAGCTTCTCGATCATTGCCAGGACTTCCTCGAAACGCGCCGCCCACTCCGCATCGTCGAGGCCGTCTCTTTCCCGGCCCGGATCCGCGACATACGCCTCGGCCTCGCACTCCCGCCCGAAGAACATTCTCCCGAACTCCGTATTCCGCAGCAAATGCCCGTCCGTGAAAACCGCCGACCCCAGTCCCGTGCCCACCGTGAGGAGAACGACCGTGCCGGAGACCCCACGTCCGGCCCCGAAACGGATTTCGGCGACACCCGCCGCATCCGCGTCATTGAGGGCCGCGACCGGACGCCCGATTTGCTCGGAGAGGGATTTCTCCAACTCGAAACCGATCCAATCCTTGTGCAGGTTCTCCGATGTGAGAACCACTCCGTCCCGGATCACCCCCGGGAACCCGACGCCGACCGGGGAAAGATCGCCGAAGGGCCGAACCACCTCGACACAGGCGTCGAGAACCGCCTGCGGCGTCGAAGGATTCGGCGTATCCATCCGCAACCGTTTGGTCGCCGTGCAACCGGCTTCCAGATCCACCGCCGCCGCCTTGATCCGCGAGCCTCCGATATCGATTCCAATCGCATTCATTGTCCTCTTTATTCCGAAACAGACAACACCCGGGACATTGATCTGGCCAGCCGAATTTACGGAAGTTTGGCGCGCGGAGGGATGGGTGAGCACGGGTCCGGGGAGCGAAATCGATGGAATCGTGCGATTATCGAATCAATTTCGGTATTCCCTCCACGCACTTGTGGTTACACCCCAGGACTCCTCGCCTTCCTCTTTCGGATTGTCCCGCCCGCCTTCCGTCGCTTTCCTCGACCTCATCATGTTCGAAAGCCTGACCGACCGAATGAGCAAGGCCCTGCGGAATATCCGCGGGGTCGGCCGCCTGACCGAGGAAAACACTGCCGAGGCCCTGAAGGAGGTGCGCTCCGCGCTGCTCTCCGCCGATGTCCACTTCCGGGTGGCCCGCGAGTTCGTCGAACGGGTCCGCGGGAAAAGCGCCGGGGTCGAGGTCGCCCGGTCCGTCACACCCGGACAGCAGATCGTCAAGATCATCAACGACGAGCTGGTCGAACTCCTCGGGCACGATACGGCTGAAATCAGTGCGAAACGGCCTCTGCGCATCCTCCTCGTCGGTCTCCACGGCTCCGGAAAGACGACGACCACGGCCAAGCTCGCCCTCCACCTGCGGAAGAAGGGGCTCCGGCCGGGCCTGGTCGCCTGCGATGTTTACCGCCCGGCGGCCATCGACCAGTTGGAGACCCTCGGCCGCGAGGGCGGCTTTCCCGTTTACTCCGAGCGCGATCAGAAAAAAGTGCTGAAGATCGCCCGCGAGGGGGAAAAAAAGCTCCTCGCCGAGGGCTGCGACGCCATCCTTTTCGACACGGCCGGCCGGCTGCAGATCGACGACGACCTGGTGCGGGAGGTTTCCGAGCTGAAGGACAGGATCGCCCCGGAAGAGGTTTTTCTCGTGGCCGACAGCGCCCTCGGGCAGGAGGCCGTCAACGTCTCCAAAACCTTCCACGAGGCCACCTCGCTGACCGGGATCATCCTGACCAAACTCGACGGCGACGCCCGGGGCGGGGCCGCCCTCTCCATGAAGAGCCTGACCGGGGTCCCGATCAAATTCGTCGGCACCGGCGAGAAGATGGACGCCCTGGAGGTCTTCCACCCCGACCGCATGGCCTCCCGCATCCTCGGCATGGGCGATGTGGTCTCCCTCGTCGAAAAGGCCCAGGAATCGGTCGATCAGGACGAGGCCGACCGGATGGCCAAAAAGCTCCGCAAAGCCGACTTCAACCTGGACGACATGCTCAACCAGATGCGCCAGGTCAAAAAAATGGGCTCCCTCGGCTCCATCATGAAGATGCTGCCGGGCATGAGCGGGGTCGAGATCGGCGAGGACGAGAACGCGAAAATGGTCCGCACCGAGGCGATCATCCTCTCCATGACCCCGGTCGAGCGCGCCAACCCGAACCTGATCAACGGCCGGCGGAGGATGCGGATCGCGGGCGGCTCGGGCACCCACGTCCGCGACGTCAACCAGCTGCTCAAGCAGTTCGGGCAGATGCGGAAGATGATGAAAAAGATGAAGGGCAAGGATCCGGAGAAAATGATGCGCCGGATGGGCGGAGGAAAAGGCGGGGCCGGTCTCCCCGGCGGATTCCCCGGCATGTGAACGCCGCCCTCCTCCACCCCGTTTTTTCAGGCAGCCGCGAGCAATGCGGCGGTCGAGGACAGCCGCCCGCTCTCAATCGAGAAAGACGGTACCATTCGAAAATCGCGTTGCCGGGCGATTTTTTCTCTCCGCACTTGGGATTACACCCGCGCCCAAGTGCGGGCTTGCCCGGAGGCCCGAATCGCCCAATATCCATGGTCGATGAAGAAAACCTTGCCCAATTCCCCGCACCGCCGGACCACCCGCGCCAATTCCGGCTTCACCCTTCTCGAAGTTCTCATGGCCATCGCCCTGCTCGCTCTGTTGGTCGGCGTGGTTCTGACCAACGTCGAAGGCCTCTTCAGCGGCGGACAGGAAAAGGTCGCCAAAATTTTCGTCGCCGAGACCGCCCGCACCGGCCTGGCCGCCTACCGGCTCGATACGGGGAACTATCCTTCGTCCGCCGAAGGGCTCGATGCCCTGGTCAACAAACCCTCCGGCACCGACGACTGGCGCGGACCATACCTGGACGCGATCCCGGAGGACCCGTGGAATAACCCCTACCGCTATCAGTTCCCCGGAACCCGGAGCAACAAAGGCTACGACGTGTGGTCGGTCGGCCCGGACCGCACCGACGGCACGGGCGACGATATCGGAAATTGGTAGGTCCGCCGGCTACTTGTTGTCGTCCGCCCCCTCCTCAGGGGGCTTGCGGCGCTCGATCTCCTGTCGGAATTCCTCCGCTTTCAAAAACGAGCCCGCCCTTTGGCTGACTTCGCGGGCCTTTTCCAGAATCGACAGCTGGAGGACCAGGGGCGCGCCGGGCGAATCCGCCAGTCCGGAGAGCAGCCGCAGCGCGCTGGCCGTATCGCCCAGCCGGTCGAAGAAGAGCGCGATCTCCACCAGGACCGCGATCTCGTCGGGCGCGGCGGTGGTCGAGTGCCGGAAGGGGGCGAGCAGATCGAGGGCCTCGTCGGCGCGGCCGTCCTCCCGAAGCAGCCGGGCCGCCTCCAGTCCGAGGGCGAAGCCGGGGGTCCGGCGGAAGCTCCGTCTGCCGTACTCAGCGGCGGCTTCCAGCCCATCCTCCCGCCGGATCCGATTCAACTCCCGGATGACCGCGTACTGGGCGAAGGGTTCGGTCGGAGCGACCTGTTCGAGCTGTTGTTCGAGGTCGAGGGCGAAAGGTCGGTACAGCGGGTCGCCGATCAGAACGGTCTGCCAGCTGAAGAAACGGTTGCCGCGCACGGCCGCCTCGACGAGGGTTTTTCCGGAGAGGAGAGAGTCGAGGAAAAGAACCGGATTGTGGGTTCCTTCGAGGTAGGGCTCGTACACGTTTCCGACGGTCGCCGCGACGCCGCGGGCGACGAGCGGGCCCGACCAACCCCGGTCGCGCTTGCGCAGGGTGCTCGCCGAGAAACTGTGGATGTGGAAGGCGACCGCGCCCGGGGGAACCGATAGGCTGAGATCCTTCCACACCCCGGCGATCGAGCGCGTGTACCACCCGAAATACAGGGCGGGCGCGTCGAACCGCGCCGACGCGGCGACGACCGGCCGCCCCCGGTCCACGTCGAGGGGATAGTCCGTCCCCTCCAGAATTTCCGCCACTTCTTCGAGCCAGGCGTCCCCGTTCTTGTGGGGACCTCCGATATCGACGTAGGCACGGCCGCGAAGGCCCTTGGCTTCGGCCTCCAGAGCCGAATCCACCAGCCGCTTCGCCGACGCGTAGGTCGGCCCATCGAGACGGGAGACGCGGACAATCCTCTCCATGGCGAAGCCGGGCGGATCTTTCCGCTCGTAAACCGGGTTGCGGATCGGCCCGGCCATCGGATGACCCGACAACGGCAAAAGGGCGAGTTCCGAATCGACGGAACTCCGGGTCGTCTGGAACGGCTGCGGCAGTCTCTTGGCGTCGGCCTCGGAAAAAAACAGATCCTCGTGAGCGACCCGCAGGGGCACGCCCTTGCAGAGAACCAGAGCCTCGATCCGATGCCCGTACACCGACACCCTGCGCCGGGTGTAGTCGTCGCGGCCGGACCGGAAAGACCCGCTGATCCACTCCGCCCCGATCAACTCCTCGAGAAGCGGATCCCAGACCGTTTCCACGAAATCCATGCCGGAAACGGTCTCGTTCTCCGGCATGGGAAGGGAGATGATGTTTCCGGCGGGAATACTCCGCGCCCGCGCGTAGTGCTCGGCCAGTTCCACGGAGTCCGGATCGGCGGCGTTCGCGAGAATGACGACCCCGGCGGGATCGAGAGCCGAAACCGGCGGGGCGGACCAGAGCACCAGAACCGCCCAAAGAACCGTCTTTCCTATCGCTCGCATTTTCCGAACTTTTCCGTTTTCACCCGCGGGCACAAGCGGAAACCACCCCTACGACTCCGGAACGCCCAACAGGGTGAAATCGATGAGGGAATGGCTGATATTGCCTTCCTCGAGAGCCCGGATGTCGGTGCCCGGCCGGTCCTCGGGCATCGAGCCCGGCCGGTAACGGAAGACGAAGTCCCCGCCCTTCCGTTCGAAAAGACCCGCCATCTTCATGTTCACCGGGACGGTGCGCAGGACCGGAGTATCGGCGGTCACCCCGATCGGGAAATTGACGTTGTGGACGACTCCCTGGCGGTTCCGCCAGCGACCGCCGACCAGATCCGCGACCATGCGGCAGGCGTGGGCCGCCGAGTTTTCCAGGCTCTCGAAGTAGTCGCCCTCGACGAATCCGTCCCGCGAGCGCACTTCCTCGAAAATTTCGCGGGGAATGATTTTGCTGAAGGCGATGGCGGGAAGTCCGCTGAAAGAGCCTTCGAGCGCGCCGGCGACAGTCCCGGAGCTGAGAATGAGCGGCACGGTGGTGTTGAAGCCCAGATTGATTCCCGAAACCACGGCGGCCGGGGGCTCCCGGACCAGATGCTCGAGCGCGATGTTCACGCAATCCGTCGGCGTGCCTCCGATCCTCCACCCCGGACACCCGAGCGAGTCGTCGGGGGTGGCGCGGACGTTGCCCTGCCGGGAAATGCCCCGTCCGATCCAGCTCTTTTCCGAATCGGGAGCGGCCACGGTGACCGCGAAACGCTCCAAAAGCCGGTCAACGAGGATCCGGAGAAAAAACGAATCAAAGCCATCGTCGTTGGTTACCAGAATGTGTCTCTTGCCCATTGGTCCGTGCTTACGGGATCGTGGAACCAAACGCAAGGCCGGGCACTTCCCCAACCACCGCGGTTTTCCATCCGAAAACGGGATTGCGTTTGCCTTCCCACCGCAAACGCCCTAGCAAGAATCATACCGTGCCCGATCAAGGTTTCCAGCAACTTCAGAAACAGAGCCAGTCGATGGTGCTGGCGCCGCAGCTGCGCCAGTCCCTGAAGATCCTGCAGGCACCGACCATGGAACTGCGCTCGTCGATCCTGGAGGAGTTGCAGATCAATCCCACGCTCGAAGAACTGCCCATGGAGGGCGTCAGCCTCGACGAACCCGTTTCCGACAACGGCGACGACGGCGAGCCGGACGGGGAGATGGATTTCGAGAAGGAGGACTTCGACATCCTGAACCGGCTCGACGAGAGCTGGCGGGATTCGATGGGGGGGGATTCCGCCCCCCGCACCACGACCTCCGACGACGAGGAGCGGCGGAAGCATTTTTTCGATTCGTTTGTCGGGGAAACCTCTCTCCAGGAGCACCTTTTCTCCCAGGCGGATCTGGCCGAAATGGATCAGTTGGAGCAGAAGGCCCTCGAGTTCCTCATCGGAAGCCTCGACCGGGACGGGTTTCTCAACGACGAGGTTGAAAACATCGCTTTGTCGGCGGACCTGCCCCTGACCAAGGTGAAGGCGATGCGCGAGCTTCTTCTCTCCCTCGATCCCGTCGGGATCGGTGCGGTGGACCGCCGGGAGTGTCTGCTCGTGCAACTGGAGTTTTCCGGCAAGGAAAAGAGCCTGGCCGCCCGCATTCTCCGCGACCACTACCCGCTGCTCCTGCGCCGCAGAATCCCCGAGCTGGCCCGGAAGTTCGGAGTCGATACCGATACGATCCACCGGGCGCTGGAAGAGATCGCCACCCTCGATCCGTCGCCGGGCCGCCGTTTCGCCGAGGACAACAACCGGGTGATCGTTCCCGATGTGAAGGTCTTCTGCGACGAGGAGGGCAAGTGGCAGGTCGTGCTCAACAACGACTACATTCCCCGGCTGCGGATCAGTCGTCTCTACAAGGAACTGATCGCGCAGGGAAAACTCCCCAAAAAGGACCGGGAGTATCTGCGGGAGAAGATCCGCTCGGGACGGTTTCTGATGAATTCGATCGAGCAGCGCCAGCAGACGGTCGAACGGATCGCCCGGCAGTTGCTCGACTTGCAGCGGGAGTTTTTCGAGTCCGGCATTTCCCGGCTGAAGCCGCTCACCATGAGCCGGGTCGCCGACATCATCGAGGTCCACGAGACAACCGTCAGCCGGGCCATCGCCAACAAGTACATCGACACGCCGCACGGCATATTTCCGCTCAAGTATTTTTTCACGGCCGGCTACCAGACGGAGACCGGCGAGTCGGTCTCCAGCCGCAGCGTGAAGGAAAGCATCCAGCAGCTCGTCGAAAACGAAGACCCGGCCAAGCCGTACAGCGATCAGGCCATCGTGGATGTTTTGAAGGAAAAGGGCTTTCGGATCGCGCGTCGGACGGTGGCGAAGTATCGCGAGGAACTGGGCATCCTCGCGACCAACCTGAGGCGCGAGTATCAATGACGTCTCCGGGCGAGAAAGGGTTCCGGCTCGTCGTCGCCGCCGAGTCGGGACGGATCGACGCGGGCGTCGTCCGGGACGGTTCCTGGATCGCGCGGGCCGGGGAAACGGGCAACCCGGTGGAGGCGCTCGCCGCCGTTCTGGGGCGGGCGCTCGGAGATGCGGGAGTGCGCCCCGGTGATCTGGCGGCGTGGATCTACAGCGGCGGGCCGGGGTCCCTGCTCGGGCTACGTTCCCTCGCGATGATGCTGGAGACCTGGGGCGCGCTCGGAGGTTCCGCCGACGGAGTTCTCCGCCTGCGGTTCTCCGGCATGGTCTGGACCGCCCGTCACCTGATCGCCGCCCGCGATCTGCGCGCCTTCGTCCTCGTCAGCCCGTGGCGGAAAGGGGCGTGGAACGTGCTCCGGGTCGGGGATGGACCGCCATGCGAAGGGGACTTGACCGTGGTCGAGGGCGATCCCGGGACCGGCGGGCTCCCCGGATTCCGCCTGGGCGACCGCCCCGGTGTCGTGCCGCCCGCGGATTTCGCTCCGGTGGATCCGCCCCCGTTCGCGGAACTGACCGCGTTTCTCGACTCTCCGGGATTCCTCCGGCCGACCGGGCGGGTGGAGCCCATCCAGTCCGGCACGACCACCTACCGGGAATGGGAACCCGCCGCTCCCTCACCGCGATGAACTCCTTCCGCCGCTACCGCTGCTGGGCCGAAATCGACCTCGGGGCTCTCGAGCGGAATCTCTTCCGTATCCGCGACAGCCTGCCGCCCGGCGTCCGCTACGTGGCCGTCGTCAAGGCCGACGCATACGGCCACGGCTTCCACCAGACCGTCTCCCGCCTCATGCAGGCCGATGCGGACGCCTTCGCGGTGGCCAATGTGGAGGAGGGCAGCCGCCTCCGGGAGATCGCGCGCGGCTGGCCGATACTCGTGCTCGGTCCCGTTCTGCCCGAGGAGGAGGAGGCCCTCGTCCGGCTCGGTCTGGTCGCGACCGTCTCCTCGCGGGAGGAAGTCGCCCGCTTCGACCGCGCCGCCGGGAAATTCGGCGGCCCGCTGGATGTCCACGTCAACATCGACACCGGAATGGGACGGATGGGGGTGTGGCACACCCGCGCCGGCGAGGTGCTTGCGGCTGTGGCGGCGGCCCGGCATCTTCGTTTCCGCGGGATTTACACCCACTACTCGGATCCGGTCGGCTCCCGCGAGTTCACCCGCACCCAGAGGCGGCGTTTTCTCGAAATCATCGAAGCGGCCCAACCTCTGCCGGAGGATTTCCTCGTCCACGCCGACAACAGCGCCGGTGCGGAGATCTTCGACGGCGACGGTCCGTTCAACGCGGTCCGGATCGGCCTTCTGCAATTCGGAGTCTCCCCGTACGCGGACTCCCTCTTCCGCTCCGTGGCCATTGAGCCGGTCTTCGGTTTCTTCACCCGGGTCGGCCTCGTCAAAACCCTCCCGGCCGGCACCCCGGTCAGCTACGGGCGCACGTTCACCACCGAAAGGGAGACGCGGACGGCCGTACTCACCGCCGGCTACGGAGACGGCCTGCCCACGGCCGCCGGCAACCGCGGACACGTGCTCGTCGGCGGGCGCAGGTGCCCGATTCTCGGTCGGGTGACGATGGACCAGACCATCGTCGATGTCACCGAGGTTCCCGAACCGGCGGTGGGGGATACGGCGGTCCTGATCGGGAGGGACGGCGAAAACGAGATCACCGTCACCGATTTCAGCCGATGGACCGATTCGATTCCCTGGGAAGTCTTCTGCAGCGTGACCAAGCGGGTCCCGCGGGTGTACTCGACCAGCCGGAAGTAATCCGGGATTTCGGCCATGTTTCAATCGACGCCCCCCGAACGCCGCGCCCTGGTCCTCCTGGCCCTCGGAATCGCCATCGCTCTTGCGGTCCTTGTTTTCACTGGAACGCCCTAGCGCCATCGCCGATGGAAAAAAATTTGTTCTCTGTAAACTTTACGATTGCTCCATGCCAATTTTTTTGTAATTTCCGGGGCATGAAAGTACGAAATCGAAAACGTTCCAAATTGAGAATCAAGCTCGGAGAAGGGGTTCGGGCTTACTACCACCTGATGAGCCGGACGGTGAATGGGGAGAAGTGGTTCGGACTGCGGGAGAAGGAGTATCTGCGGAAGTTAATCTGGCAGGTGGCTGAGTTTTCCGGGGTGCGGGTGATCACCTACGCGGTGATGGACAACCATTTCCATATCCTGGCCGAGGTGCCGCCCGAGCGGGTGGTGTCCGATGAGGAGATTGTCCGGCGCTTCGCGCTGCTCTATCCGGAACCCACTCCCTGGCAGCCGCTTACCCCCGAGGTCCTGGCCAAGTTGCTCGCCAAAAACGAGGTGCGGGGCCAGGAGTTAAGGGAGGAGCTTCTGGCGCGGATGCACGATGTGTCGTGGCTGATGAGGACGATCAAGCAGCGGTTCGCGACGTGGTTCAACAAGCCGCGGGAGCGGTTCGGGCCGGTCTGGGCGGAGCGGTTCAAGAGCGTGGTGGTGGAGGGCGATCTTAAGGCGCTGCGGACGGTGGCGGCCTATATTGATCTCAACGGGGTGCGGGCCGGGCTCGCCGACGATCCGAAGGACTACCGTT
>CAZDRT010000017.1:0-26179 GCA_964507815.1 uncultured Puniceicoccaceae bacterium
CCCGGAAAATTCGGCCACCTGCCAGATCAGCTTCCGCAGGTACTCCTTCTCCCGCAGTCCGAACCACTTCTCCCCGTTCACCGTCCGGCTCATCAGGTGGTAGTAAGCACGCACCCCTTCTCCGAGTTTGATTCTCAATTTATGGCGATTCCGATTTCGTATTCTCATGCCCCGAGAATCCTGGAAGATCCCCCCTGGTGCAACACTAAACAGAGCCGACCGCAGAAAAAAAAATCCGTAGCATCGGGCCTTGCCCGATGATCTTTCCGTTCGTTCGACCATCCGATCCGTTCTTGGTCGGCGAAGGGTCGCTGGTGCGGGAAATATCCGTAGCATTGCGCCTTGCCCGGGCGACCACCGGGTGGCTACCCTTCCCCATGATCTTTCCGCCCGTCGCCCTCCGGTCCCCCGGGGACATTCCGTCTCCGCCGGAACGGCTTCCGGCGGGCGGTTTTCGGATATTTTTCGGTGGATCGTCGTCTCCGCGGATCGAAGCCGGGGACGCGGCCGGACGCTTCCACGCGCTCAACCGCCTGACCGATCTCCGCGACGGGAACGCCCTGCCGGAGACCCCCGGATGGATCGAGGAGGTTCCCCTGTTTCCCGAGCGTGGTTTCATGCTCGATATCAGCCGGTGCCGGGTACCGACCATGGAGTTCCTCTTCCGGCTGGTCGATTGGCTCGCGGTTCTCCGGTTCAACCAGCTCCAACTCTACACGGAACACACGTTCGCCTTCGCCAGGCACCGGACGGTGTGGGAGGAGGCCTCGCCGATGACCCCCGACGAAATCCGGACGCTCGACGATTACTGCCGCGACCACCACATCGAGCTGGTGCCCAACCAGAACTGCTTCGGACATATGGAGCGCTGGCTCAAGCACCCGGAATACCGCCATCTCGCCGAGTGCCCGGACGGTTTCGAGCATCCGGTCGCCGGGCGCAGGGATTGCGGCACCACCCTCTTCCCCTCACGCGGGAGTGAGCGATTCGTCGCGGAGATTCTCTCGGAGGTGCTGCCGCTCTATCGCTCCGGCAGGGCGAACATCGGGGGCGACGAGCCATGGGAACTCGGCCAGGGGCGGAGCCGGGATCGGGCCGGGAGCGAGGGAAAGCACGAGGTCTATCTCGGCTTTCTCGGGAAAATCTTCGCCATCGCCGAGAACCTCGGCAAAGAGCCTGTTTTCTGGGCCGACATCGTCCTCGAGCGCCCGGAACTGGTTTCCCGGTTGCCGGCCGGAGTGGTTCCGGCGATCTGGGGCTATCACCCCTCCCACCCCTACGCCAGGCAGTGCGGAATCCTCGCCGACGCCGGATTCGGCGGCCGGTTCCAGGTCGTGCCCGGGACGAACACCTGGAACAGCTTTGCGGGACGCCTTCCCCACGCCATCGAGAACATCCGCAGCGCCGCCGAACAGGGTGCCCGCTTCGGAGCGCGCGGCCTGGTCCTGACCTGTTGGGGCGACGGCGGGCACCACCAGTCCACCGCATCGCTCTTTCCCCCACTCCTGCTCGCGGGCCGGGCCGGCTGGGATTCCGGTAGCGGAACGCGGGATCTGCCCGAAGCCATCGACGGGCTTTTTTATCCGGGCAAGCCCGGCGGCCACGGACAAGCCATATGCGACCTCGGAAGGATCGACGAACTCCTCCCCTTTCCCACCCACAACCAAAGCTTCCTCCACCGTGCCTTTTTCGCCGCGCCCGACGAATTGGCGGACCTGGTGGAAACCGTTTCGGAAAAAAATCTCCGCGAGGCCGACGAACGACTCGCCGGGATCCGGACCGACGATCTCTCCCCCGACATCGGGCTTTCGAAGGAAATGAACCGGTGGGCCGTCCTCCGCTGCCTCCAGGCCACGGGAGCCAGTGCGACCGGCGAAAGGGGGCTCCGGGAGCAGTTGTCGGCTCTGCGTTCGGAATTCCGCCGGGTCTGGCTCCGCGACAGCCGGGAGGGCGGATTGGCGGAGAGCTTGGGGCGCTTTCCGGGAAGCGCTTGACTGATTGATGAAAGATTCGAAAGACTGACCGCGTTTATGAAACGTTCAGGGGTTTACACGCGAACCGGCGATACCGGGACCTGCCAGTTGATCGGCGGATCACGCGTCCCCAAGGACGATCCAAGGGTGGAATGCTACGGCACCGTGGACGAAGGGTGCTCGTTCGTCGGCCTTCTCCGCGTGCGGCTCGGGGCGGACCATCCCTGGCAGTCGCGCCTGCAGACCCTGCAACGCGATCTCATGGCTTTCATGACCGTGTTGGCCGCTCCCGAGGCCTTTCAGGAGGAGTATCCCTTCGACCCGGAGCGAACCGGCGAACTGGAGCGGTGGATCGACGAGTTGGAAGCCGCCGTCGCCGATTCGTCGAAGTCCTTTCTCCTGCCCGGCGGCTGCGAGACCGCCGCCCTGTGCCATGTGATCCGCACCGTCTTCCGGCGGGCGGAGCGGAGGATGGCGGCCCTCCACCGGATCGAACCGGTGCCCGCCGCCGCCCTCGCCTTCGGCAACCGGCTTTCCGATTTTTTCTTTCTTTTCGCACGCTTCGAACTGCACCGGACCGAGGTTCCGGAGGAGCCATGGAAGAATTTCCGCTAACCGGAGAGACCCGGAACTACGAGGTTTTTCACGAAACCCGTTACGACTACCCCATTCCGGTCTCGTTGTCCCTGCAGGCGATCCGGCTGACGCCCCGGTTCCGCCGGTTCCGTCAGTCCATCGAAGCGACGCCCCGCGGAAGCCTGCGTTTTCTATGGGACGCCTACGAAAATCCGGTCCATCACTTCGAATGGATCGGCCCGACGGAATCCTTTGTCGTCTGCAACCGGATGCGGGTCGAGCGCTCGGGGGCGAATCCCTTCGATTTTCTGCTCGACGAAAGCGCCCTCCGGCGACCGGTCGCCTACAGTGATCCCGAACGGAGAATCCTCTCCCCCTACCTCGACGACGAATCGACCCGGGATCCGGCCCTGGCGGATCTCGCCCGAGACTTTTTGCCCGGAGAATCCGACACCGTGCCGTTTCTGACCGGTCTGGTCGGAAACGTGAACGGAGCCTTCGGGTACGAAGCGAGGGACGAACCGGGAATCCTCGACCCCGCCGACCTCCGCGCCCGCGGAGTGGGTTCGTGCCGGGATTTCGCGGCCTTCACGCTGCGGATTCTGCGGGCACAGGGGTTCGCGGCGCGATTCGTCAGCGGTTACCTCCTCGAAACCGGAGACATGCTCGGGGCCGAGGCCATGCACGCATGGGTCGAAACCTATCTCCCCGGGGCCGGGTGGATCGGACTCGATCCGACCAACGGTATTCTGACCGACGACGGATTCGTGGCCTGCGCGGTCGGGATCACCCCCGACGAGACCACGCCGGTGGCCGGGAAATTTTTCGCCGACGAACCGGCGTCCTCGACGATGAAAACCCGGCTGACGGTCACGCCCGTTGAGTCCCCGGCAGGTCTTTCGTGAGCCCGTCAAACGGGGTGGCGGAGCTGTAATCATGCGAATTCTGTTTCAAAAAATAGCCAAATCCCCCGGCTCAAACGCGACCTTCGTTCGTTTCGCGACCGTCGGCGTGACCATCTCCCTTATCGACGCGGGTCTTCTCTATCTGTTTCTGGCGCTGGGCGCGAACGTCTATCTCGGCCGGGTGATTTCCTACACGGTGGCCATGACCGTCGGCTATATTCTCAACCGGTATTTCACCTTCCACCACCTCGAATCGGGCCGGGCGCTCTGGCATCGCCTGCTCCGCCACTACAGCGTACACGGCCTTGGGGGGGCGTTGAACTTCGGCGTTTTCACCCTCGTGCTGGCCCTCGGCCAAAAGATGGGGGGGCAGGTCGCCGCCTCCGCCACCCTCCCGCTCCTCGGGGTGTGGATCGGCGGCATGGCGGGGCTTTGCTTCAACTTTTTCTTCTCGCGCCGCCTGGTTTTCGACCGATAACGCGGATCCGTTCATGTTTCCGGCCTTTTTCAGAAGCCTTCTCCTTCATTTCCGGTGGTGGCTCCGCTCCTTCCTCCCGGGCAAGCATCCGGACGTCCCGACGGGTCTCCGGCGCGCGGCCTTTCTGCTTCTGCTCTACCCCGCGTTTCTCGCCGTCCAGCTCATCCACTGGACCGGTTTTCTGATCGACGCCCTTTTTTTCCGGGGGGATCGGCGGGTGGCCATCGAAGCGCCGCTTTTCATTACAGGCATCCCCCGCAGCGGCACGACCTTCCTGCACCGCGTTCTGGCGGGCGACCCGGAGCAGTTCAGTTCCTTCCGCACGTGGGAGGCCCTGCTCGCCCCCTCGGTGACCGAGCGCAAATGCCTGGGCGGGCTCGCCGCCGCGGACCGCGCGCTCGGGCGGCCCGTCCGGCGTTCGGTCGAATGGATCCTGAAGCGCCGGACCGCCGACTTCGACGCGATCCACGCCGTCGATCTCTCCGCTCCGGAGGAGGACTATCTCGCCCTTCTTCCGTTCGGCGCCTGCTTCCTGCTCTTCCTGGCCTTTCCCTTCGCCCCTGAACTCGAAGAGCTGGCCCGCTTCGACACCCTGCCCCCCCGCCGTCGGAACGAGTTGCTCCACCTCTACCGCCGCTGCCTGCAGAAGCATCTGTATGGAGCCCCGCCGGGTAGGCGGATCCTTTCGAAAAACGCCGCCTTCGGGTCCTGGATACCGGCCCTGCTCGAGGCCTTTCCCGGCGCGGTCTGCATTGTCTGCGTGCGGGAGCCCGCCTCCGCCCTCAGTTCGCAGTTGAGCGCGCTCCAGTCCGCCCGGAAAGCCTTCGGGACCGATCCGGACGGGAGCGGAACCGCCCGGCGGTTCGCGGAGATATTCGCCCACGATTTCGCCCTTCTCGCGGCCCTGGCGGAGACCGGCGACCCGCGGCTGGCCTTTGTCGATCTGAGCGATCTGAAAGAGGCCCCCGCCGCGTCCATCGCATCCGCTCTGCGCCTTCTCCGGATCGCCCCGTCGGAAACGCTCACCCGGGAAATCCAGGCTCTCCGCCCCAACCACCGGAGCCGGCACAAGCACGGGGCCGACACCGGCGAACGGCGATTCGAAGCTCGCGTCCTCCCGGATTACGACAAGATTCTCGCATCGTCCCGGCGCGTCACGCGCTCCGCCCACCCATGACCCGAACGAGAACCCAGGAAACCACCGAACCGTCGATCGTGGCGGACTCCCCCGCCTCGGAACTGCGGGTCGCGTTTTTCTCCGACTCCCTGCCCGAACGCAATGGAGCCGGGGCCTACTACCACGACCTCCGGGCGCAGCTCACGCCCAACGTGCGGGCCCTCGAAATCTTTCAACCCCTCCCCCGGAAGGATAACGCTTTCCTCTCGCTCCCGATGCCGGGCGACCCGACCCAGCGACTGGTTCCGCCCAATCCTGTCCGGATCAGCGCGGGCGTCCGCGGGCTGCGCCCCCACATCGTGGTGGCCATCACTCCCGGACCGTTCGGCCTCCTGGGGCTCTACCATGCCCGGCAAACCGGCGCGGCTTTCCTGACGGCCTTCCACACCGACTTCGAGCAACTCGCCCGTATCTACTGGTCTCCGGTCGCGCGCGTCTTCGCCAACGCCTTCCTGCGGACGGTCAACCGCATCCTCTGTGAGAACAGCCGTAGCGTGCTGATCAACAACTCCAAACTCGAAACCGATGTCGGCGAGCTGGGCGCCCGCCGCTTCGACGTCATCGGTACGCCCCTGGCCCTGAACTTTCTGGAACAATCCCTCGGCGCGCCTTCGGAAAGCCTCCGGCAGGCCTGTTTCGTGGGCCGTCTCGCCCCCGAGAAAAACATCGACCGCATTCTGGCGGCGGCCGCCCGGCATCCGGAGATCCGGTTCGTCATCGGCGGCGACGGCCCCCTGCGGGAATCCCTGGAGCGAACCGCCCGCCCGCTCGCGAACGTCCGGTTCACTGGCTGGCTCTCCCGCGAGGCGGTGCGCCGGCTCATCGACGAGTCCGACCTGCTCCTGCTTCCCTCCAAACTGGAGACCTTCGGAACGGTCGCGCTGGAGGCCATGGCCCGCGGGCGTCCGGCCCTCGTGGCGGCCAACGCGGGCATCCACGACTGGCCCTTCGTCCGGGAGGGTCTCTTTGTCCTCCCGCCCGGCGAGACCCTCGGCGAGACCCTCGAAACCCTCCGGCGAATCCCTGACGCGACCTGGCGGGAGAAAGCCGCGTCCGCCCGGCACGGGGCCGTCGAGTTCAACCGGACGACGATCCGCCACTGGGCGGAGGTGCTGGCCAAACACGCCTACCCGCTGAACACGGACCGCATGAGGAATGAAGGCGCTTGTTAGCCTCCACGACGTAATGCCGGAAACCATGGACCGGGTCGAATCGATTCTCGAATGGCTCGGCGACCTCGGCATCCCGCCGATCACCCTGCTCGTCGTTCCCGGCAAGCCCTGGTCGTACGGCCAGATCGAAGGCCTCCGCCGGCTCGCCGGGCGGGGGCACGTTCTGGCCGCCCACGGTTGGTGCCACCGCACCACCCCGCGCGGATGGCGCCACCGGCTCCACGCCGCCTTCCTCTCGCGCAACGTGGCCGAGCACCTCGCCCTGGATTCGGCCGGCATCCTCGCCCTGCTCCACCGGTCGCACGCCTGGTTCGCCGCCAACGGCCTTCCGCCGCCGATGCTATACGTGCCCCCCGCCTGGGCGCTGGGGGCGATTCGTCCGGACGATCTCGCCCGCGCCCCTTTCCGGGTGATTGAAACCACCTTCGGCCTCATCCGCCCGCCTGTCCGCGACCGGGCGGATTCGCCGGCGGGAAAGCCCCGTTTCGAAAGGCTTCCGCTCACCGGCTACGAAGCCGACACGACGGTTCGGGCGGCCTTTCTCCGGCGGTGGAACCAGAGCCAGGTTCGCAAAGCCGCCCACCACGGAAAGTCCCTCCGCCTGTCCATCCACCCGGACGATCCCCGGCTGCGGCTCGCCGACCAGCTCGAGCGCCACCTCCGGACGGTCGGGGAATTCGGCGGGTACGAGGCGTGAGTTTCACGGGCGGCCCGCGCGTGACCGACCACGCTCCATCCTTCCCGTGGTCGCGGGGCTTGCCCGAATGGCACTTAGTTAAGGGCAGAGTGAATTTTACTGGATAGGGGTAGGGATGAGGAATTGAACCTCACCCCTCCCTCCGAACCGGACATGCGATTCTCATAACGCATCCGGCTCTCCAGTCGAGGTTGCTCGATTAACGGTAAACGCTCTTTCAAGACATCTACCATCGCCGCAGTGCTAGCGGTATGGTGGGGGGATGAATCAATCGTCATCTTGAATCCCGGACCTGCCACGAAGATCCACCTCGGCCGCGGGGTGACGGACATGAGGAAAAGCTACGACGGACTGTACGCCCTGGTGGTCGGCGAACTCGAGCTGGATCCGCTCAGCGGGCATCTCTTTGTCTTCGGCAATCGCCGCCGTGACCGGATCAAGATTTTGTTTTGGGACGGCAGCGGATTGTGGGTCTGTGCGAAGCGGCTCGAGAAAGGCACTTTTGCCTGGCCGCGGGCAACAGATGCGGTGGTTGAACTCAGCCAAGCCGAATTGAACCTTTTGCTGGGCGGCTTGGATTTGGGGCAGACCCGAAGCAGAAACTGGCTGCGATAAAAAAATCTTGGATAAAATCGGGGAAAACGTCCGCCGCGAGCGGGTTGCGGCGAAGTTGACCCAGGAAAAGCTTTCCGAACGGGCGGGAATGGACAGGACATCACCAACCTGCAGCGGATCGAATCCGGGCGCTACAATCCGCGGGCGACGACACTGATCCGCCTGCGAAAGGCTCTGGATGTGGAGTGGGAAGACCTTCTGCCCGATGGAGACTGAGGGCTTGATACCCCCCCCCCGGGGGCATGTGCGTCAAGTTAAGAGAGCTGTTCCCAAATTGGGCAGAAGTTTTTGCGTTTTCGCCGATCACAACATCAGTAGCGTAGAAGGGCATTGTGGAAGCCAAGATTCTCGTGGACGGGGGTGTAACCACAAGTGCGTGGAGAAAAATCGTAAAACACCGCGATTTTGAAATGGGCCGATATTCCATCGGCTTAGGGAGCCGCCGCATTGAGGGGAAGAGAATGGAAAGCCACGGAATAAATTCGGCGGCGCGGGAATCTTTCGGAAGTGCATCGGATCTTTTCCGACGTATCGCGGCGGCTGAGGACAGCCGCCCTCCCGCCGTAATTCGGCTCACGCACGATTATCAAATCAATTTCGGTATTCCCTCCACGCACTTGTGGTTGCCCCCTCCCGGGAACGGTTGTTCAGTCCGGCAGGTAGTCGAGGCCGCCGATCCGGCGGACCGGACCGGTCATGCGTACGGCGAAATCGTCGGAGATGACGAGGGTGAGTTCGCCGCCCGGCATGAGGACCCGGACATCGCCATCGACCAATCCCAGGCGGCGGGCCACCGCGGCGGCGGCGCTGGAGCTGCTCCCCGAGGCGAGGGTGTAGCCCGCGCCCCTTTCCCAAATCTCGAGACGGATCGTCCGGCGGTCCACCACCTCCAGGAACTGCACGTTCGTCCGGTTCGGAAAAAGCGGATGTGTTTCCAGGTGCGGCCCGAGACGTCGCGCCTCGTCTTCCGAAACGGTTTCCCGAAGGACCACGCAGTGCGGATTTCCGATGGTCGCCGCGGAAAATTCAACCGTTTCGCCGCTGGCCTCAAGGGTTTCCCGGAGCACCTCCCTCCAGGCGCCCACGACCGGAATGTCGCCGCTGCGGAAGGAGACGCGCCCCATCCCGACCTCGATTCGGTCCAACGGATCGTAAACCCGCGCCGAGACCACCCCGCCGACCGTCTCGATCGTAAAGGGATCGCCACCGACCTCCCCGCGGTCGTGGAGGAACCGGCAGAAAATCCGGAGTCCGTTCCCGCTCTTTTCGGCCTCGCTCCCGTCGGGATTGAGGATGCGCAACCGGAAATCGGCCGACGCTGACGGCAGTGGCCCATAGAGAATCCCGTCCGAGCCCATCCCGAAGTTGCGGTGGCAGATGCGCCGAATCCCGTCGGCATCCGGCAGGTCCCCGTCGAGCGGGTCCAGAACGAAATAGTCGTTGCCGAGCGCGTGGTACTTCTGCAGGGAGAGGCTCACGACGGGCGGAAATCAGATCTCGGTGACGATCTTATCGACCAACCCGTAGGCGATCGATTCCTCGGCCGTCAGGTAAAAGTCGCGGTCGGTATCCTTCTCGATCTCGGCCAGGTCCTTGCCCGAGGCTTCGGCGAGGATCTTGTTCAGCTCGTCGCGGATGCGCTCCATCTCCTGGGCCTGGATATTGATATCGACCGCCGGGGCCATGAAACGGCCACTGATGAGTGGCTGGTGGATCAGGACCCGCCCGTGGGGGTAGATGAACCGACGGCCCTTTTCCGCTCCGGAGAGGAGAATGGAGCCCATGCTGGCGGCCATCCCCGTCACGATCACCGTGACCGGGCTGGAGATCAGCTTCATCGTGTCGTACACGGCCATGCCGGCGGTGATGGAGCCGCCGGGGGTATTTATGTAGAATTTAATCTCCTCGCCGGGTTTATCCGCCTCGAGGTAGAGAAGTTTCTCGGTCGTATCGCGGGCCGATTCGTCCGAGACCTCCCCCCAGAGGAATATTTTCCGATCCTTGAGAAAGCGTTTCTGGACCATCTCGGCCAGCCCGCCGCCTTTCGGCTTCTCCTCTTCGTCTTCTTTCGCCTGCATTGGTTCGCTCATCATCGAACTAGAAAGCCCGAACTTCCGCCGGTGTCAAAGCCGGAAAAGAAATCAACCGTCTTTCTCGATCTTTTCGATGCGCCGGAGGTGGCGGCCTCCCTCGAATTCGGCGGCCAACCAGGCGTCGATGATCGCGAGGGTTTCGCCCACCGGCGTCTGCCTCGCCCCGAAGGAAAGCACGTTGGCGTTGTTGTGCCGCTTGGCGAGTTCGCCTGTCGCCACGTTCCAGCACAGGGCGCACCGCACGCCGGGCACCTTGTTCGCGGTGATCGCCTCGCCGTTACCGCTGCCCCCGAGAACGATTCCGAGATCCGTCTCGCCCGACGAAACCGCCTCGGCGGCCGGGCGGATGAAATCCGGGTAATCGACATCCTCGGTCGAGTTGGTGCCGAAATCGACGACATGGTGACCGGTTTCTTCCAAATGGCGTTTGATCGCCTCTTTGTGAAGGTAGCCCGCGTGATCGGTGCCCAGGGAAATTTTCATGAATCAATTCCACTAGGGAAGGATCCGGCGAAAGACGAGGCGAAAAATCACTGCCGAACACCGGCGGCAGGGGCAACGACCCTGATTTCCACGGATGCCCGGTGTCGGTCCGGAGAGGTTCGGTGGTGTCCGCGGCCACTGCCACCTTCGGATCGAGGGGCAAGCCCCGCGACCACCGGGGGGAGCACCGAATCGCACGACTGAAGTCATGCGACTACGTGGTTGGATGATTTCCGTCGTCCGAGCCGACCTCCTTCTCCATGACCTCCCGCAGAGCGTCGTGACGCGATTCGCTCCAGAGCCTGACCCCTCTTTTGTAGGCCGCCAGACCGAACACCTGGGCGGCGACGGGAGCGGTCAGGTAGAAGAACGCGATGATCAGCAACGCCATGACCGCCGCCCGGACGGTGCCGAAGTGGAGGGCGGCCGAGACGAGAAGGAGGGAGCCCCCGAACGCCCCCGCCTTGGTCGCGGCGTGCATCCGCATGTAGAGATCGGGCATCCGCCCGACGCCCGCACCACCGGCGCATGCACCCGCCAGCGCATCGAACTCGTCGGGAAGAACCTCGAATTCGCCCGCAAGCAGGGCCTGAAGGTGGGGCAGGAAAGTTCCTGGCGCTGAGCGGTTTCCCCTGAACGCGGTGGCGCGGGAAATCCTCCCCGCGCTACTGTCTATCTCCCTTCGTCGAATTTCTCCAGTACACCCGTATCCGTCCCCCGGGCGGGGGCGATGCCGGCCCGGCGCGAGGCACGGGCGATCAAGTGGGCGGCGACCGGCATCGTGGTGTAGAATAGTGCGATGAGTAGCAGAATCTCGATCCACGTCCCCCAATCGGAGAACCGCAGGCCCACCGCGACGGCCAGTAGCGATCCCCCGAAGGCACCGGCCTTGGTCGCGGCATGGAGCCGGCAGTAGCAATCGGGGAACCGCACCACTCCGATGGCGGCGATCAGGGCGAAACCGCAGCCGATGAGGACGAGCAGCGAAACCAACGTTTCGATCATCGCCCACCCCCTTTCTCCATATGCCTTGCGATCGCGATCGTGCCGATGAAGGACACGACCGAGATGGCGAGAGAAACCGTTACGAAGAGCGACCGACCGCTCTCCAGTGCGACGATCAGCGCGAACGAGAGGACGACTCCGGCGATCAAATCAAGGGCGACCACCCGGTCGGTGATGGACGGCCCCCGTAAAAGGCGCCACCCCCCGACGGCGAGAGCCGCGACGAGGAGGACCTTTCCGATGGCGAGAGCGGTTTCGAGGGGAATCATGGCGTTCAGAAAATTTCGCGGACACGCTCGATGTAATCGGTCTCGAGCCGACGGCGGGCTTCCCCGGCCGGGGAGGTCGAAATCAGTTGGTGGATCAGAACCGTCCGACGATCCGGTGAGACATCGAACGAGAGAGTGCCCGGAGTCATCGTGATCAAGTTGGTGACGATGAGAAGCTGGCGGTCGTTCAAGCCTTCGACCGAGACCGCCAAAAAACGGGGGTTCCGCCCATCGCGCCCGGGAAGGAGAATCTGGGCGGCGATCTGCAGATTCGCAATGACCACCTCTTTCACATAGAAGAGCAAAAAGCGCGCTATCCCGAAGATTCTTTTCATCGATTATCCTCCAGCTGTAGAACGGATTCGACGTAAGCGGACGGATCCAGCAATTGCCCCGCCGCCGCGATCGACCACTCGAAGACCGGTTCTCCGAACAAGCTCAACCCGATGATCGCCGCCACGACCAATGTCATCGGAGACAGGGAGATCCACCCGGAGACGACCGGTTCGCCTCCTTCTGGAAGCCCCTCGCCACCGCCCGGGACCGCCTTCCCAGGGGCCGCCTTCCAAAAGGCCTCGCCCCATATCTTGGTCATCGAAAACAGAGTCATCATTCCGACCGCCAGCGCGGCGGCGACCAGCCAGTAAAATCCTCCGTCGATCCCGGCCCGCACGATTCCCAACTTCGCCCAGAAACCGCTCAGAGGCGGAATTCCGGCCAGAGCGAGGGCGGAAACAAGAAACACGAGGCTGCAACCGATCGAAGCCCGGTAAAGCCCGCCGATTTTCGCGAGATCGACAGTGCCCCGCCGGTGCTCCACCCAGGCCGAGACCAGCAGGAGATTCGTTTTCGCGAGATTGTTATGCACGAAGTAGAAAATTCCCGCCGCCAGCCCGAGCGGCGTGAACATGGCCAACCCGGCCAGCAGATAGCCGACCTGGCTGATGATGTGGAAGGAGAGAATCTTCCGCATCTCGAACTGCGCGGCGGCCCCCAGAACCCCGGTGATCATCGTGAGGGCAGCGATCCAGAGAAACAGGTTCTGCCAAGCCGCGAAATCATCCCCGACCAGAAGCGTGGCTACGCGGAGAAATGAGTAGATCCCGACCTTCGTGAGCAAACCGGCGAAGAGCGCGGTCACGATGGGCGCCGGGGTGTGGTAGGATGCCGGCAGCCAGAAAAAGAGGGGAAACAACCCCGCCTTGACCCCGAAGGCTCCGAAGACCAGGGCCACCCCGCCGCGGATGAAAGCCGCGGAATCCCCTCCCTCGCGGACGAGCAGCGACAGATCGGCCAGATTGAGGCTCCCCGCCTTCGCGTAGATCAGACCGACGCCCGCCAGGAAGAGCGCCGAGGCGACCAGGTTCATGACCACATACTTCACTCCCCCTTCGAGCTGCCCGCGCCTCCCTCCGACGACCATGAGAACGAAGGAGGAGATCAACATGACCTCGAACCAGACAAAGAGGTTGAACAAATCCCCGGTGAGGAACGCGCCGTTAACCCCGACCAATAGGAAATTCTGCAGCGGAAAATACCACCGCTCCAGAGGATCGCCGAGACGGTGGAGAACGCCGAACAGGCTCACGGCCAGGCCCGTGAACGAACAGACCAGAAGGAAGATTGCCGAGGTCAGATCGAGCACGAGAACGATTCCAAAAGGCGCGATCCAGGACCCGAGCGAGAGAGCGGAGACTTCGCCCGAAGCCGCCGAAGCGAACAGCCACCCGCAGGCGATCAGAAGCGCGATCGATCCGGTTATCCCGATGGCGTTCTGCACCGGCCGCCGCGACGGCGCGACCAGGCCGGCGAGCGCGGCGGCAAGGGGGATGATCAGCGGAAGGACAATGGCGTTCACGGCTTGCCCTCCGTCTGGTTGAACTCGTTCAAGTCATCCGACCCGACCGAACGCGCCGCCCGCTGAAGAAGCGCGATGGTGAAGGCGATCACGCCAAAGCCGATGACGATAGCGGTCAGGACAAGCGCCTGCGGAAGCGGATCGGCCGCCCCGGGCGAAAGCACCGTCTGGTCGCCGGGTATGATGGGCGGATCCCCCTTGGTGAGCCCGCCGGAGGTGAAGACCAGCAGATTGGCCGCCTGCCCGAGAATCATGATCCCGAGGACAAGCCGGAAAACACTCCTTCGCAGCAGGCAGAACGTCGCCGCCGCGAAAAGGAATCCGATGAAGAGCGCGAGAATCAGTTCCATGCGCCCTCCTTTTCTTCATCCGACTCCGAATCATCCATGAGACTGCGGGCCGAGTGCACGACGAATCCGATCACCGCCAGGTAAACGCCTACATCGAAAACCAGCGGCGTTCCCAGATGCACCTTCCCGAGCAGGGGAAGCGAAAACGACGGCAGCCAGTAACCGGTGAAAAACGGATCGCCGAAGAAAACGGGCAGCAGGGCGCTGCAACCCGCAAGCGCCAATCCGGCGGTCATCAGGAGCACCGCCATCGGCTTTTTCTCCCGGTCGGCGGGGCATTCCACCTGCCCGGGTATCATCGGCGAATTCTCCGCCGTGGCGAAATCCCGTAGCAGAATCGCGGTCGAGGCGATCAGCCCTCCGATAAATCCCCCTCCCGGCAGGTTGTGCCCCCGGTAGAGCAGAATCAACGAGACGACGAAGATTACCGGCGCGATGAAACGCGCGGCGGCGGCGAGGATCGCGGAACTCATCCTCCCTTCCTCCCTTGTTTCATGAGAATCCCCACCCCGAGGGCTGCGATCACGATCACCATGACCTCGCCGAACGTGTCCATCGCCCGGAAATCGACGAGGATGACATTGACCACGTTCCTCCCCTTGGCGAGCGGGTAGCTCCATTCACCCAATTGAGCTGAAATCGACGGAGCGAGTTGGACGAGATCCGCCTTCAGGACCAGTGCGAACACCAGAACCCCGACCACCGCCGAGAAGCCGGCGTCGAACCAAATCGTCCGCGGCCGGGAGATCCTCCGCAACTCCGGAAGCCGGGCGATGATCAGAAACAGAAGAAGAAGGGTAAGCGTCTCCACCACGATCTGGGTGATCGCCAGGTCCGGCGCGCCGAAATACGCGAAAAGCAGGGCGATCCCGAATCCAACGATACCGAACCCGAGCAATGCATTGGTTTTCACATTGGTGATCAACACGAGAACCGTGGCGGCGGCCATAAGGATCACGAGCGCGACGATGTGGATCGGAGCGCCGATATCGAGGGAGTTGACTGGCAGCCGCGTAAACGAACGCAATTTCCACGCGGCCAGGAGGACGACCGAGGAGAGGATGACCAGCAGGTACACGCGGAGTTTCCCGTTCTGCAGAACCCGCGTCTGCCACTTGGAAAAGGCCAGGAGCCCGGCCAGCACACGGTCATATACCCCGGCCGCCTCGATGATCCAAACTCGCGGATCCTTCGCCACCCGCCAGAGAATCCGGCGGCTCCGGTAAACGACGATACCCAGCAGGAGCGTCACCGCGCTGAGCAGAAGAGGCAGATTGAACCCATGCCAGAGCGCCAATTTCAACGAGACCGGCTGGTTGAGAATCGTCGCCACCGCCGGCTCGACCAAGGGCCTCTCCAAAGTCCCCGGAAAGAGACCGATCAGCAAGCCGGTCGCCCCGAGGACAAGTGGACCGATCCAGAGAAAGAAGGGACCTTCGTGCGGGTGTTTCGGGGTGTCCGCCTTCCCTTTGCTCCAGAACGGATGAACACCGACTTTGAACGCGAGGGCGAAAAGAAACGCGTTTCCGACCACCGCCAGTCCCAGAAACAGCGGAGTCAGGTCGCCGATCGCCACTCCGGTCTTGTACACATACTCCTTGCCGACAAAACCGAAAAGCGGCGGAAATCCGGCCTTGGAGAGCGCGGCCAACCCTGCCGCCAGCGCGGTGAATGGCATGACCTTGCGGAGCCCGTGGAGACGGGTCACGTCGCGCGTGCCGGTTTCGTGGTCGAGATTCCCCGCGACCATGAAAAGCGCCCCCTTGTAGAGGGCGTGCCCGAGCAGGAAAAGGACCGCCGACTGGGCCGCCATTTCAAAATCCAGGCCGAGCAGCATGACGAGGAGACCAAGAACACTGATCGTCGTGTAGGCGAGAATGGCCTTCAGGTCGGTCTGAAACAGTCCCCGGACCGCACCGAGGAAAAACGTGAATCCTCCGACACAGACAAGAACCACCTCCCAGAGAGCCGTCCCCCCGAGGACCGGAGCCAGCGCCGCGAGGAGAAAAACCCCGGCCTTGACCATCGTCGCCGAGTGTAGGTAGGCGCTGACTGGAGTCGGAGCGGCCATCGCGTTCGGCAGCCAAAAATGAAACGGAAACTGCGCCGACTTCGTAAAGGCCCCGATTAAAACCAGGATCAGCGCGGCGGTGTAGAAAGGATGCTCCCGGAAATCAACCTCTCCGGAGGTCAGCCCGGTCAGCGTCCATTCACCGGTCCCCGCCCCGAGCAGAACCAGCCCGGCCAGGAGAGCCAACCCGCCCAGCCCGGTTACCAGCAGGGCTTGCAACGCCTTTTTACGAGACTCAAGGGACTCGTGATAGAACCCGATCAAGAAATAGGAGGAAATGCTGGTGAGTTCCCAAAAGACGAAGAGGAGGATCAGATTGTCGGCCAGCACCAACCCGAGCATCGATCCCATGAATCCGGTCAAGGCGACCAGAAATCTCCCGAGATCCCTGTGCCCGGCCAGGTAACCGTTCGCATAGAGCAGCACGAGCGCTCCGATCCCGGTCACCAACAGCGCCATCAGACGCGACAGACCGTCGATCCGGAAATCGAGCGATGCGTGGAGGGACGGATACCACTCCAGACTCCACCGGATGGTTTCCCCGCCCAACCCGGCGAGAAAGCAAACAAAGAGACCGGTCGGAACGGCTGCCAGAATCCAGGGAGTTGCCTTGGGAAACCGCCCGACGAGCCACGGGGCCAACGCCCCGACCGCCCAGATCAGCAGAATTCCTCCGAAAACATTCATTCACTTTTCTGGACGAGAAATTACGGAAAGCGCAAGTTCAACCGACATGAATTGTCAATGGTCCCACAATTGAATTCACGTCCACGAACGAACTCTTCCGTAGTGGGGTTGGCTCTGCCGCCCCACATTCGGCCCGCACGATGCTCGAAGAATGCTGAAACAACCAGTAACGCAACCCTCATCGTTGAAACAAGGCCGGTAAGGAAATCCCGGCACCGGTGTTGTTGGGCGATCACGCCCTTGCCGGGTCGAACCATCCCCGTAGTCGCATGACTTTAGTCGTGCGACCCCGCTCGCTCTTCTTCGTTTCTCACGAAGGTCGAAAAACAGCGTAATCGCCCTCGGGAGGGACTGTTTCCCCTGAAAACAGGTGGTTTTCGGACTCGGCCAAGCGCTCAGCCCGAAAAGCACAAGCCTCCCGAGGATTCCCGCCCCCGTCGCGCTCAAGCGAAGCGATCCTTCCCGCATGCCTTTCCGACGGTCAACCCGTCCCAATCGGCCCCTGTCATCGGCTTCGGCAGGCCGGGCTTCTTCCGCACGGCCTTCTCCCGTGCCAACTGCTCCGCCACGAATTCCGGCGACCCCAGCACCTTGCCCTCTGTCAGATACCGGACCCGGCACCGCAGCAACACCCGGAGGGGCAGCTTCCCCTTCGCCTTCAGAACCGCCAGCGCTTCCGCGCGGGAGATCGATTCCTTACCTTCCTTGACCGCGCTCCCCGCCCCGAAAAGCGTTTCCCGATACCCCGCCAGATCCCGGTCCAGGAGTCGCAGCCCATCCCGGGCCGCCTCCCCCCCTGCCAGCGCTTCGGCATATCCGCAGAACCGGTAATCCTTCGGATCGGACACCAGCCCGGCCCGCACGGCGTTCAGGTCGATATAAGCCGCGACCGTTCGCAGCGCCTTTAAATCTCCCTCGACGAGGACACTCTTGAACCGATCCGACCACACCGGCCCAAACCGCTCCCGGGAGCGGTTAAACCACATCGAAAACCGTTGCTTCAACGTCTTCATCAGCTCCGAAACATCCCCCATCCGCCGTATCAACGACTCTCGCAAGAACCTCCCGTCCAGAGTGTTCTCTTTCAGATGGCGCGCGAGCACATCCGGCGGCATCGGCTGCCACGGCGTGGGCACCGGGTAGAGCACCCGATACCGCCGCACCAACTCCTCATCGGAAACATCCACCTTCTCCGGCACCTCGACAAAAAGGTGGAAGTGGTTCTTCATAACGGCATAGGTAATCACGCGCACTCCGCAAAAATCCGACACCTGCCAGATCATCCGACGAAACACCTCGCGCTCCCCATCCCCAAACAAAGCCTCCCCGTCCACGGTCCGGCTCATCAAATGGTAATAAGCTTTCTGCCCAACAATTTTCAGTCTTTTACGTCTCATAATAGTTTCAATTCAGTTCCCGTCGCATAACCACCCCACCCCACCAGACGGAATAATCGTTGTCAACCTTTTTTGGGTCCGGCCCATAAATTTTTTAAATATTCAATCATTTACCATGATTTTTACTTTTTATCGTCCTGCTTCGGAGGTTTCGATCGTTTTTCCGGTGGGCCGTCGTCGTGGCAGGAAAGGGTTTCTTTTAGTTTATCTACCTTGGACTTTTCCCACAGGGGAACCCCCCTTCGGTAGGCGGCCAGGCCGAAGACCTGGGCCGCTATCGGGGCGGTGAAGTAGAAAAAGACTATGATCAAGACCGCCATTACCGCCGCGCGGGGGGTGCCGAAATGGAGAGCCGCCGCCAGAACCAGGAGAGACCCGCCGAACGCACCCGCCTTCGTGGCCGCGTGCATCCGCATGTAGAGGTCGGGCATGCGGAAAATCCCGATCGCCGCCACCAGACAAAACAACGCCCCGATCACCATGAAAACCGAGATCAGAACACTCATTGCTCCCCTCCTCTTTCCAGATATCGAGCCAGGGCGACGGTACCGAGAAAGCCGACCAGCGCGATGATGAAAGCCACCTCGAGAAAAACCGGCTGATCAAACCGGATCGACAACGCGACGATGATGCCAAGACAGACACCCGCGAAAAGATCGAGGGCTACGATCCGATCAAAGATGGTCGGCCCTCGGATGATCCGGAAAAGGATGGGGATCAGAGCCGCGAGAAAGGCTATGTCAACGATCACCCAGGCCACGGCGAAAACGGAGTCGGTCGATTCAGAAAACACGTTTCACCCTCCTTCCGTAATTCTCGCGCAAGGATTGCGCGAGTTCCTCGGTCGAGCCATCGATATACATGGCGTGAATGTAAAGAATCTCGTGATCGCGGCTGACCGTCAGCCCGAGCGTCCCCGGCGTCATTGTGATGAGATTCGACATGAAAAAGATCTGCCATTCGGTCATGTCGCTGACATCCACCGCGATTATTCCCGGTTTCATCCGGTGCCGCGGGGTGAGCACGTCGTGCGCCACCCGCAAATTCGAGAGCAGGATCTCCTTGACGTAGAAGAAGAAGAAATTCACCGACGCTAAAACCCGCTTCATGGCCCCTCCCCTGCTCCCGCCTTCGGCAAGACGGTGGAAATATACTCGTGGTTGTCGAAGAGTTGCTCCGCCGCCCTTTCCGAATAGGCAAATAGAGCGTTCCCGAAAAGTCCGATCCCCATGGTGAAAACCGCCAGAACCACCACGGGAACGACCATCCATCCCGGGGACCGGCGATCCGTGGGGACAAAGTCTCCCATGGCCTCCGGCTGCGCCTTCCAAAAAGCCTCCCCCCATATTTTGGTCATCGAAAAAATCGTGAGGACTCCGACGAAAAGGGCGGCCCCCACGGCGACCCACTCCCCCACTTCGAGACCGCTCCGCACGACGGCGAACTTCGCCCAGAAGCCGGAAAGCGGCGGAATGCCTCCGAGCGAAAACGCCGGTATGAAAAAGAGCGCGGCGAGCCAAGGCGCGCTTTTGTATAATCCGCCGATCCGGGCCAAATCGGCGGAGCCCTTCTTGTGCAGGACGATCCCGCTGACGAGGAACAAATTCGTCTTCACGATAATGTGGTGGACCACGTAGAAAATGGCGGCGGCGAGGGCGAGCGGAGTCATGAACGCGAGAGCCAAAACCATGTACCCGATCTGGCTCACGATGTGGAAGGAAAGAATCCGCCGCATTTCGAAATGCCGCGCGGCCCCGAGAACGCCGGTGATCATGGTCAACACGGCCAGCGCGATCAGCAGAAACTGTACTTCGTCGAAGATCGACCGGAATATCAGCGTTTGGGAGCGGATCAACGCATACACCCCGACCTTGGTCAGCAGCCCGGCGAAGATCGCCGAAACCGCCGCCGGAGGAGTGTGGTAGGAGGCCGGCAGCCAGAAGAAAAACGGAAACATGGCCGCCTTGATGCAAAAGGCGACCAGAAGAAGCATCGAAGTGCCCACGATCAACTCCACCGCCGGGTAATTGTCCAGCTTGACCGCGAGATCGGCCATGTTGAGCGTTCCCACCTCGCCATAGAGGATGCCGATCGCCGAGAGAAAGAGGACGGAGGAGAACAGGTTCAAGCTCACGTACTTGATCGCGCCCTCCAACTCGTCCTTCTCACCGCCGAGGGCGATGAGAACGAACGAGGCGATGAGCATCACCTCGAACCAGACATAGAGGTTGAACAGATCACCGGTCAGGAAAGCCCCGTTGACCCCGAACAAGAGAACGAAGAAAACCGGAAAGAATCGCCGCCGCACGCGCCTATCGTCGATGTCGGCGACCGCGAAGATCCCGACGGCGAGGCCCATCAGGGCCGAAACCGCGACCATGATCGCGCTGAGCCGGTCGGCGACGAGAGTGATCCCGAAGGGCGCGGGCCAGTCGCCGATCTGGATCGCGATCACGCCGCGCGCGTCCACCTCCGCGGTCAGCCAAACCGCCGCGGCCATCAGGGCCGAGGCGATGACCACCGCCCCCCCTCGCTGGAACCGCAGCGACCGCCCGGCCGCGAGCAGGAGAACCGCGCCGATGAGCGGAATCAACAACGGAAGAACCATGACCAGTCCATTCATGTGTCGGTCTGGTCGAAAGAGTTGATGTCATCGGTGCCCACCGCTTCGTGAGCCCGGTGGACCAGGGCGACGAAAAAAGCGACCAACCCGAAACCGATCACGATCGCGGTCAGGACCATCGCCTGCGGCAGGGGATCCGCCACGGCGGCGTCCGGAACAATCGAGCCCTTGGCGATCAAAGGAGGCCGCCCCGCCAACAGCCCGCCGGCCGTAAAGACAAGGAGGTTGGCCCCCTGGCTGAGAAGGATGAGGCCGAAAACCAGCTTCACCAGACTCCGCCGGAGCAGACAGTAGAGCCCCGTGCCGAACAAGAGTCCGATCAGGAGAGCGAGCATGATCTCGATCATGACGGTTCCTCCTCCTCGTCGGGCTCGGCGAGAACCGCCAGGCTGAACACGGTCTCCAGGGAGAACCCGATCACGGCGAGATACACCCCCACATCGAAGAGCAGGGGCGTTCCCAGATGCACCCCACCGAGCAGCGGGAGATGGAACTCCGGCAGCCAGAGCCCGTCCATGAATCCCTTGGCCACGAAAAACCCGGGAACACCGCTCAGAACGGCGATCCCGAGCCCGACATACAACAGCGTGACAGGACGCACCCGCAGCCGCCGGGCCGCCTCCTCCATCGAGACCCCGAGTCCCAGCAGGATGAACGCGATGGAAGCCATCAAGCCGCCGATGAAGCCACCCCCGGGGAGATTGTGCCCTCTGTAGAGTTCGATGACCGAGAGAACGAGCAACGCCGGAAACAAGAGCTTTCCCGCCTGGCATAGAATGAAGGAATTCATCGCTCCGACTCCTTTTCGCGCCGCGGCCTCCGGGCGATCATCGCCGATATCCCCAGCGCCGCCACGGCGATCACCGTGATCTCGCCCAAGGTGTCCAACGCGCGGAAATCCACCAGTATGACGTTCACGATATCGCGACCGTGGGCCTCGGTGTAGCTCATCTCCGTCAATTTCCCCGAGATCGGTAGATCGACTTGGATCGCCGTGGCGACCATGACGAGGCCGGTCACGAACAAGCCGAAAACGGCGGCGAGGACCGCGTCGCGGGAGCGGGTCCGCTTACTCGAAAGCAGGCGCATCGCGGGAAGCCGGTAGATGGCGAACATCAGGAGAACGACGGTCAGCGTCTCCACCATCAGCTGCGTGATCGCGAGATCCGGCGCCCCGAAGTACACGAAGAGCAGGGCGATCCCGAAGCCGACGACTCCGAGGCAGACCAGGGCGGTGATCCGGTTCGTGGTGATCACCGCAGCGACGGTCGCGACCATCAACGCGACGATCAAACCGGCGAACAGAAGATCGGGCGGGATCAGACCGGCGGGGAGACCGGGGAAACTGTCGAAGGCCCAGAAGCCCCAGCCCACCAATCCGATGGTGGACACCGCGATGATGAACACGTACCGGTGGAGATAACCGGACTGGAGGCGCTTGGTCTGCCACTTGGCGAAGCGGATGATTCCCGCGAAAAGGTGGTCGTAAACGGCCTCCGCTCCCCGCGGACGCCAAAAGGAGTTGAAGGCCTCGTGCCGCCGCCAGAAGAACCGCCGTCCGCTGTAGAGAAAAATGCCCGCCGCCAGGGTGACGCCACTGATGAAGAGCGCCACGTTCAGGCCGTGCCATAGCTTGACGTGCAGGTCCAGCGTCTCTCCCGCGATGGTCGAGGCCGCCGCCCCGATGATCACGTGGGAGACGAACCCCGGGAACAGCCCGAAGGCCAGTCCCAGAATCCCCAGCAAGAGAGGTCCGATCCACATCGACCAGGGGGCCTCGTGGGGATGCTTGGGAAGGTTCTCCGCCGGTTTCCCGAAAAACGGCGAAACTCCGGCCTTCAGGGCCAGCGCCATCATGATGAAATTGCCGACGAAGGCGACCGGCAGGGCGACCATCGGGAGGCCCGTCGCCGCGAGCCCCGCCTTATAGACGTACTCCTTGCCGATGAAACCGAGGAAGGGCGGAAAGCCCGACATGGACAGAGCGGCCAGAACAGCCGCGATCATCGTGACCGGCATCGCCCGCCGGAGCCCCCGGAGGATGGTGACATCCCGGGTGCCGGCCTCGTGGTCGATCGCCCCCGAGGTCATGAAGAGACAGGCCTTGTAGAGGGCGTGGCCGAGCAGGAAGAGGACCATCGCCTCGAAGGCCAGCTCCGTGCCCACGCCGAGGAGCATCGTCAGCAGCCCGAGCACCCCGAGCGTGGTGTAGGCGAGAATCTTCTTGAGATCGGGCTGGAAGAGTCCGAGGACCACCGCCGTCAGAAAAGTGGCGCCCCCGAATCCGATCAGAAGACCGTTCCAGAGAAGCGTGCCGCCGAGAGCCGGAGTCAGAACGGCCAGCAGGAACACCCCGGCCTTGACCATCGTCGCCGAGTGTAGAAACGTGCTGACCGGTGTCGGAGCCACCATCGCGTTCGGCAGCCAGAAGTGGAACGGCACCTGGGCGCTCTTCGTGAAAGCGCCCAGCAAAACGAGAGTGACGATCGCCGGGTAAAACGGCGACCCGGTCAGGATTGAAGAGTATTCACCCAGTTCCGAAAGCAGGTAGGTCCCGGTCTCCATACCGATCAAAACGAACCCGGCCAGCATCGCCACCGCCCCGAAACCGGTTACCAGGAGGGCCTGGAGCGCGTTTTTCCGCGCTCCCTCTTCCTCGTGGTTGAAGCCGATGAGAAGGTAGGAGGTGATGCTGGTCAGCTCCCAGAAAACGAAAAGCAGGATCAGGTTGTCGGAAAGGACGAGCCCCACCATCGACCCCATGAACAAGAGCAAGAAGAGCCCGAACCGCCCGTACTGCGGGTGCCCCTTCATGTAGCCCGCCGAATAAACGGACACCAGCAACCCGATTCCGGTGACCAGCAGCGCCATCAGCGCCGAGAGTCCGTCGAGCCGCAAATCGAAGCTCACGCCGAGAGCCGGAAACCACTCCCATGAAATCCGAAAGGGATCGGTGCCGTATCCGGACGTCACCCACACAACGGCCACCAGGACGAAAGCCACCAACGGCGGGACCGCGATAAAAAGCGCCCCCGGACCCATCCCCCGGCGGGAAACCACCGGTACGAACAGGGCACCGGCGAAAATCACGAGGATGGCCGAGAAGAGAAGCATGAAAATGGCGAAAACCCCCTATAAGAAGGTGTTCGGAACCGGCATCAAGCAAAAGCGGAAAAAAATCCGGAATTGGTTCGCCCCATCCGGAGAATCGAGTCCGGAGAGGAACGGCGAGAGCCGTTTCCACGAATCCGCCACCCAATCCGTCGCAAATGAAAATTCCGTGCTTGCCATTTGGAAATTTTGATCCATGATTCATTCTTTTCGCAAATTCCAACCTACGATCCACCGTGAGAGACGATTACCTGAAAGCCGCCCGCAAGAAGATTCCGGACCCGAATATTCTGGTCAACGTGGTGTCCCGCCGCGTGAAACAGCTCAAGAGCGGACTCAAGCCGCTTGTCGAGTCCCTCGAACGTCTTGACCCCGAGGACATCGTCCTCCGGGAGATCATCGACGAGAAGATCAGCTACCAACTCTTCGATCCGGAAGAAGAAAAAGCCTGACCGGCACCCGTCCGGGTTGCTCCGGCAGGGTCCCGGCGGCAAAGCGGGGCGAGCCCGCTTTATTTTTCTCCCGGTTCGAACTCCGCATCGTGTCCCGCGCCAACAAGAAGCCCGCACCCGTCGAAATCCGCAACCGCCGGGCGGCGCACGACTACCACATCCACGAGAAGATGGAGGCGGGCCTGGTCCTCCAGGGCACCGAGGTCAAGTCCGCCCGCCAGGGGAAGGCGCAGATCCAGGACGCCTTCGTTCGGATCGACAAGGGCGAGCCCGTTCTCTACCACGCCCACATCGACGAATACTCCTTCGGCAACGAGAACAACCACCCGCCCCGCCGTCCCCGCAAGCTCCTCCTCCACAAGAAGGAAATCCGCAATCTCCGGGATGCCGTGCAAATGGGCGGGAAAACCGTAATCCCGCTCCGCCTCTACTTCCGCCGCGGTCGCGCGAAGATCGAAATCGCCATCGCCTCCGGGAAGAAACTGCACGACAAACGCGAAACACTGAAACGGAAGGAGGCCGAGCGCGAGACGAACCGGGCTCTGCGCGATTTCCAGCGACAAGGATAAGGCCATGGACGAACGAACCGTTGAACTGAGGCTGCCCGCCTCGACCTCGAACTGCGGACCGGGTTTCGACACCCTGAGCGTCGGACTCTCCCTCTACAATTTCTGCCGGCTGACGACCCGCGAAGACGGAGCGGTCCGCACGGTCGGCGGCGACGCCGCCGGACTGGAGGAGATGGTCGCCCGCGCCGCCGACTCTTTTTTCTCGGAGACGGGAGCCGCTCCCTTCGGGTTCGACTTCGAAATCTGGGGCGAAATCCCTCCGGAGAGGGGCCTCGGATCGAGTGCGACGGTCCTCGGCGGCGTATTTCTCGCCCTCAACCATTTGCACGGCACCCCTTTCGAGTCGCACGGGGCGATCCGCCATCTCGCCCGGCTCGACAATGCTCCCGACAACGTCTGCGCCCTGGTCAGGGGCGGATTCTGCGTTGCGCGGGTCGATCCGACCGACGGCGATTACCTCGACTCGTTTCGCTTCCCGGTCGAGGACCGCCTCGCCTTTGTCGTCGCCTCGCCCGATATCCGCGTCCGAACGCCCGACGCCCGGGCCGTCCTGCCCGAGTCTCTGGCCTTTCCGGAGGTCGTCTCCAGCCTCAACGGCCTCGCCTATCTGGTCGCAGCCTTCGCCAAGGGGGACTACGAACGCCTCCGGGGCACGACCGCCGACCGCATCCACCAACCCTTCCGCCGGGCGTTGAACCCGTTCGTCGATGAGGCGATCGAGGCGGGGGTCCGCGCGGGGGCCTACGCCGGGTGGCTCAGCGGCAGCGGCTCCAGCGTGGTCTGCGCGACACCGGTCGATCACGGACTGGCCGTCCGCGAGGCCATGGAGAATGTTTACCGTGGCAACGACATTCCCTGCCGCCTCGCCAACCTCGCCGCCGACAACGACGGCGCGCGCGTTCTCGATGACTGAGCCCCTGCTCCACGTGGCCCTGCTCCGACCGGAAATCCCGCAGAACACCGGAAACGTCGGCAGGCTCTGCGCGATCACCGGCGCGCGCCTCCATCTGATCCATCCCCTCGGCTTCGTCATCTCCGACCGGCACCTGCGGCGCAGCGGCATGGACTACTGGAAATCCCTCGATCTGCGGGAGCACCCCGACTGGGAGAGTTTCCACGAGACGGAGGGTCACCGCCGCACCTGGCTCTTCACCACCCGGGCGACGCGCTCCTTCTGGGACGTTTCCTTCGCCCCGGGCGACACCCTGCTCTTCGGGAACGAGGGCCACGGCTGCCCGGAGGAAGTACACCGCCAACTCGGACCGGACCGGAGCCTCAGGATCCCCCACCCCCGCCCGGACCTGCGCTCGATCAACCTCGCGACCAGCGTCGGAATCGCCGTTTACGAAATGCTCCGCCAACTGCGGGGTGATAAATCGTAAAGCCCCGCGATTTTGCAATGGGATGTTATTCCATCGGTTGAGGGAGGCCGGCTGCCGCGCCACGGCGTAGCATTGTCTTCAGTCGGCTGCTTTCAGCGGGCTGAGACTGCATAATTGGGCGGCCAAAGTGGGTGGGTTGCTTCAGCGCCCACTTTCGAGAACCCGGAATTTCCCGTTCACACTGAACCTCTGAGGCGATCCGCAACATTTCCTTCCGATGCGAAAACCGGGCGCTG
>CAZDRT010000018.1:0-25779 GCA_964507815.1 uncultured Puniceicoccaceae bacterium
GCTCCCCCGATCCCCGGAAAGCCGCCGGGGCAGCCGAAAAATCCTTCTCTTACGCTGCTTTCTTCCCGCAGCGGTACAGACTCTCGCCGCCGCCTCTTCCCCGAAACCAATTCTGGCCCTTCCGCCGGGCGTAGGCCGCCAACTGCTCGGCGCGACCGGCGATTCGGTGGAAGAGACTGCCGTAGGCTGCCACGTTCTTCGCCCACTCGGCGGCGTCCAACTCAAACCGGTCCAGCACCTTTTCCAAGTCCACCGGGATGTAGCCCGGTTTATCCACCCGGATATTGCGACCCGTCCATTCCACCAAGCTCAAATAGGTTTCCTCGTCCATCCCGCGAAAGGCACTCCCCTCGCCCTCCAGGGAGACCAGCCACTGGCTTTGATGACGGCGCTTCTCCTCACGCGCGATCTCCCGCTTCTGCGCCGGGGTTGGATTGTGCACCTCCCCCAGCCTCTCCAGTCGCTCCTTAGCCCTACGGGCGATCACCCGGTCGTAGACACTCGTGAAGCAACTGTCTTCCAGCCCATCGGCCATTCTCGCCCGAACCGGATTCAGATCGACATACGCCATGCAAGCCAGAATGGCTCCCTCATCCATCAAGCGCTGACACTTGAAACGCCCTTCCCAAAAACGTCCCGTGCAGCGGTCCTCCCGGTTCGCCCGACGCGCCAGAGGCTCGTTCAGGCAGCGCATGAACCAGCTCAGGTCTTTTAGCCGTTCCCGGCAGGTTGCCACTTGTTCCGGGTCCTTGCGTATCCGCTCAAACTTGAGTTCGTCGAAAGCCTTCCCGGCTTGGATCGCCGCCTTGCCCCGGAACAATCGGCACCAGCGTTCCGCTACCTCGTCCCCGCTCCAGCTCTCCACCCAGTCTGGACGGGTTCGCAAGACGACGTGCAAATGATTCGACCCCGGTTCGCCTTGCTCACTTCCCTACGGCGGGACTTAGAGCATAATCGCGTAAGAAAACACCTCAACTCCAAAGAGTCCCGACAGCTCCTTCAAACGGCTCTGCACCCATTCCCGACGGTGCTCGTAGTTCTTCCCCGTGTAGGAATCCAGACCGCACAGAAACGCCCGCCGAACACAGCGGCTCATGCAATGATACACCCCTGTCTCATCCCTCGATACTACTGTCTTACGTGCCTGCGTCATAGCAAAAGTAAACATTTGTTCACATTTTAGCTGCCGTCAAGAAATTTCCGGGATTTTTCTGGGTGTCCTATATTCTGCCTATATTCTGTCCCCCGACCCAAGGGAACGTCTTTCCCGTCGAGCCGTTTCGGGTTGGACGACTGAAGTCATCCAACTACGTACTCGCATGACTTTAGTCGTGCGATTCGCTACGGCGGTTTGGTCCGGATTGCCGACGCGGTTGCCGCGTCTCCCCCGTGGGCTCTTGACTCGGCGAAGCCGAAGGGAATGCAAGAGTCAGCAGCCTGCCATCCGTAGCCTTGGCGAAGGATGGGTTCGATCCCGGCCTTCCTCCTTCGCACAAGGCTTCCTTCTACGCTCTCCCCCCTACGCCAAGGCTACGGAGGGCAAGCCAAGCTTCGCAGGACAAGACGGAGGGCAAGCCGAGCTACGCAGGACAAGACGGCGGACAGGTGGGGATGTAGAATGGACGTTTGAGACGGCAAATTTTTCAAGAATCAAGACGTGACCTTGGTGCCCGGAAGAGAAACAGATTAACGCCAAAATGCGGAATAGCAGTGTCCCTCTTCTCTTCTTCCGTAACACGGCACTAAGCGTCGCCCAAAATCCTCCTCAACGCTCTCGACTGCGCTGCGCGTAACGCGCGCGTTCACTCTCCGAAATCTTGGAAGCAGGGACCAGGCGATAATGCTTTTCCTCAACGACCTTTACCTGGTCTTCTTCGACCGCCAGTTCGAAGAGAGCGATCAAACCGCCTTTCATGAACTGGGCGGAGATACTCCGGCAGATCAAACCGGAGAATTTCTCCTCGCAACAACGGATGTCCTGCTGGGTTTGCACCACAGACAACTGATCCGACCCTCCCTTGGCCTGCACGGGGCAAACGTACTGGCAGCCGTTCCTGTCGATGCCGACGTAAATTTCATCTATCTCCACCTGTCCCATATCCCGAACCGAAGTTCGTAGATGGTTTTGAAGGGAATAAGTCGTCAATCCGAGAAAAACGTCGAGCAACCGATTGTAGCGAACTTTCGCAAGGAGAGCTTGCTCATCCGAAAGCGAATAGGCTGAGATGATTTCCGGTGTCGCATCCGGCAATTTGATCGCAATCAAATTCTTGTTCGGCAAGATCCGGTTTACCCGTACCAACTTCAGACTATATTTCGCCCTCCCAGCACCTTCGATTATCCAGCCCATTCCTTTGGGCTGTATCTTCGTTATCGAGTCAGGCAGCGAAATCCGGTAACGGATCGCGTAGATGACATCACCAAGATTCTTCGGCAAATCCATTCCCAATTTACGGGCCGCCCCGACGATTTCATCCCTCTCGAAGGAAATCTCGGTCGCCCCCTTGCGATACTTGGAAAAGAAAATCTCCTCGATCAGCCGCTGATAACGGTTTTCGCTCATTTCCATTAACTGGCCAGCCGTTCGAGACGCTCCGCTTCGGTCTGGGCTTGGGTTCGCTTTCTCGCGCCGCTTTTCAAAGTGCGCCGACTGGGGGGCGGAGCAATATTCCAATACCGGGCCGCCTGGGTCATATCCATTCGAAGCAGACAGTCGTCACCGAGTTTCAAGGTCCGCTTGGGTCGAACACTCCGAACGTCCATCGCCTTAATAATGGAAGAAGCCACCGCCCTCGCCAACGGGGGCGGTACGGCATTGCCGATCTGTCGTGCGCCGTGCCACTTGGTGTGCTGGAAGCGAAACCAGTCGGGAAAACCGTGCAGGCGGGCCATTTCCCTCACCGTGATGCAGCGATTGTGCCGATAGTGGATCGGACGGGGACTCGTGAAAGCGCCCCTTGCGCCATCCGTTCCCGCGCGCAAAGTATTGCTCACTCCGTTATCCGAAAGCTTGAAAAACCGGGAGATCGGCTCCACGGATCCCGGCTTGGTCTCGGCGAAACGGGCGCGGGAAATGATGCTGTGCTCGGTACGACAACTGGAAGTCAACAGACCGGGATCCCATTCCCGACGATAACCGAAGTGCCAGTCCTTGGCACCCTCACAACGCATTTCGCGAGCGTATGCGGAATGGGCGGTCCAAGCGGGAACAACGACTTCATCCGTCTCGCGGAGCGCATCGAAGATTTCCGCATTCGGCAAGTCATCCAATGCATCGCGACAGGTAGGCCCTTTTCCCAGAAGAAGATCGGTGCCCACGTCGGCTTGAGCGGTCGTCGGCACCGGATAGGCCGGTAATTCCAAACCTTTTTTCGCTCCCAGGAGAAACAAGCGCTGGCGGTCCTGAGGAACACCGTAGTTCGCCGCATTCAACACGCGCCACTCCCAACGCACCCGGTACCCTCCTTGTTCGAAGGCTTCTATCAATTCATACAGAAACTTCTTATGCTTTCCGACTGTTAGCCCTTTGACGTTCTCGAAAACAAAATAGGAGGCGTCGAGTTCGCGGACGAGCCTGACAAAATCCTTGACCAGAGAATTGCGCGGATCGTCGAGGACCCGTTGGCCGATCAAGGAAAATCCCTGACAGGGCGCTCCTCCGAAGACTACATCCACGGACCGATCACCGATCCCAGAAACCTGGCGAATCCGTTCCCCCGAAATATCCTGAACCGACTGGGGCAAAACGGCACACTCCGGGAAATTATACCTGTGAATGGCGGAATGGACCGGATCAATCTCGACTGCGGCGAGGATATCGAAACCCGCCTGCTCGAAGCCCAGGCTCATGCCGCCCGCTCCCGCGAACAAATCCACCCCGACTGGTCTAGTGTCTGCCATTTTCACGCTCTTTCCTCACTAAATAGATTCCGCCACATTACGGAAGAGAATTCTCGCCCGGTGCTGCCACGCCTGAGACCTAAAAGAATCGAAAATCTGATGAGCAGAGCAAGCTTAAAAGTATTCATTTGTTCACCCTTGGAGGAGTCGCCGGAGACCGCCCCGGGCGGGGCCAACCCAGGGGAACGCCTTCTCCGCCAAGCCGTTTCGGGTTGGACGACTGAAGTCATCCAGCTACGTACTCGCATGACTTTAGTCGTGCGATTCGGTGGGCCGGTTTGGTCCGGATTGCCGGAACGGTTGCCGCGTCGCCCCCGTGGTCGCCGGGCTCTTGACCCGGCGAAATCGAAGGGAATGCGCGGGTGGGCGGCCTGCAATCCGTAGCCTTGGCGAAGGATGGGTTCAATCCGGCCTTCCTCCTTCGCACAAGGCTTCCTTCTCCGCTCTGCCCGCTCTTCTGTGACTGTCTCACGGAATCACGTGAGGCCTCCCACCGTGGCCGGGTTGCTTCAGCGCCCGGTTTTCGCATCGGGAAGAAAGGTTCCGGATCGCCGCGTGGGTTCAGCGTGAACCGGCAATTTCCGGCTCTCGAAGGTGGGCGCTGAAGCAACCCACCCACTTTGGCCGCCCGATTATGCAGTTTCATCCTGCTGAAATCAGCGCGCTGCAGATATTGCTACGCCAAGGCTTCCTTCTACGCTCTCCCCCCTACGCCAAGGCTACGGAGGGCAAGCCGAGCTTCGCAGGACAAGACGGAGGGCAAGCCAAGCTTCGCAGGACAAGACGGGGGACAAGCCAAGCCACCCAGGACAAGTCGGCGGGCAGGTGGGGTTGCCGAATGGACATTTGGAACGGCATTTTTGTCAAGAATCAAGCCCTGACGTATTTTTGGTGTCCCCAGTCTGTTCGTGTGACGTGGGAGTGGGTTCTTGCTTCGTTTTCATCATAGGAGTGTCAGTCTTAGCGATTATTCGCGCCTGACAACTCCTCCCATGCATCTTTCGCGTCTTCCTCGTTTGACCCCTTCCGCGTCCTCCTGACCCCTTCCGCGTCCTCCATGACTTTAGTCGTGCGATTCGGTGCGGCGGTTTGGCCCGGACTGCCGGATGGACATTTGGACCGGCAATTTTGCCAACAATCAAGACGTATTTTTTTTTGTGTCCCCCGGGAGGCGGCGTCTACCCCGATGCGGCGTCAACGGAAGAGGTAGAAAGAGGCGCAACGTCCCGACGAGTCCGGACTGAATCGACCGCTTTGTTAGACTTTATGAGTAGAGTTTCAAACTTTGCTTCAAGTTCATCCGGTAATACGCCATTCTTGCTCACGAAGCTCATACCAGAATCGATCTCTCTTTTGCTGAAAGACTCGAAAAACCCTGGAGAAGGCACTGTTGAGGTATTGAGATCATTAGGTTCAAACTTATCCAAAGAATCACCGTAGGTTCTCATCGACAATCTAACAATTTCACTTCCCGCCCGGGACAAAAAATACAAGAAGAGGTGATCAACATATTGAAGTCCGAAAAGATTAGGAGTAAACCCATGGTAGCAGGTGAGGTTGAGTGCCTTCGATGTATTTCTGACTATCTTGTACCCTCCTCTTGAAAATACACCTAGTAACAAAGGCGCCGACAAACGAACCTCGGTTTTATACCACGGTTTTCTATGCTTCGTAAGAAATCGCTCGTGATACCCGTGCGCCTCTCCGATTCGGACATGCTCCATTGCCGCTTTTGAAGCGGAGCCATTCACGGAAAACAAAAATACAGGCTTGTCGCTGTCGATGCATTCTTTGAGATCATCCTCAGAGAAAACCGGCCGAGTAATCTGGGGACTACGAGTAATGCAAGGAACGTAATCATCCGGAATTAAGCCTAAACTATCCACCTTGGATTTGGACATTACGAAGAATTCATTCGCACCGGTAGCAATACCTCTGCTGAATCTGCCATAATATTCCAAAGCCACGGTCTTCCTCTGATCAAACTCAATAGGAGAGGCTTTAAAATATGGCAGCCATTTTGCCTTGGCATCCAGATCGCTCGTCTTGACGACAGTGGTCGGAATACAAGATTTGAAATCATCAAGTTCGTGAATACTCTTGATCGAATAAAATCGAACCTCGGACGACACTACCCTACTATCATATAATAGTATCCCTACAGAAGTAGTCGCATCGGGGAAAATGTCTTTCTCGCACTCCAAGCTGACAATCCCGACAAGGTGATTTTCCTGGAGCAGTCTTTCTTTTACTAATGTTCCATAGCCGGTATTCAGGAATTCGAGCGGCATGATATAGCTAAGACGACCTCTGCCATCAAGCTCAGACAGTGATTTTAAAAGAAACGCTGAAGCTGTGTTCGTGTAGCCGGATAGTTTAATTTGAAGATTATTTTCAAACTCCAGAAGCACTTTTTCCCTATTAAGAAATTTCTGAAACCGCATGTAAGGGGGGTTACACACAATATTCGCATGGATATTGCCCCATGAACAAAGATAATCTTCTTTCTCAAGAAATGAAACATCTTGACTTACATTATCCCGATAGAATTCGATCACTGTTTGGTCAATCTCAGAGGCAGTGAAATTAATCGCCAAATCATGAGGGCGAAACGCCCCCAGACCGAATGCCGGGTCATACAGTTCCCGCACACCCGAATCCAGCACCCAATTTACCATGAAGTCAGCAACCCTTTGATGGGTAAAGAACTGACCAAATTCTTTACGGTGGCTGCCTGATACAACCTGACAATACCTCAACGAATCAGACATCTTGAATAATTTCCTGTGAGAAAACAGCCGGATCCAGGTACCCGCGTCCCCCCTGAAACGTCACATAAAAAAGAAGTCGCCCCCGGTCCAGCTCCTTCAGTTTTGCTATATGCTCCGGCATATCGATCCTTCCGAGAATTTCACGTCCCACTTGAACATTAATTTTAATGGTGGTTTTCCGTTGATTCTTAACATCCCTCTCCACTGAAAATACAACATCCTCTTTTGCAGGATCAGAGCTGATCTCCAGAATTTCCTTAAATGAAATCACGTAGGCTTTATCGAAGAAAACCTGAAGGTAATAGTGTTTGACTCCAAATTTCTGTATCCATCTGTTGACAAGCGCGAGATCTTCAAGCTTCGGGGTGATGCTCAGGTAATCACGCTTATGCAAAATCTTGATTTGCTCTTTTAGTAGCTTCAAACTGTCTGAAAGGTCTCTCAAAACCGGAGACGAAGACCAAGTGCGAAGCCGGAAGTCTAGTTCGCGGAATGTTGATGCTGTCGCTCCTTGAAGCATGCCAAGAATTTCCGGACTCTTTTCCCTCAATGCGCCGCATAGTGGCTCGCTCAGAATCAACTGTCGAAGACGTTCACATTCGCGAGTGGCGACAGCGCTTCGATTTTCCATAAATGCCGAGTATTTATTCGCTAAAAAACTACTTGAACGAACCTCTATCGCAGCAACAGCTTTCCTGATGGTCTCGTAATCATCCGGATTGATTTGGGTCGGATCTTGAAAATCTGATCGTCGGAAGATGAGTAAATCAGGCTTCTTCCCAATCGTATTCAGCTCGTCTTGGTATTCGAGATAGAATTCCGCAAATCCATCGTCACCTGCCGCTAAGGAATCTGCTCTTCCGTATTGAATCGCAATATACTCGGCTGAATTTTCGTTGATGGCGCTGAAAACGACCCGCTCCGCCCAATCGCCTTGTTCTTTGTTCGTTAAAAATTCGGAACTGGCTGTTGAGGGAGGGCGGCCGGTCATTTGAATTTCCGTGTCGATTCCAAATGGTGCCGAATTTATCAGTCTCGCGATAATCTGTGAATAGGATTCTGGCATGTGATATTTTCTTTTGCCCCTGTTAAAGCATTATCTCACCACCTGACTCGGCGATTTGCCGACCGGAGCCGCCGCCGGTCGCTCAAGGCGAGAATTCATCCTTCCGCATTGTTCGCCAACGTAATCCACTATCGGACAGAGAGTTAAGTAATCAACCATACGAAAAGAAAATAGAATTATTCGCTCCGCGGCAAGCCTCTTTTTTGCGCGAAAAGTAGCCAACTCACGCGGCAAGAGTGACCGAGTCGGGCTTTTGCCGGTTTCCGGGGATGGCCGATCCAGATAGATTGCAGCTGTAAGTGCCTAGCCGCAAATCTTCTACGTCAACAAGTGCGTGGAGCTTTGGAAGGGATTTTTCCGATTTTCCAGTGGTCTCCCGACGCAAGTGAATGCCTTTTCTGCCAAGCCGTTTCGGGTTGGACGAATGAATTCATCCAACTACGTGGTCGCATGACTTTAGGCGTGCGATTCGGGGCGGCGGTTTGGTCCAGACTGTCGGCGCGGTTGCCGCGTCGCCCCCGTGGTCGCGGGGCTCTTGACTCGGGCGAAGCCGGAGTGAATGCGCGGGTGGGCAGCCTGCCATCCGTAGCCATCGGGAAGGCTGGGTTCGATCCCGGCCTTCTTCCTTCGCACAAGGTCTTCTTCTACGCTTTGCCCCCCCCCACCACGCAAAGGCTACGGAGCACAAGCCGAGCTACGCAGGACAAGTCGGCGTACAAGTGGGGTTGCCGGATGGCCTTTTAGAACGGCGAATTTGTCAAGAATCAAAACGTATTTTTAGCGTCCATGCTGGGCTCCTTTCTTAACTAAAACGTTTTCTGAGGTTTCTTCGTTGCTGGCCGATTGTAGCCTCCATCTTCCGGCAATGGCGAGGTATCCGCTGAGCCGTTTTGAGAACAAGGTGGAAAGATTTGATAGGGGATGCTATCAGACTTTGAAAGCTTGGGTCGTAATCCAACGAAACGCGCCATCGCTCCCTTCAAATAATCTTCATTCAATTCACAACATACCCAGCTTCTTTTGAGTGTTTCCGCCACCTCGCCAGTGACACAAGACCCTGCAAAAGGATCAACTACTAAATCTCCCATGTCAGTGAGCATGCGGACAAAATACTCCGGAATTCGAGCAGGAAAACGAGCGGGATGAACTGGCAATTTGTTTGCTCGGCAATAGTCTTGGTAAACTCCGTTTGACTCCGTGTTGGCCAATGCCAATAGATTAGGAGGAACCGACCCCCCATTATCTTTGCCGAATTTATCAGAAATATCATGACCCGAAGGTCTCAACTTAGGAGTATAGCCATTTTTCAGAAGAGCCTTCATTGATGAACTATATGGTGAAAGTATCCTTCTATTGGATGCTTTCGGCCAAGGTGTCTTTGACAACCACCAAATGCAATTAACAGCATCTTTAACCCGAACCCTGCGAATGTTTACCCATTCTGCTGGAGTAGGTAATTTAGATGGGTTCCACCAATAGTGTTCTTGGCAAAGGTGAAATCCGTAATCGCGGCAAAGAGTAATTAGAAGTTCAAAGTGATACAGAGATCGGGTTGGGATACCCTGTTTCCAAGCACCCCCAATATCAATTACCAGGCTACCTTTTTCTTTTAAAACGCGACTCATTCCTTCGGCAAATGGTCGGAACCACTCTACATATTGATCCGCATCTTCGTTGCCGTAGCTTTTTTTCCGCACAAGTCCGAATGGTGGTGAAGTTACTATTAAATCCACTGATGAAGTTTCGAGTTTTCCGTGCAGAAGTCCCAAAGAGTCGCCATGGTATATTTTACCTAATTCAGTCTCACGGTATAGATCGGGTTCTAAAACACCGTAAAGAAAGGATTCCTCCTCGACCTTCGATTTGAGATTTTCGCGAGAGGTCTGCTGCAAATAGAGATGACGCAGATAGTCGCTAAGGGAATCGAAGCCAGCATCTAAAGATGAGGCCTCCATTTCATCATGCTCTTTCTCGGTGAGCCGAAAATTAACGAGCTTGCTGCGAGGATTTTTAGATTTGGGACGTGGCATTCTTAAAAACGTAAGACAAGAACCGCCCTGGTCAAGCTTTTTTCTGTCTTACACATTCAATTCGTCCTGAATCTGTTAGCTTGCTCGATCATCTCCGGATCAGGCCAATTCGACCGATCCACCGGCAAGAAAATCTCGCGACCCAAATGTGATTCAAATTCTGCTAGTCCACCACTAAGTCCTAAGCGGACAAGATCATCCCGTTTCTTTCTGTTGATTCGCATTCTCCGCTCACTGCTAAGATAAATGAGACCACGATCATAGGCCCTGTGATAAGTAGGCGATAAGCACAGACCATTTTGGACAATGTCGGTGCTGCCTTCGGCACCGACTGGCAAAATATGTGCCGCGTCTATTAGGCGAAGCTGCAGACCAGTTACACAACATTTTCTGTCGTAGGCCACGGTGACTTTGCGTCGAAAATCACTGTCGCGTGCGAGCCTCGAAATCTTTGTTACTACACGTCTACGATCAGCGGACAAAGAATTCATCTCTTCGTTCGAAACAGACTCGAATCGACTTACGCGAGAGAGAATATCCGAGACAACGGCATCGGCACCGCTCTCATGAAGGCTCTCACAGTTTAAGGCGTAAGAAAGAAGGTTATCTGGTCGGATCGCAACAGCAATCTCGTCATTGCCCTTTCGTGCGAATGCGAAACCATCGCGAACAGCTTCCCTCAAAGTATTGATATTTATCTGAATTGATGGAGATTGAGTCGAGAAGGTGCGATGCTTACGCAAATCAAATCCTGCAAAGCATTTTGTATTTGGTTCATATCCAAGAATAAGAGTGGGCCCGTTGGGGTTTTCTGGAAGTGGTGGCGTTACCGAGGTGATCTGAATCCTGTACTCATCTGCGTGCCTCGCGGACCCGCCTCCGTGGGTCAGGGTCCAGATGTAAACCCAAAGGGGAAAGGAAGCCGCCCCTGCGGTTACATAGAATCTTCGCGGATGATCCCGCACGTTAGACGTTATGACAGCGGCTGATACTGACTCAGTGAACGCATCTTCAATAGCTGCTACAATTTGCTGAGGAGGTAATGCTGGCATATTCTTTTTTCTACTGTCGAGGTGTGGCACTGTGTGAGCGGAGCGGAGGACGCACTCCACCAACCAATTTGTCGGAAAAAATCGTCTGGTTATGAACCGGGAACATTGGCGTGAATCCAATTCCACGCCTTTTCTGGCAACCAACCTTGAACATTATCCCTGACTTCAATAATCAACAATCGATCATCTCTGTCAATATGAGCTTTAAGCCTCTCATAAACGTCGTTTGCTGTCTCATTAGTCATGATAATCCATGTAGATTCAAGGTAATGCCACCACTTTGGCGAGCCCTTAATCGATTCATAAAGACCCTCATAATCTCTATTTGGAGCCTTCAAGTCGTAATTGATGGTGTACGCTTTACTATACATTTTTCGTATTCTCTGTTTCCTTACGATCAGATTTTTCCGATTCTGGAGCTATGTGACTTTCCGTACCAAAAGGAGGTTTATTACGATCCCGCAATATGTCTTCAGCCTTGAAAGTAAGATGATCTGGCTTATTCCAGACAAGCACAGTGACAATAACAAGAACGACAAGAAACATTCCAACGCCAACATACATCCCTGCCACTTTAAACTGCTCTTGAAACTCTGCACCAAGAAGAACCGTCGCGAGAAATGCCTCGACTATAAGGAGCGCAAGGACGAAGAAACCCAGCGGAGAAGTAATAGCTTCGATGATCTTATGTGTCGCCGGTTGCATTCTACATTTACTTTGGCAGGCTGCGTCCTAATCACTTATCCAGGAAGGTTAAATCGGCCAGAATCCCTTTCGCGTTGTCCGCTGACGCAATCCCCAGTGATGCATGGATTTAAGATAATATCCATGCTGGGAAGAAGACCGGATTTCTCGCTCCGCGGCAAGTCTCTTTTTCCGGAAAGTACCCGACTCACGAGTCAAGAATGGCCGAGTCGGGCTTTTGCCGGTTTCCGGGGATGGCGGATCCGGATCGATTGAAGCTGTAAGTGTCCAACCGCGAGAATTTTACAAAAGTTCAACAGGTTAAGGAGGCTGGCCAGATTGTCCGGAAAATACCCGACTCCGGGGATCTTCTCGGAACGGCGGATGACCGGTGCCCTACCCCGACTCGCGGATGGGCGCAGGAAGATCACGGTCCGAACGCCCGTCACGGCCAGGTTGGAACCCCCGTAGCGGTTGGACGGCAGGAATCATCCCTTGGGCGGAATTATTTCTGCCGCCACACCCCGTGTGGATCATCGTCTGCCCGAGGAGGGCGCACCCACAGGAAAGCGGACTTCATCGGCGGATTGGAGCCATTTCGTTCCGAGGCCGCAGGCGGATTCCCCGGGGCGCTGACTTTCGCGGATTGTCCGGGGCGGCACGCGCGCGACCAGCCCTACCTCTATGAAATTTCAGTATTCCAGAACTCTCCAAATCAGGGTCTCAGCGGGAGATTCGGTCGCAAGTTTGATGCCCGAATTTCTGCCAACAAGGAATGAAATTTTACAACCGCTTCGCTAGAGGGGGGAGTTTTGGGAGGGAAAAGAATGCTGGAGCAAAAGCTACTCCCCAACCTCGCCCGCAGGGCTCTCTAGCGAAGCGGTTGTAATAAAAAGGGAAGCACACTTGCGAGACGAATTGGGGTAAACCACCGAACCTCTCCGGACCGACACCGGGCATCCGGGAAAATCAGGGCTGTTGCCCGTGCCGCCGGAGATCGGAGGGCAACCGTCTTCGCCCCTCCGGGGCTTCGCCGGTCAAGAGCCCACCGACCACGAAGATTCAAGGAATCGCCACCGGTGGGTGGAGCTATTGAGGGGTTTTTCTCGATTTTCCAGTGATCTCCCAACACAGGGGAATGTCTTTTCCCACAAGCCGTTTCGGGTTGGACGACTGAAGTCATCCAACTACGTACTCGCATGACTTTAGTCGTGCGATTCGGTGTGGCGGTTCGGTCCGGGTTGGCGACGCGGTTGCCGCGTCGCCGGGAGACGTTGCTTCGATGAAACTTTAGCATTCATGCGGGTTTCATTCCATGTGGTTCACCCGGTCGGCCGGGATTTTGGCTCTTCTGTGACTGCCTCATGGAATCACGGGAGACCTCCCGCCGTAGCCGGGTTGCTTCAGCGCCCGGCTTTCGCATTGGAACGGAATGTTCCGGATCGCTGCGTGGGTTCAGCGCGAACGGGCAATCTCCGGCTTTCGGAAGTGGGCGCTGAAGCAACCCACCTACTTTGGACGCCCAATTATGCAGTTTCATCCCGCTGAAAGCACTCCGCTGGGGAAATGCTTCGCCGTGGCCAGGTGTCCACCCCCCTACACTGCGGGATTCCTGACATACCGAGGATAAGATCAGTGTCCATCAGTGTTCATCAGTGGTTGGAACTAGATGGCGAATGTCCAATCCCGCTCAACAGCAACCCCTCTGTAGTCAGATTCGCCGCTACTCGGTGAACTTGGCCTCGGGCAGCTCGTAGTCGATTTTCAGGCTGAGCAGGTACTCGACCAGCGCGTGGGCTTCCTGGGTGGGGATTACTTCGTATCCTTCCGGCGGGGCGTAGGGCGAGGAGGCCGGGATGGGGACGGCGTTCGGCGACGGGTCGCCTTCGATTTCCCTGACTTCGTAAAGATAGGCGAAGGGGGGCATGATCGATCCCTTGGACGTGATCTGGGGGTTGTAGAGGTGCTGGTGATGCCAATCGGAATTCAGGGGGCGACCGCCGACGTTGGCCAGGTCGGGGCCCGTCCGCATGGTGCCGAGAAGCACTCTTTTCTGCAGGATGTAATCGCGCGGGACGGACTGGCGGCGGCCCCAGCCCCGTTCGACATCGGCCCCGAAGCCCTCGGGACGGACCTGCTGGGAGTGGCAGTACATACAGCCTTCCTTGATGTACACCCGCTTTCCCTGCTCGGCGAAGCCGGACTGAGTGCGCGGGTGGGCGGTCTCGCCGGGCGTCGGGTTGCCTTCCTCGTCCAGGGTCGGCGTTGTCGGCACGAGACTGCCGTACTGGATCTGCGAGGACAGAATCAGCCCGGCCCAGGAGAAGGCGAGGGTGAAGAATATCCCGAGGAACAACAGAGGCAGGTTCTTCATCGGGTCAGGCGGTGGCCCTCCGGGCGAGGGATAGCTTCGGCTCGCTGACCTTGGGTCCGAGGAGCAGCCAGGCGATGTTTACGGCGAAGGCGCAGTGGCCGATCGTCATGAGCATGCCGGCGACCGACCGGGACATGAGCCAGGGAATGGTGTATTCGACGATGTCGAGGAAGGGGATCTCGGGGTTGTTCATCATGAGCCCCTGCATCCAGCCGCCGATGGACAGGCCCACGATGTAGATCCCGACGCCGAGACCGCAGGTCCAGAAGTGGATGCGGATGAGGCTCGCCGAGGGCCATTCCCGCTGGGTCAGCCGGGGCAGCATGAAGTAGATCGACCCGAACATGATCATGGTGAAGAAGGCGTACACCCCGTGGTGGGCGTGGCCGACCGTGAAGTGGGTGAAGTGGGTCACCTCGTTGACCTCGGGCACGGCCATGGCCGACCCCATCAAACTGACGAGGGTGTAGGACATGGCTCCGAAAACGATGAAGCGGAGGGTCGGGCTGTTCCAGACCGCCCGGAAGGAGCCCTTGACCGTGAGGTGGTGGTTGACCGCCACGACGACAACGGGGATGACCATGCCGATGCTGCCGACCGTGCCGGCCGCCTGGAGCCAGAGGGGGATCGGTCCGCCGATGAGGTGGTGGACGCCGGCCCAGTTGTAGAAGAGCGCGAGCGACCAGAAGCCGAGGATGGACAGGTAGTAGCTGTGGATCGGCTTGCCGAGGATCTTGGGGATCAGGTAGTAGGCGGCGGCCAGACCGATCGGCGTGTACCAGAGCCCGAGCACGTTGTGGGCGAACCACCAGTTGGTGATGGACTGGACCGTCCCGCGGGCGGGCGCGAAGAAGATGAGCATCTGCGCGACGGTGTAGAGCCACGGGAACCAGAAGAGCGCGGCGAGAATGTACCACTGGGAGACATAGACGTGCTCGCCCTTGCGGTAGCTGAAGGCGAGGATGCCCCAGACCCCGACGAGCGCGTAGGAGATGGCGAGGATGGGCGTGATGTAGGTGGGCATCTCAAGCCATTCGACGGAGGTCATGTCGCCGTTGAGGATGCCGAGCACCCCGACCGTGACGCCGAAATTCCAAGCCATCCCGGCGACGATGAGGAGCCCCCCGTGGCGGACGGGCGCCCGGCAGAGGCGGGCCATGATCCAGAGGCCGACGGCGAAAACGGCATTGTTGCCCCAGCCATAGGTCATCGCGTTGAGGTGGGCGGAGCGAATCCGTCCGAAAGTCAGCTCGGGAAAGGCCGCGAGGAACTCCGGATTATGGAGTTTGAAGGAGGCGACGAACCCGAGGAGGGAGCCGATCAGGAGCCAGACCACCCCGGAGACCACGAAAAAGACGCCCCCCACTTTCATCGAGGAGTCGATCACGCTCAGCGCGGTGCGCTCGTCGGAGGAGCGGTCCTTGCCGTAGGTCGTGGAACGGGCGGGGGCCGGAGGTGCGGCGGCGGCGGTGGCGGTGGACATGGGTTATCGTTCAGGATTTCGAGGAATCCGTGCCTTCGCCGGGAAAAGAATCCAGCATCTCGCCTTCGGGCTCCTCTTCCGTGAAGATCGCCTTCGCGCTGTCTTCGAAATTATCGAGCTGGCCGTGACGCGAAGCCCAGAAGAGGGCGTACACCGCCGAGCAGAAGAGCAGGGCCACGAACCCGATGATCACAAACAATAAATTACTCCATTCTTCCATTTCGTTCAGTCGGTTGAAGCAGAAGATGAACCGGAATTCCGGTATTTTTCAACCATGAGGCGCATGGCTTCCTCGACGGGAATCCGGTAAACCCCTTCCTTCGGGTTGACCACCCCGTAGCTGGTGACCGTTTCCGCGCCCGCGTTCTCCACCTCGCGGAGGGTTTCGAGCCGGACGCGGCCCTCCTCCTCGGCGATGGGATCCGGACGATACGGCAGGTAGGCGAGCCAAAGGATGAGGAGGAAGAGCAGAATGAACCCGACCCCGCCGATCACGGAGAGGGTCCGGTTCCCCCAGGACGTTTCGATTTCTTCGGAATCACTCATGATGGTGAAGCGACTCGTTGACGCGCGGATCCCGGAGGGGGATCGGGCTGTTTTCGGAGAGACTGCGGCGGTAGGCCCACAGAACGATGCCCCCGATCCCGACGATGACGGCGACGTCCCAGATGGTGATGCCGAACTGGCGGACGTTGTAGTTCAGGACGTTGTCGGCCGGAGCCTTTTTCGAGGGCAGAATGTTGAAGTAGAGATCGACGAGGTGGAAGACGAGGATCCAGCTCGCGACGAAGAGTATGAGCGGAATCCGAACCTTCGTCTTGTAGAAGAGCAGGAAGAGGAAGGGGATCAGGAAGTGGCAGAAAACGAGGCAGAGGCCGATCCACCACCAGGAGTTGGTGGAACCGTCGGCGTTCATGTGTCGGATGTTGTACCAGAAGGTTTCCTCGGGAATGTTGGCCTGGTAGATCAGGAAATACTGCGAGAAGCTGATGTAGGCCCAGAAGACGGTGAAGGCGAGGGCCATGCACCCGAGGTCGTAATTGTGCGCCTGATTGTGGATTCCCTTGAGAACGCCCCGGTCGGCCTGGAAGAAGAGGACGATGAGCAGGAAGGCGATGGCCGCGCGCATCGAACCGGCGAAAAACCAGACACCGTACATGGTCGAAAACCAGTGGTATTCGATGGCCATGAACCAGTCGATGGCGGCGAAGGTCGCCGAGAGCCCGCAGGCGAAGATGCCCGCCGCCGCCAGCTTCCGCTGCGAACCGACGTGGCGCGGATCGCCGTCGCGGTCGAGCGCAAAGGAATGCCGGCGGAGGGCGTTCGCGAAATAGAGGAACACCCCGAGGAAGAGAAGCGCCCGGGCGGTAAAGCCGAACCGGTTGAGGTACGGTTCCTTCGCCTGGTAGAGGACGTCGTTCGCCACGGTGTAGCCGGAGGGCAGGACGTGCTCCGGGTTCATCCATTTCCAGAGGATGCCGGGATCCGAATAGAACCAGACGATGAGGAGGAGGGGCAGGAAGAGGATGGCGATCCAGGGAAAACCAGCCAGCAGGTGCTCGAGCTGCCGCCGGGCCACGACCGCCCAACCCGCGTCGAAAACATGGAAGAGCAGGACCATAAAGAGCGACCCGAGCAGGATGGAGATCCAGAAGGAGAGGCCGATCAGCCAGCTGAGGATGGGGCGCGCGTCGTGATTGACCAGACCCATGCCCACGCCGATCAGGGCCACGGCGAGCCCGGCCAGGCCGAGCACCAGAAAGACCGTCGGCACGGGCCACTTGCTCCCCGCTCCCACGACCGGGACGGCCGCCGTCTTTGTCGAAGTCTCACTCATAGTCCCAACTCCTTCCTTTTGTCGGCCGGCACCTGCTCGATGGAGGCGTTCTGCGAGAGTTGCAGCGCCCGGACGTAAAGGACGATGGCCCAGCGCTCTTCCGGGGTGAGCTTGTCGCCGTAGCCGTACATGGTGTTCTTGCCGTGGGTGATGGTATTGAAGATCTCGCCCCCGGCCATATCCCGGTACATCTCCAACTGGAGATCGGTGGCGAGGATGCCGTATTGGGAGGTCACGCCCTTGCCGTCGCCGGCCGCCCCGTGGCAGACGTGGCAGAAAATCTCATACTTCCGCCGTCCGAGTTCCATGGCCGAGTTGGTGACCTCGATCGGAAAGTCCGAGGCCCAGGACCCGTCGGGGTTCTTCCCCTCGTTCAGCGCGGTCGCCGTGAACTCATCGGTCGTGAAGGAAGAACCGAATACCTCCTTCACGTTCCACTCCTGCCCGCGGATGACGGTATTGGCCGGGCGGGGGCGGTCGTTCATGCGGTTCTGGAAATACTCGTTGGTCGCCTGCGGCTTGTAGCGCGGCTGGTCGTCCATGTCGGGGAAGATCATCCACGGCGGCTTCTCGCTGGAATCCCCGCGGAAACCGAGAATGGTGACCGTGGCGACGATGGCGAAGAAGAAAACTGCGAAGAAATAGCGCATCGAAATCAGTCTCCGGCTTCGATCAGGGTGATGTCCTCGCCCCCGGCCTCGCCGAGGACGGTCCGCACCTTCTCCTCGTCGAAGGCCGGATCGGTGGATTCGACGACGATCATGAAGGTGTCGTCGGATGTTTTCAGGAAGGGTTCGTAGTCGAAGAGCGGGTGGTGGTGGCGGGGGAGCCGGTTGAGCAGGAACATGCCGCCGAGCGTGCCGAAAGCGGCCAGCAGGATGGTCAGCTCGTAGAAAATCGGGAATGGGAAAATCGGGCTGAAGTAGGGCTTGCCGCCGACAATCAACGGGTAGTCGAGATTCATGTAGGCGACAATGACCAGGCCGGTCAGGAAGCCGGTCACCCCGCCGACGAAGGTGAAGAAGGGCACCCGGGAGCGCTTGAGCCCCATGGCGTGGTGGATTCCGTGAACGGGGAAGGGAGTGTAGGAGTCCCACCGGGTGTAGCCGGCGTCGCGCACTTTCTCGCACGCGTGGTAGATGTCGGGCGCGGTGCGGAAAGTCGCCGCGATGCCGAAAACGTCTTTGGTGTCAGTCGCGGCCATCACTCGCCTCCTTGGGGTTTGCGGTTTTCGGGGTGGTCATGGTTGTGCGGGTCGGCCTGCGGCAGACTGAGCGCCTTGACCTCGGCGAAGGCGATCAGCGGCAGGAAACGCAGGAAGAGAAGGAAGAGCACCGAGAAGACGCCGAAGGTTCCGAAGAAGGTGAAGATATCGACGATGGTCGGCGAGTAGTAGCCCCAGGAGCTGGGCAGGAAGTCGTTGGCGAGGGAGGTCACCGTGATCACGAAGCGCTCGAACCACATCCCGACGTTGACGAAGATCGAGATGATCCAGACCAGCGCGATGTTCTGCCGGATCTTCTTGAACCAGAACAACTGGGGGCAGATCACGTTGCAGGAGATCATGATCCAGTAGGCCCAGGCGTACTGGCCGAAGGCCCGGTTGACGAAGGCGAAGCCCTCGTAGGGGTTCGCCCCGTACCAGGCGATGAAGAACTCCATCGCGTAGGCGTAGCCCACCATGCTCCCGGTCGCGAGGGTGATTTTGCACATCGCGTCGATGTGGTACTGGTTGACGAGATCGTGCAGCCCGTAAACGGCCCGGAGGGGCAGGATGAGGGTGAGGACCATGCCGAAGCCCGAAAAAATCGCCCCGGCCACGAAATACGGCGGAAAGATGGTCGTGTGCCAGCCGGGAAGAATCGAGGCGGCGAAGTCGAACGAGACGATGGTGTGGACGGAGAGGACGAGCGGGGTCGAGAGCCCGGCGAGAAGGAGGTAGGCCATCTCGTAGTTATGCCAGTGGCGGCTCGAGTTTCGCCAGCCCATGGCGAGCGTCCCGTAGAAAATGCGCCGCCAGGCGGATTTCGCCCGGTCGCGGAGAGTGCCGAGGTCGGGGATCATGCCCATGTACCAAAAGAGGACCGAGACGGTGCCGTAGGTCGATACGGCGAAGACGTCCCACTCGAGCGGGCTGCGGAAGTTCGGCCAGATCCAGTTGGCGTTCGGCAAGGGGAAGAGCCACCAGGCGAACCAGACCCGGCCGATGTGGAAGAGGGGGAAGATCCCCGCGCAGACCACGGCGAAAATCGTCATGGCCTCGGCCGTACGGTTGATCGAGGTGCGCCAGCGCTGCTTGAGCAGGCAGAGCACGGCGGAAATCAGCGTGCCGGCGTGACCGATCCCGATCCAGAAGACGAAGTTGACGATGGCCCAGCCCCAGTTGATCGGGTTGGCGAGGCCCCAGACGCCGACCCCGGCGGAGACGAGGTAGATCAGCCCCATCAGGGTGAAGCTGGCGATGCCCCCGGCGATCGCGAAGGAGATCCACCACCACATCGGGGTCTTGCCCTCGACGATGCCGCAGACCTTCTCGGTGACCCAGTTGTAGCTCCGGTCGTTGAGAACGAGCGGACGACGCGGCAGGTCGATCGGCTTGACCTGATCGAGGACGGCCGGACGGGGCGCGTTGTCGGAAGCTTCGGCTAAAGTTGACATAACAAATCGAATTCTCCGGTTCGTCTCAGTGGGCCGCGCCCCCGTGGTTGTGGTCGTCCCCGTGGCCGTGGTCGCCGTGGGAACCGGCACCGTGTCCGTAGCGTTCCTCGTAATCCATCCGGCCGAAGGGCTGCTCGTAGCGGTAGCGCTCGGGCATGCCGGGGTTGGGGTTCCGGAGTTTGGCGAGATAGGTCGTCCGCGCGCGGGTGTTCAAGTAGCCGAGCACGGAGTAGTCGCGCGGCGACTGCTTCGCCTGGTACACCTCCGAGGTTTCGTCCTTGATGTCCCCGAAGGAGATGGCCTGCGCCGGACAGACCTGCTGGCAGGCGGTCTTGATCGTGCCGTCGGGGACGAGGATGTCCGCCGAGGCGCCGGCCTTGACCTTCTGGTTGATCTTGGCCGACTCGATCCGCTGGACGCAGTAGGTGCATTTTTCCATGACGCCGCGCATCCGCACCGTCACGTCGGGATTCTTCTGCATCTTGACCGGCTTGGCCGGTCCGGAGGGCCCGAGGGGGCCTTCGTAGAAATGGCCGTCCTCGCGCTTGTTCCAATCGAAGAAATTGAAGCGCCGGACCTTGTAGGGGCAGTTGTTGGCGCAATACCGGGTGCCGACGCACCGGTTGTAGGCCATGACGTTGAGCCCCTGCTCATCGTGCACCGTCGCGTTGACCGGACAGACGGTCTCGCACGGGGCGAGTTCGCAATGCACGCAGGCCATGCCCTGGAAGGAGACCTGGACATCCTCGGGGATGCCGGTCTCGTCGGTCTCCTGCGAGGCGAAATAGCGGTCGAGGCGGATCCAGTGCATCTCCCGGCCGCGGAGGACCTGGTCCTTGCCGACGATGGGGATGTTGTTCTCGCTCTGGCAGGCGATCACGCAGGCGTTGCAGCCGGTGCAGAGGTTCAGGTCGATGGACATGCCCCACTGCTGTGGAGCGGTGAAGGAGGGGGTCTTGTACATCGATCCGCCCTGGGGGATCTCCGACACCTTCTCGGTGAGCGGCATGTTCTTGTCCTTCCCGTAAACCGGCGGGGAGTGGGACTCCATCCCCATCTTCTGAACAAATTCCGGCTTTCTCGCAAACTCCTCGGCGGAACCCTCGCGGAGAATGGCGCGTCCCTCCATCGACCAGTGCTCCTGGGTGTTCGCCAACTGGTAAACCTCGCCGGTCAGCCGCAGGGAGGCACCGGTCGCGGACCAGCGGTTGGCGGCGGGGATGGCGGGATAGGCGTCGAACCCGACGCCCTGCCCCACCGGGCCGCAGATCTCCCGTCCGAAGCCAACCGGCACGACGACCGAGTAGTTGGCGAGGCCGGGCAGCACGTGGATCGGGCCGGTCAGGACCGTGCCGTTGACCGAAAGTTCGGCGACGAGGGCCTGCTCCTTCCCCCGCTTGAAATCAGCGCTGTTGCGCTGGAGCTGGTCCAGCTCGTTGAGGAGGGTCGGCTTCGCGAAAATCGTTTCGCCGGTGGATTCCTCGAGTTCCTTGGCGAGGCGCGGGCTGACCAGAATGGCGTTGTCCCAGGTGAGCTTGGACATCGAATCCGGGCACTCCATCATCCAGCCGTTGTTGGCGAAACGGCCGTCGAGGGTGTGACCGCTCGGGCGGAAGAGCACCTCGAGGTTCGCGGCGGAGGTCCCGGTCGCTCCATCCGCCGGAGCGTTCGCCAGGGCGCGGGCGACCGCCGCTCCGTCCGCCGGGGCGGCAACCTCGTCCGAATCCGATTCGGGCAGAACGCCCACGGCGAGGAAGGTCTTGAAGGCGGCGTCGAGGCCGGACTCCCCCACCCCCGAACGGGCGGCGTAGGTGGCCCGGACGATCTCGTAGGGGTCGGTCGTACCGCGACCAGCGAGCCGGGCGAGGACCTCCAGCTCGCAGACGGAGGCCATGAGCGGCTCGATCATCGGCTGGACGGGCACGAGGGTGCCGTCGCGGGTCTCGCCGTCGCTCCAGCTTTCCAGGTAGTGCGGCAGGAGGATGTGGGTCGAGGCGGAGGCCGAGGTCTCGTCGTTCCAATAGCCGAAGCGGATCGTCTCGCCGGCCCGCTGCTGGAGGAGCGGCCAGTCCAAATCGGCCGGAGCGTCGTAAACCGGGTTGCCCCCGAGGATGAAAAGCTTGTCCACCCGGCCCGCCTTCAGCTCGTCGGCCAGATCCGTGATCGAGGCGGCCTGTGGCTCCGGGCGGGCGAGCAGCCGCCGGGTCGAACCCGGGGCGTCGAGCAGATCGTTGACGAAGAAACCGATCAGCTGGACCGGCTCGGGCGCGCCCTCCCCGACCGCGACCAGCGATTCGCCGCGGTGTTCGTAGAGATCCTTCGCGCAGGCGGCGATCCAGTCGAGCGGAAGCTCCTCATCGACCGGGCGGGCTTCGATGGCAGCCGCGATGGCGGGATCACCGGACGCTCCCAGACGGAGCAACTCACGGGCGAGCGCCACGAGGAGAGCCTCGGAGCGGGCCGACTCGAGCCGCAGGCGGTGATCGGCCATCGCGCCGGTCAGGGTGAAATCGGCCTCGACGGCGTAGAGCCGGTTCATCCGGTCCGCGTCGGCGGGGTCGTCCACTTTGCGGGAGCGGCTGAACGCACGGGTGCTCTCGATCGCGCCGGGATCCTTCCCGAGGAAATCGCTCTCCACGGCGAGGATCCGCCGCGCCCGGGCGAACTCGTCGCGGGTGCGGACCGGGCGACCGTGGTAAAGCGAAGCGGCGCGTTCCCCCGCCCCGTAGTCGAGCGGTTCGTACTCGGCCCAGACCGCCTCGGGAAATTTCTCCTTTAGCTCAGCCACGAGCGCACGGCGGCTCGGCGAGGTGGAGCCTGCGGCGAGGAAGGCGAATCCGGCCCCCTTCGAGGAGGCCATGGCTTCCGACCACTCGGCGAGCAAATCGAGAACGGCGGCGCGGTCGAGGGTCCGGGACCCGCGGGTGTTGCGCTTGGCCCGGGCCGGATCGTAGAGGTCGAGGACGCTTGCCTGGGTGAAAGCGTCGGTGGCTCCGGCGGCCGGTGCGTAGCTGGGATTGCCCTCGATCTTCGTCGGGCGGGCCTGGTGGGTCTCGACCACGACCGGAATATTCTCCCACGCGGTCGGCCGGGACGAGGAATAGAACTGGGGCACCCCGGGGATGATGTTCTCGGGCTGCCGCACGTAGGGCAGGATCTCGTGCTTCGGACGACGGCACCCCGTGAGCCCCACTCCGGCCAGGCCGAAGGAGGCGGCCATGATCTTCAGGAAGTGGCGGCGGTCCACCCCGTTCAGCTCGGAAGCCCCCTGCGGGAACTCGCGCTCGGCCCACTCGCGGAAGGCGGGGGTCTCGGCGAGGTCGTCGAGACTTTTCCAGTACCGCGAACCGGTCTGTCCCTCGAGGGCTTTGAATTCTTGTTCCATCTCTTCGCTCATCGGTGGCACCCGGAGCAGGACTCCGGCGGGTTCACTTTCCAGTGTTGGACCAGCTCCTCGCCCATCTCCATCTGCGCTTTTTCGGACTCCGGCTTCCAGGCCAGGTCATAGACTTTGTCGGCGGGGCGGATAAAGTTCTCCGGCTCGCGGTGGCATTCGAGGCAGAAGGCCATCGAAAGCGGCTTCTCCTGGCGGACCACTTCCGCCTCGTGGATGTCGCCGTGGCACTCCACGCAGCTAATGCCCCGGTTCACGTGGACGGCGTGGTTGAAATACACGTAGTCGGGTGTCTTGTGGACGCGCACCCAGGGGATGGGCTCCTCGTTGGCGTAGCTGTCGCGGACCGGCTGGAGAGCCGGGGAATCCGTCTGCACCATGCTGTGGCAGGCCATGCAGGTGTGGGTCGCCGGAACGTTCGAATGCTCCGAGCGGTCCACGTAGGTATGGCAATACCGGCAGTCCATCCCGAGCTGGGTCACATGCAGGTTGTGGCTGAAAGCGACGGGCTGCACCGGCTCGTAACCGACCGCCGACCATTTCGGGGTCATATAATAGGTGATCCCGGCGATCACCGCGCCGACGACGAGAAGAGCGCATCCGGTAATACGGAGAGGCGCACGGTTGATCCAGCGGGGAAAGACGTTGGCCATCGGAACCTAGCGGGAATCCACCGCGCCGCGACGAACACTGCGGGCGGCCGGGCGGAAAAACTCATCGGCCCCGGTCTGGGTCGGCGAACCCTTCGACGGGCGGGATCCGGGGTCAGCGACCCCGGCTACAGGGGACGCCGTTCCGGGGTCGGCGACCCCGGCTACAGGGGACGCCGTTCCGGGGTCGGCGACCCCGGCTACAGAGGACGCCGTTCCGGGGTCGGCGACCCCGGCCACAAGGCGGGAGGCTGCGACCAGCGCGCCGACCGCCGCGGAAAACCGGGTCAAAAATTGCAAGCGTTTCAAGGTTCGGAAAACTTCGGATGAAAAAGAGAAATAAAGAACCCTCCGGAAGGCGGAGGGCGTCGGCTGAAGACAACTAAAACAAAGAAAGCGAATCGGCGGTTCGCAACCCTTTTGTTCAGTGTTTATTGAAAAAAATCAGTATTTGCGACCCGGTCTTGATAATCGCGTTCCGCAGGAGAATTATCGATAACCCGCTCGACCGGCGGGCCAAGCTCCTCCCTCCCGCCCCTCTCTCCCGGTCTCATGGCAATCGCCTCAATCGAGAGATCAGAGATCCTCGTTCAAGGCATTTCCAATTCCCCGCAGAATCGCGCGAAGGGAAGCACCCGCGTTTCTGAAATTTCGGAACCGTAATCCTTCTCCCCGAGATGCACCTGATAGAAACGCGGGATCTCCGTGCGTTCGCGGAAATAGCGGGTGTGTGGCGAAACCGAGCGCTCGCCCGTCTTGCACTCAACCGCAAACTCCGGTTCCCCGTCCCGCAAGACGACAAAATCCACTTCCCTCTTGTCTGTGTCGCGGATGAAGCGCAACTCCATGTCAAAACCCTATTCCCCTGTTCCCGCAGCCAACGACGATGGAATCTCGTATCCGCCTTTAACAAAGGCTCCGGAAATCCTCCGAACCGCAGCAACTGCTCCAACCCGACGGCCCCGGCATCCGCCCCCATTTCGGGTAGAGAAAATGGATGCAACCGATAATAATGATAGCGACCCTGTAACGAGTCACCTCCGCGCCGATAATGATCTAGTCTGGCCGACCCTGTGACCAGAAACGCGACTGCTCCTTTATGCCGGTCATGGAATCCCTTCACCAGATTTCTCCAATCCGCAAATTTATGAATCTCGTCGAGAATCACGATTGGCTCTTTCGATGGCAGTTGTCCCCGGAGAATCCGATCACGGTGGCCGAGATCGTCCCAGTTCAAGTAAGCCTTATGGGAGGGTCGTTTCGGCTTACCGCCCAAACACTGCAACGCGAGAGTGGTTTTCCCGACTTGGCGAGGCCCGCCCACGAAAACCATTTTCTCTTCCAGGTCTTCGCCGATCCAAGGTCGCAGATATCGTTGTTCCGACTTCATGAGTATTTTCAACTTAACCCCAAAATACTCATGAGTATTTTAAAATCAACCTTAAAATACTCATGAAACACGGAGTAAAGGCGCCTATTTTTTGTTTCCCAAACCCTACGACCTGAGGGACTCCCTCACGATATGATTGAATTCCTCGCCCGACTAGACGTGCAGGTCGTGCCCGGACCCGGAGACATTGCTCTTCTTCTGCGACTGCCTTATGGGATCACGGGATCACGGGAAGCCTCCCACCGTGGCCGGGTTGCTTTAGCGCCCGGTTTTCGCATCGGGAGGAAATGTTCCGGATCGCCTCAGAGGTTCAGCGTGAACGTGAAATTCCGGGCTCTCGAAAGTGGGCGCTGAAGCAACCCACCCACTTTGGCAGCCCAATTATGCAGTCTCAGCCCGCTGAAAGCAGCCCGTTGAAGACAATGCTCTTCTCTTCTCTCTTCTGTGACTGGCTCGTGGAATCACGGGAGGCCTACCACCGTGGCCGGGT
>CAZDRT010000019.1:0-25773 GCA_964507815.1 uncultured Puniceicoccaceae bacterium
TTCGCGCCAGGATCTTTTGAAACTACTCCGAAAAACACATGCATTTCATCCCCCTCAGAGCAGCCCTCTGGAGGCACTGCTTCGCCTCGGCACAGCAGCCGCCCTCCCCACTCTTGTGGCCACGCCCGGGATATTCGTGGTCGGTGGGCTTGCCCTCCGATCTCCGGCGGCACGGGCAACGACCCTGAATTCCACGCGTGCCCGGTGTTATCGGTCCGGAGAGGTTCGGTGGTATCCGCGGCGACTACCACCTTCGGATCGAGGGGCAAGCCCCGCGACCACGGAAGAATACCGATTCGCACGGCTAAAGTCATGCGACTTCGAACTACGGGGATTGCGCGGACCCGCCCAGCTTTTCGATCAACCGCCGGTCTTCGGTGCTGTTCAACTCCCAGTAGTAGAGCATCTCGGAGTGGGTGGCCGTCGCTTCCGTGAACACAGCTCCGTCCACGGTTTCCTTCCAGCCGAGGATTCGGTGGGGATAGTCCCTTTCGAACTGGATCGTCAGTACGCGGTCCAGCCCGGGATATTCGATCCGGTAGGCGGCGGGTTGCTCCTCCATATCGAGCGAACCGACGGCGTCCTGAATCGAAGGCGACAAGTGGGCGAGCCTCTGATAAAAGAGTTCGGGAAGCACCCGGAAAGCGCCGGTCGGCAGACCGGAGGGGTCGAGCCGGAGGCGGAGCCATAACTCGTCCTCCGTCCAAACGGAGTCGAGCGAGAGGTTCCGGTCGCCCTCGGCCTGAAAGTACGAGCGAAGCTCGACCTCCAGTTGATTCCCCCGTCGGTTTACCTGCTGGAAGCTCAGGCCGCACCATTCCGTGGAACTCATGGCCGTCTTCAGTCCGGCGGGCTCCGGGCCGAATTTTTCCGCCGGGTGGAAAACCGACGCCATCATCCGGTAGTCGTAGATGCCGGTGGGGAAGGTTCGGATCCGGTTCAATTTGAGGACGGGAACGGCATTTTCCCCCGGTCCGAACTCATGCTTGACCTGCCGGTCGGTCAAAAACGGCTCCGTTACAAAAATCAGCAGGCTTTGGCCCTCCCTCATTTCCCCGTAGCGCTGTTGCCGCAGCGAGTAGCGGGTCACCTCGGCCTTGTCGAACCAGTAGTCTCTCAGTTCCAGTCCGGGGCCGGCGGCGGGAAACGGAGACGAGACGGAAAAACCGAATGACGCGAGGAAGGATAGAAGAAAAGCCATGTCGGAAGAGTATCCCCGGGACAAGAATACGCAACGTTCGTCTGCGGTTTCCCCATTGCTGATGCAAGATCGGTGGAGAACGAATCGTGGGAGCGGGTCTTGGTACGGTACTCTTCGGCCTCTCCCCGTGGGCGGTGGCCTTCAGGCCCCGGCGCGCAACGGAGGAGCGGCACCGCTTGGCCGTGCGGCGGCGGCGGCACCGGTGCGGAACTCCACGACCATTCCGGGCAAGGCTGAAGCCATGCCCCACGGGGAATTCCGTGGCAGTCTTCCATACACCTCAGCTAAAATACTTTTCCGGGAGGCTTCTCGATTTTATCATAATTCATTACAAAATAAGAGCTTAGGTTCGATTATCCATCAGCGATGGCGGTTTCCCCGGGATTAGGGTGTGACAATAAAGGCGTGGACTTTATCGGCGGATCAGAGCCGTTCCGCTACCATTCGAAAGAATCCGATACCCATCCGGATTCCCGGAAGGCCCGGAGGGTCTGCCGCGCTTCCTCGCGGATGGCTTCACGGTCGTCCACCTGCGGCGGTTCGCCGTTTTCTTTCATTCTTTTCCGGATCACGCGGAGCTTCTCCGCCAGGCCGGTCATTCCGGTGTTGGCGGCGCTTCCGGCGAGAAAGTGCAGGGCCTTTCGCGCCCGGACGGCGTCGCCATCGTCAGCCGCCGCCTTCAGTCCTGCCAGACTTTCTTCCAGAATGGACCCGAACCCCTCCAGCAGGCTTTCCATGGTTTCCCGGTCATCGCTCTCGACGCCAATGTCCCGCAGGTGCCGCGCGTCGATCCGCGAAGGGTGAGCCGCGATTTCGGTTTCGACCGGACCGGATCCTTCACCGCCCTCCCCGCGGCCCTCTGCAAGCCTGCGGGCGGCTTCGCGGATGACGCGGGACAGTTCGGGAATCTTGATGGGCTTCGCCAGATAGTCGTCCATACCCCCCTCGAGGCACTCCCGGAGCTGGTCCCCGACCACGTGGGCGGTCAGGGCCACGATGAAGGGTTGCCGATCAGGGGAGACGTTTTCGCGAATCATCGCGGTAGCCTCGAGCCCGCCCATGACCGGCATCTCCAGATCCATCAACACCAGATCGTATTTCTGGCGGTGGAGGGCCACGATGGCTTCTTCCCCGTGTCCGGCGGTGTCGGCCTGATACCCCATTTTTTTCAGGATATGGCCGATCACGCGCAGATTCATCGGGTTGTCCTCGGCCACGAGAATATCGAGGGGGTGCCGCGCGGCGAGATCGCCTTCGATATCGTGCCGGAGGTGGACGTCCCCGTCCTTTCCGTTGCTTCCATTGTTACCGTTCAGGCAATGGATCAGGGTGTTGAAGAGAGCGGACTGACGGACCGGCTTCAGAAGGATTCCGTCGAACAGATCGGGCGGGAGTTCGGCGCGGTCCAGCGTGATCGAGGAGCAGAGGACGATGGGGATATTTCCCCATGGTCGCTTTCGGACCTCGCGGGCCAGTTCCTCGCCCGAAAAATCCGGCATCTGGTAATCGGTCAGAATGATGTCGGGAGAAAAACCGGCTCCGACCTCAAGGGCTTCTCCGGCCGAGGCGGCCTCGCGGACGTTCATCCCCCAGGCCCCGGTCTCCGCCCGGAACAGGCGGCGGTTCACCACGTTGTCGTCAACCACGAGGATTTTCCGACCGTCCAGCTTCTCGTCGTCCCGGCGTTCGAAGACCTTGCCGCGGATCGAGCCGGACTGGAGCGGAACGAGCAGCCGGAAAGTGGAGCCTTCGCCCTCTTCGCTTTCGCACTCGAGGTCGCCCCCCATGAGACGGGCCAGCCGCTGGCTGATGGCCAGACCGAGTCCGCTTCCTCCGTAGCGGCGGGTGATCGAACTGTCCGCCTGCTCGAACGGCTGGAAGAGATTGTTCCGCGCCTCCCCGGAAATGCCGATACCGGTGTCGGTCACCGCGACGCGCAAATCCCATTGTCCGTCGGGGCGGCGCCGGCAATCCGCCCGGAGGGTTACGGTGCTGTCTTCTTCGGAGAATTTGACCGCGTTGCTGACCAGATTGAGAAGTATCTGCCGAATGCGGGTGGCGTCTCCGACGAGCGAGTTCGGGGCTTCGGCATCGATCTCATAGGTGAGTTCGATGCGTTTTTCCCTCGCCAGAGCGGCCATGATTTCGAGCGGTTCGACGATGCATTCGCTCAGGTCAAAGGTCGCCTCCTCCAGGACGATCCGGTCGGATTCGATTTTGGAAAAATCGAGAATATCGTTGATCAGCGAGAGAAGGGCATCGCCGCTGGTGCGGATGGTTTCCGTGTATTCGCGCTGCTCCGTGCTCAGGTCGGAGTTCAGCAGAAGAGAGGTCATTCCGATGACCGAGTTCATCGGCGTGCGGATTTCGTGGCTCATTGTCGCGAGAAAGGCGCTCTTGGCTTTGTTCGCGCGTTCGGCTTCCTCAGCCAACGCGTTGGCCCGGTCTTTTTCTTCGCGCAATTGGCGATTGGTACTTTGGATTTCCTGTTCGGCCCGTCGGTGATCGGTGATGTCCTGCTGAACCGACACAAAGTGAGTCAGCGAGCCGTTTGGGTCGTACACCGGTTGCACATCCATGTGTATCCAGTAGGGGGTGCCGTTTTTGGCATAATTGAGTATGTCGCACTGAAACGACTTACCCGCATCGAAGGCCTTTCTCATGCGGTTTTTCAATTCGAGATCGGGATTCGGACCCTGCAGAATTTCGCCGGGATTTTTCCCCACGATGTCTTCCGGTCGATACCCGGTGCCCCTCCAGAAAGCCTCGTTGGCCCATTCGGTCCGCCGGTTCGCATCCGTCACCAGGACCATCGTGCTCTCGCTCTCGGCGATGCACCCGAGAATGCGCAGGCGATCTTCGTTTTTCCTACGCTCGGTGATATCGGTATCGTTTCCCTGGTAGCCGATCAAATTCCCGTTTTTGTCGAGCAGCGGGACTCCGTTTGTGCTCAACCAGATCCGTTCGCCGCTTTTTGTCTCGGCCTCATTATCGACATCGTTGAACCGTTCCTTGCGCGCGAAGACCTCAAACGCCCTTTCCGTGAAGACCTCCCGCCCGGGCTCCGGATGAAGATCGAAAAAGCGCATCTTCCCGACAAGCTCTTCCGGGGTATATCCCAGAATGGAAACCACCGTGCCACTGACATACGTGTACAACCCGTTCGTATCAATTTCCCAGGTGAAGCTCCGGCTTTGCTGGGCGACCTGCTCGAAGCGTTGCTCGCTCTCCCGCAGGAATGCCTCTTTTTCCTTGATATCGGTGATATCGACGTGCGCCCCCAGCATTCTGACAGCCTTCCCGCTTTCATCCCTGATCGCCATGCCCCGACAGCGCACCCAAACCGTCGAGCCGTTTTTATGGGTGTATCTGACGATCTGGTCATAGGGGTGATCCGGGTCTTCGCAATGCCTGGTAAAGTTCTCGATGGCGACCTTCAGATCATCCTGATTGATGATGTTTTGCCATGCGGTGGATTTATGTGGCATTTCATCCGGATTGTAACCCAGAACCGTCCAGAATTTGGGATTCATCCATTCTTCTTCGGGATTTTCCAGGTCCCAATACCACAGGCCATCCAAGGACGTTTCCTGGATGAAATCAAAAATGCTCTCATCGTTTTTGATGAGTTCATAAAGCTCCTCCTTCAGATAATTTTGATCATTCATCCGATTGGAAGGTTCGCGGAGGAAGCCGCCGGGGTGTCCGAATTCCGAAATGTGCCCATTTCGCGGAGGATGCTACCCTGCCGGACACCGTTTATCAATCGTCAATCTCACCCCGACTTCGTCGGCGTGCTACGGGGAACGAGGTTTGTAGATCGATGGCGAATGCCGTTGAGGGAAACCGTTTCGAATCGCTTTCTCACCCCGACTTCGTCGGCGTGCTACGGGAGGCGCGGGTTGTAGATCGATGACGAATGCCGTTGAGCAATTATTTTTTGACCAGGTCGTTCAAGTGCTTGCGAAATCGCGCTACCGAACTCCTTGGTCCGGAACTCCGTCACCGGCCTGTCGGATTCCGGCAGGCGGAGCGGGTTGGAGAGCTGAACGGTATCGAAAAGTCCCATCGGCGAATTCGGTAGAGGGTTCGGAAGCGGGATGGCCGGGCTCAGATGAGCTTGGGAATTTCATCGTGCGCTTGCAACGATTTCCCGCTGGAAATTCCCTTTTTTTTCCTCTTTACTCCTCCCCTCTCGGATCCGGCAACTGTCGGAAAAGACCCTCCGTCTTGTACTGTCTCGCTCGAAGAGGGTGGCAGGAGGCTCGCAGAGCGAAGGACGGGGATCACTCCACAACTCCACCACTGTATCACTCCATGAAAATCCTCATCCGCACGATTCTGGTTCTCGTTCTTCTCGCCGTCCTCGCTGTTTTCGGACTCAACTGGTTTTTGGAAAAAGGCCTCAACCCGGTGATTCAAAAGGCCATCCCTTCCGCCGAGGAGAAGCTCGGCGTGGATATCGCGGTGGGGAACGCCTCGGTCAGCATCCTCGCCGGCTCCATGACGCTGGAGGACGTGTCGCTGGGAAATCCGGAGGGATTCGATCATCCGGAGATGTTCACCCTCGCCAGAAGCGTGCAGGACATCGCCGTCTGGCCGCTGCTGTCCAAGAGGGAGATCCGGGTCGAAGAAGTGACCGTGGAGGAATCGAACCTCACCGTGGTCCGCAACCCGGACGGACTGATCAACCTGAAGGTGCTGCTGGCCGCGCTGAGCGAGGGCGCGCCGCCGCCGGGGGAGGCGCCCTCCCCCGACAAGGAACCCGGGGATCTGCCCGCGTTCCAGCTGGAGCAGCTGTTGGTCACCTCTCTCCTGACCTACATCCAGGAAAAGGAATCGGGCGATCCGTTCCAAATCGGCCTGCGGCTCAGGATCGAAGGCGACCATCTTGGCACTATCGGCGATCCGACCGACCGCGGAAATCTTTCGATCCGGGGAAACCTGGTCGGCAACCAGGAACTTTTCGTAATCGGAGTCGAAGGGTCCATCGCCCCGATCACTGATCCGCTCAAGCCCACCTTTGAGCTGAAGGGCAAGGTGGATTCGGTGGAAATCACCATGTTCGAGGTCTTCCGCAAGGATTTCCGACTGGATGGAGGGATGATGGGGCTGGACATGACCCTGCATGCCGACCAAGGGGTGATCGATCCCGAGGCGAGTGTCGTGCGGGTGCTGATCAGCCAGCCGCAACTCGCTTCCGGTTTCGGAATACCATCGGGTTTCGAGCCGGCGGCGCTCGCCTTCCCGGTCCGAGTCTCGGGAACGATCCAGGAACCGAAAGTCCACTTCATGGAAGGTCTGCGCCGGGGAATCCAGGACGCCATCAAGGAAGCGGGAGGCGTCGGTGCCCAACTCGAACGCGCCGGGGAACTGGCGGACGAGGTCCGCTCGCAGGCGGAAGCGGCAGCCACTGGGATGAAGGAGGAAGCGAGGAAAGCCGCGGACGAACTCAAGGAGAAGGCCTCGAAAGCCAAAGAAGAGCTGACGAAGGACCCCTCGAAAGCCCTGGAGACGCTAACCGGCGGAAATAAAGGCGAGGAAGGATCGGAGGAAAAGAAGGGCATTATCCCCTCCCTCTTTTGATCCTTCGGTGCCGCGGGGCATGGCAAAGGATCCGGGACGGCCCGCCGATTGGCCCTTGGGGTCAAACTGCGATCGTCCGGACCCAGTCCCGGTTTTCCCGATACCACTCCACGGTACGGGCGATGCCCTCCCGCAACGGGGTCTCCGGCTTCCAGTCGAGCAGCCGGGCCGCCTTTGCGATATCCGCCCAGGTTTCCCGAACGTCGGCCTTGTGGGTCGGCTGGAACTCGAGGACGGCCTTCTTCTCCAGCATTTCCTCCATCAGGGCGATCAGGGTTTTCAGGGAAACGGGATTCTCTCCGCCGCCCAGATTGATCACCTCGTATCCAAGGGGACGGAGGGCCGCGATGCTTCCCCGGGCGATGTCATCGACGTAGGTGAAGTCGCGGGACTGGGTTCCATCGCCGTAGATTTGCAAAGGGGTGCCCTCGGCGATCCATTTCACGAAACGGAAGGGCGACATGTCCGGTCGGCCCGCCGGGCCGTAAACGGTGAAGTAGCGGACGACCGACACATCGATTCCGTAAAGATGGTGGTAGCTGTAGGCGAGAGCCTCCGCGGCTTTCTTGGATGCGGCGTACGGTGAAATCGGAGTGTTGACCGCGAGATCCTCGGTAAAGGGCATCGTCTGACCGGCGTAGAGAGAGGAGGTGGACGCCAGGACCATTTTGCCGACGCCGCCCAACCTCATCCCGTCGAGGAGATGAAGGGTTCCGAGGGTGTTCGTCGTGAGATAGACGTCGGGATTCTCCATGCTGTAGCGCACCCCGGCGCGCGCGGCGAGATTGAGCACACCGTCAAAGGAGTGGCAGCGGAACAAATCCAGAACGGCCGTCTTGTCTTCGATGTCGATGGGAAGGAAGGCGAACCCCGCTCCGCCCGTGCGGACGAGACGGTCCAGCCGGTGCCGTTTGACCCGGACATCGTAGTAGTCGTTGAGGTTATCGACCCCGGTCACCTCGTGTCCCTCCGCGAGAAGCATTTCCGCGGTACGGGAAGCAATGAATCCGGCAACCCCGGTAACCAATAATTTCATGTCCGGAAGCTTGGCCCCTCCGTCGGCCATTGCCAAGCGAAAGCGTTGCGGCCGGTCCGCTTATGGCGCTCCGGGGGAACGAACCTCGCCCCGGCGGCTGCGCCAGCTCTCGACGATCTCCCGGAAAATGGCCTCCAAACGGGTCTCCACCCGCCATTCGGGGTAATGGGACTTCATCTTCCGGAGATCGCTGTAGTAGCAGATATGATCCCCCTCCCGGTTGCGGTCCACATACTCCCAGCGCATCGTTTGCCCCGAAATCTCTTCGACCAGGGCGAAGGCCTCCAGAATCGAACAGCTGTTTTCCCCGCCCCCTCCGAGGTTGTAAACTTCCCCGCAGCGCGGGTCCCGGGCGAAGAACCAGAGAAACCGGGCCACGTCCCGGGAGTGGAGATTGTCCCGGACCTGTTTGCCCTTGTAGCCGAACACCTTGTACACGCGCTCTTCCCGATTGCAGAGGCACAGATAAGAGAGAAATCCGTGAAGCTCGACCCCACTGTGGTTCGGACCGGTCAGGCACCCGCCCCGGAGAACGCAGGTGGGCATGCCGAAGTAGCGCCCGTACTCCTGGACCATGATGTCGGCCGCGAGCTTCGAGGCACCGAACAGGGAGTGCTTGCTCTGATCGACGGAGAAAGTCTCGGGAATGCCGTCGGCATAGGCCGGATCGTCGAACTCCCAGCGGGTTTTCTCCTCCCGCAGGGGAATCCGGTTCGGTCCGTCCCCGTACACTTTATTGGTGGAAAGGTGGAGAAAAGGCGCTTCGGGACAGGCCAGACGCGCCGCCTCCAGCAAATTGAGCGTCCCGACCGCATTGGTGTCGAAATCATCGAATACGATCGCGGCGGCGCGGTCGTGGGACGGCTGGGCGGCGGCGTGAACAATGACCGAGGGGCGAATCCCGGCCACCAGGCGCGCGATCCCCGCCCGGTCGCGGATATCGATCTCGTGATGCCGGAAACGGGGAAGCTCTTCCGACAGGAGTCGCTGATTCCATCTCGTATCACCGGCGGTTCCGAAAAACACCGCCCTTTGATTGTTATCCAACCCATGCACTTCGTAGCCTTGGGCGGAGAAGAACCGGCAGACTTCGGATCCGATGAGACCGGAAGATCCCGTGACCAGAATTTTCATGGGGAGAATGCTACCAACGGATTGGATGAATAGAAGAAAAGAATCCGGTCGTGTGAGAAGGGTGCGACCACAAGCGCAGGGGAAAATTGTAGCGCACCGGGATTTTGAAACGGGACCATATTCCCCGGTTGAGGGAAGGCGGTGGACAGGAGTGTCCACCCTCCGCCACATTTTCACGAGATTCCCCGCAGAGAGGATCGGTCCGAATCCTTTGGTTGGATGATCGCTTCGCGATGGCCGCCGTTGGCGGAGGAGGAGGGATTGGCGCTTCGCTCGTGTCGTCGCTTCGCTCCTCGGTACGAACCTTCGGTCCGAATCCTTTTGTTGGATGATCGCTTCGCGATGGCCGCCGTTGGCGGAGGAGGAGGGATTCGAACCCCCGGTACCGTTTCCGGCACACCTGATTTCGAGTCAGGCCCATTCGACCACTCTGGCACTCCTCCATTGGTCGCCCACATCGAAGCTCCCGGAACCTTCGCAAGTCAAGGGCAAAGGGCCTGCCGAAATCAGATTCGCTTCGCGAATTCACCTGATTGGGTGATGTCGGCGTGCGCCTCGGTACGAGTCAGGCCCATTCGACCACTCTGGCACTCCTCCATTGGTCAGGCGTATCGAAGCTTCCGCAAGCTCCGCAAGTCAAGGGCAAAGGGGGTGCTATTTCTGCCCCTGCCCCATTTGGAAGGCCGGCTTGCCGTCGAAGTAGTAGAGACCCTCGGTCTTGATGAATTCCAATCCGGCCTTGTTCACCCGGTCGAGAAGAGCGACCACTTCCGCGTGGGGCAGTGGACCACCGTTTGCGGGATCCTCGATCATGAAACGGCAGCGCCAGTGGTCGCAGAGGAGAGTCTGCTCGTATCCGTCCGGCCAGACCGCCATGCCGCGGCTGGAGATCATGCGGAGCTTCAGGCTTTCGCCATCGCACTTTTGCAAAATGGCCGCGATTTCGTCGGTCTTGCCCTTGAATTCGCAGAAGACATCCACTCCGATCAGTTCGCGCACGACCACCGGCCGCTCGTAGGAGGGGTTCGTTTCGATGGAGGCCTTCTCCTTGTCGTAGGATACGGCAGGCAGTGTTTCCGGTTTCTGGCCGACACGGGCGGCCACGGCTTCGGCGAACTCTTTCGTGCCGACTTTCTCCCTGCTGACGTCCTCTTTGAAAATGTCGTAGGTATGGATGCCCTCCTCGATCGTCTTCAACCAGGCGTTGTGCGCCCGTTCGGCGGCGTCGATCTGGCCGATGTGTACGAGCATGAGAATGGAACCGAGAAAAAGTCCCGACGGATTGGCCATGTTCTGACCCGCACGGCGGGGGGCGGAACCGTGGATGGCTTCGAACATCGCGTGTTCGGGACCGATGTTGGCCGAGCCGGCCAGACCGACGGAGCCGGCGATCTGCGCGGCGACGTCGCTGAGGATGTCCCCGTAGAGGTTCGGCATGACCAGGACGTCGAAATTCTCCGGAGTGTCGGCGAGCTTCGCCGCGCCGATGTCCACGATCCAGTGTTCGTTTTCGATTTCCGGATACTCCGGGGCGATTTCCTCGAACACCTTGTGGAAGAGACCATCGGTGATCTTCATGATGTTGTCTTTCGTGAAGCAGGTGACCTTTTTCCGCTTGTTCGCCTTGGCGTATTCGAACGCGTAGCGGACAATGCGCTCGCATCCCTGGCGGCTGATCAGCTTCAGGCACTGGGTGACGTCAACCGTCTGCTGGTGTTCGATGCCGGCGTAGAGGTCCTCCTCGTTTTCCCGGACGATGACCACATCCATTTTCGGGTGTTTGGTGCGCACGAAGGGATGGTAGGAAACGCACGGGCGGATGTTCGCGTACAGGCCGAGAGCCTTGCGCGTGGTGACGTTCAGGCTCTTGTAACCGCCGCCCTGGGGGGTCGTGATCGGGGCCTTGAGGAAAACCTTCGTCCGCAGGATGGAGTCGAACGCGTCCGGCGCCATGCCCGAAGTGTTCCCCGCGAGGTACTCCTTTTCTCCGATCGAGATTTCCTCGATGTCCAGTTCCGCACCCGCCTCCCGGAGGATGTGGAGCGTGGCGTCCATAATTTCGGGTCCGATTCCGTCGCCTTTGGCGACCGTGATACTCGTGCGTTCACTCATGATTTCTGATGTTCGTTCGTTGGTTGGTTGGTGAAAAAAAAGATTGGGGAAAGGAGAGAATTGCCCGCATTCGCGGCAATGTAAAGAGCGGAAAGCGGAGGCGGGAGTGTGAGCACAAGTGCGGGGAGCGAACATCGGAATTGATCCGATAATCGTGCGTGAGCCGCCGAACTCCCGCGGGAGGGCGGCTGTCCTCAGCCGCCGCGATACGTCGGAAGGGGGATCCGATGCACTTCCGAAAGATGCCCGGTGTCGGTCCGGAGAGGTTCGGTGTGCGGGCTTCAGGCTTTTCCGCGGGAAAAACCACCTACCCCCCCACGAAAGAGAGGGGCAGGTTTGCAAAAAGGATGAAGCCCCAGGTCAGAACGGCGAAGACGAGGCTGAGAAATACCGCCGCACTTCCGATGTCCTTCGCCCGCTTCGCGAACGGATGCACGTCGAAAGAGATGTAGTCCACGCAACACTCGACGGCGGTATTGAGAAGCTCGGTGATCAACACGAGGAAAACGGCGCCGAGCAGAAGGATCTTATCGACCACCGGGAGGGAGAGAAGAAGGGCGAGGGGGACGAGGACCGCCGAGACCACACACTCCTGGCGGAAAGCCGCCTCGTGTTTCAGGGCGGCGCCGATGCCCTCGGCCGAATGTAACGCAGCGAGCCGGAGTCGGCGAACACCTCCCGCCCGGAATTGTTTCGCGTCGTCCGTCGCGCGGCGGTTTTCCATCACGCGCGGCAGCAACCGTTCGCCGGGCGAAGACTGTCCGTCGTCCGCCATCGGTTCAGGAGCCGAACTCCTCCTCGACAAACTCCCGGATCCGTCCGACGCCCTTGTCGATCACATCATCGGAAGTGGCGTAGCTGAGGCGGATGCCGGTGGCCGCGCCGAAACCCTCGCCGGCGACAACGGCAACGAGTTTCCGGTCGAGCAGCCTTTCCGCGAAGACCGAGGGCGCGATCCCGAGGTCCCCGATGTCCGGGAAGAGATAGAACGCCCCGGTGGAACGGAAACACTCGAGGCCGGGGATCGCCCGTAGTCCTTCGAGCAGTTTCAGTCGGCGGCGGTCGAACACCGCGAGCATTTCGGAAACCTCGCCCATGGCGCGCTCCCGATTTCTCATCGCCGCAAGCGCTCCGTATTGGGCGAAGGTCGTCGCATTGGAGGTCGTCTGGCTCTGCAGGCTGGCAACCGCCGCGGCGATGGGCGGGGCGGCGACCAGAGTGCCCAACCGCCATCCCGTCATCGAAAAGGTTTTGCTGAATCCAGCCACCGTTATCACGATCCCGGCCGCCTCGGCGGAGATGGAGGCGGGGGAAAGGTGCCCGGCGTCGTCGTAAAGCAAGTACTCGTAGATTTCGTCGGAGAGAATCAATATTCCGTGCTCCAGGCAGATCTCCACGAGCGCGCGGATCAGTTCGGGAGGATAGACCGCACCGGTGGGATTCGAAGGGCTGTTGAGGATGAGGAGCTTGGTCTTTTCGGTCACGGCGGCGCGCAACGCGTCCGGATCGAGCTGGAAGCCTTCCGCCAAGCCGGTGGGGAGCGCCTTGGGCACCCCGCCCGCGAGGCGGACCATTTCCGGATAGCTCACCCAATAGGGGGCCGGAATGAGAACCTCGTCACCCGGATTGCAAACCGCCTGAATGGCGAGGTGGCAACTGTACTTGCCCCCGGGGCTGACGACCACCTGAGAGGGATCACACGAGGCGAAACCGTTGTCGCGAACGTATTTTTCGGCGAGAGCCGCGCGCAATTCCGGCAGGCCGGCGGCCGGGGCGTACTTGGTTTTCCCCTCGCGGATGGCCTGGATGCAGGCTTCCTTGATAAACTCGGGCGTGTCGAAATCCGGCTCGCCCGCGCCGAATCCGCAGACATCGCGCCCTTCCGCGATCAGGGCCTTGGCGCGCGCGTCCACCGCAAGGGTGGGCGACGGTTGAACGGCGGTCGCCCGCGCGGAGAGGAATTTCGATGAAGCATCCATGGTCGAACAGGAAGCGAGCACTTTCAGGGAAAGACAAGCAAGAGCCGGCCCGACCGCGAAAAAAAAACGCGGACGACCCGTCACCATCGCCGGTGGCCGGGAGGTGCTCTCCGAGAGAAAGCGCCCTCCCGGAAAAACCCGGCGTACTACCGCTTGCGGGCGGTCTTCTTCGCCACTTTTTTGGCGGCCTTCTTCACCACTTTCTTCGTGGCTTTCTTGGCTGCCTTTTTGGCGGCTTTTTCGGCGGTCTTCTTCGTCGCCTTCTTCGCGGCCTTTTTGGTCGCTTTCCGGGCGGGACTTTTCACCGCCTTGCGGGCGACCTTTTTGGAAGCCTTTTTGGCCCCGGCTTTCTTCACGGCTTTCTTGACCGCGGCTTTCTTGGCCGGAGCTTTCTTGGCGGCTTTCTTCACGGCTTTCTTGGCGACCTTCTTCGCCGCCGCCTTCCTGACCGCCTTCTTTACGGTCTTTTTCGCTGTTGGTTTCTTAGGCATGTTTGTGCTTTTGGTTTCCCGGACCACTTCTCGAAGCGGCTTTTTGGAGAGCGCGTCAAGAGCGGCGCGCAGAACTTCTCCAAAACTGGCGTCGTGGATCCTCGCGGTTTCCGCGATTTTCTCGCGGAGAGCGGGATCGATTCTGACGGAAATCTGACGGTGGTCCGAGGTCTTGGGCTCGAACCGGGAAAAGTCGTAGTCTTCCAGAGCCCGCCGAATCACCTGGCTCAAGTTTCCGGAACCGGTGCGGGCGGCCAAACCGGAAAGCCTGGCAAAGGAATCAAGATCGATCTCGAAGGTGAGTGGAGCGGCGTAGTTGACTGCCATGACAAAAATTTATCGACGTTTATAGAACTTGCGTAAGCGTCCCGTCAATACCGATTTAAAGCAAAGAAAAGCAGGCGGAGATCCGCCCTCCGAATCGAATTGAAAGACGCCCCTTCCCGTGGTTTATCTTCCCTGTGCCCGATACACTCGAAAGCCCGGAAAGAGCCCGGGAATCTTTTTTCGCGAAACCCGTCGCGGTGTTCGTCATACTCAGCCTCGTTGTAATCATCGCGCTTGTATGGCTGTGGCGATCCGAATCGACCGAGACCGCCGTTGAAACCGGGAGCGCCCTCGACCTGCAGCGTGTCCGTCTCGATCTCGATCTGTTTTCGGCGGTGGATGCGGTCCGGCACATCGAATCCATTTCCCGCGGCACTCTTTCCCCCGACGACTTCCGGGGCATCGTGCGGTCGGCCGTCCGCTCCAACCCCCGCCTGCGCCGGGTCGCCATTCTGGATCGCGGCGGAAGTCCCATCCTGGTGGCATCCGCCGATTCCGACGGACCCCGCGACCGAAGCGTGTCGGTCCGGGAGGGCGGCGGCATCGTTCTCGAGGACACCTTTCTCGAAGATCTCCGGAGCTTGAATCCGAGCGGCGTCCTCGTCTCGGAATTCGTTCCGGCGGACGGAAGGCCCGCCCTCCGGGTCGGCGTCGGGCTTTTCTTCAGCTCGGGGGCCCGCGCCGGTTTCGTCGTCGCGGAACTGTCCGCGGACAATCTTCTCGAACGAATGACCGGAGGAACCGGTACGGAGGCGCACGACCTGTTCATCGTCGCCCCCGACGGCCGGTGGATCTACGACTCCCGGCACGCGGAACCCTGGGTGGTCCTGCGGGGCCGGGGCGGGGCCGGGTGGATTTTCGACGAGTTTCCGGATGTCTGGCGCTCCATGATTTCGGAGGGCGACGGATCCCATGCCGCCGGAGATGTCTGGGCCTTCCGCGATCACGTCCCGATCGAAACCCTGTCCGACGAGGGGCGCTCGGTGCTCACTCCGGATGGAGGGGATGCCGGGGAAGTCAGGGCGAAACCCTTCTTTATCGTGCGGAGGGTGGACGACGGTCCGGTCTGGAGTGACGTCTGGTCCGCGTTGATCCCCATCCTGATCCTCTACGTGCTGACGCTCGCGTGGATGATCCCCGCGCTGTTGCGCAAACGCGAGGCACTCGCCCGGAGCGAGCACTCCGCGAACGAACTGCACGACGCCATGCTGCGCACCCGCATGGCCATGGAGGCGGCCCGCATCTCCGAATGGCGCATTGACCTGGACGCCGGAACCATCGCCACCGACCAGCGGGTCATGGACATGCTGCTCCTGGGCAAGGGAGAGAAACTCCACACCGTAACGGAGTGGAAGGAGCGCATGCACCCCAACGACCGCCGCAAGGTGTTCGACACGCTGGAACCGCTCTGGGAGGCGGGCATGGGCACCTTCAACCTGCGGCACCGCATGCGCCGGGGCGACGGCAGCTGGGGCTGGTACCGTTTCCGCGGGGCGGTTCGCAGGGACGACGGCCGGGGCGGGCGGTTCATTCTGGGCGCCTACATCGATCTGACCGACATCGTTCTCCGCGAGGCGGAACTGAACCGGCTCGAAATGGCGACCCGCCAGTCGCTCTCCGGAATCGCGATCCTCGACAAGGCCGGGTCGCTTGAGTGGGCGAATCCCGCCTTCCGGAACCGCCCCGAGCGGGTCGGCATGGAATTGGTGGAACACCCGGTGTGGGATCTGATCGCTTTTCCGGAGGGCGATGCGGAGGAGGAAAAGAACGCCGTGCGCGACGCCATCCACCGGGGCGAGGAATTCAGCCTGACGGTCGCCTCCCACCCGCCCGGGTCCGAGGCCTCCTGGCGGAGGATCACGGGAAACCCGGTTCTCGACCAGGGGGGACTGCCCACCCACTACGTCATCATCGAAACCGACATCTCCCGCGAAAAGCGGGTGGACGCCGAACTGCGCAAGAGCGAATCCCTGCTCGCGGAGAGCCAGCGCCTCGTGGGCATCGGGTCCTGGGAGATCGACCTCGAGGAGGACACCATTTTCTGGTCCGACGAAAACTACCGCATCTTCGGCATTTCCCGCGATTTTGTCCCCGACATCCGCAGTGCCCTCGAATTTTTCGATGAGGAGGACAGAAAGGCGATCACCGCCCATCTGGAGGAGGCCGGCCGGTCCGGAAACCTGTTCGAGGGGGAGTACCCGATCCGGGCCGGGGACGGTTCGCAGAAGTGGGTTTTCCTGAAGGGAATGGCGCTCAGGGAAGCGGGGGTCACCAGCAAGATCTTCGGGATCGTCCAGGACATCTCCAGCCGCAAGGACTACGAGGAGGCGCTCGTCCGTGCCAAGGAAGAGGCCGAAAGCCTGAACGACAAGCTCGCCGACGCCCTCGACAAAGCCCATGCCAGCGAACGCAAGGCACGGGAGGCGAACGAAGCGAAGAGCGCCTTCCTCTCGGTGATCAGCCACGAGATCCGGAACCCTCTCAACGGCGTGATCGGGATGACCTCCCTCCTGCGGGACACCGCGCTCGACGAGGTTCAGGAAGACTATGTCGAGACCATCCACAACTCGGGTTCATCCCTCCTGATGCTTCTCGACGACATTCTCGACTTTTCCAAACTCGAGCACGGGAAGATCGAATTCGAACAGAAGAAATTCCCGGTGAGCGAAATCGTAAAGGAATCCCTCGATCTTTTCGCCATCCGCCTGGCGCAGAAGGGACTCGACTTCGCCTACCGGGTCGGCCCCGAAGTGCCGGAAGAAGTCAGCGGCGACGTCACCCGGGTGAAGCAGATCCTCTTCAATCTCATCGGCAACTCCGTCAAATTCACCGAAACCGGATTCGTCTCCGTCGAGGTCGATCTGCGCGAGCGTCTCCCCAACGACCGGTGTCTTCTCGTTTTCGCCGTCCGGGACACGGGAATCGGAATCCCGGAGGAGCGCCACGACCGCGTCTTCCAGTCCTTCAACCAGGTGGACCCCTCGATCACCCGCAAGTTCGGGGGAACCGGTCTCGGTCTGGCGATTTCGAAGGAACTGGCCCAGCGGATGGGCGGCGACATCCGGTTCGAAAGCGCGCCCGGCGAAGGAACCACTTTCGAAGTCGTCCTCCCCTTTCCCGCGTTCTTCGGGGGCAAGGGGCGGCGGGGAACGGGCGGCCCAAAGAACCGGGGGCGGGCGCTCTGCTGGTTCCGCATGGAGACGCGCGCCAGGCACTTTGAATCCACCCTTTCCCGAGACGGTTTCGGGGTGGAAATTTTTCCGGAGCCGACGGAGTTCGCCGCCGCACTCGGCGGGGCCGCGCCCGGCACCCGGATTTTCGCCGACGAAGAGATTCTGGCGGAACCGTCCGTGGCCGGGCTCCTCCGCTCCCGGAGCGCGGACGAAACCGCCCCCCCGCCGGTCCTCGTCTGCCGGCACGGTTCCAAACCGGATCTCCCTTTCGAACCGATCACTCTCCCCCGCCACGCCTCGCAGAGAAAAATCCTGGCCACCCTCGAAGCACCCGGGGAAAACCCTGCGAAGAAAAGCCGGGAGTCCGCCCGCGCCGAGGCCCCCGCCGCCCCGAACGGAAGCATGAAGATATTGATCGCCGAAGACAACGCGGTGAACCAGAAGGTCATCCGCCTCCTCCTGAAACGCATGGGCTACGACTGCATCGTCGTGGACGACGGAAAAGCCGCCCTCCGGAAGGCGAAGGAGGAAACCTTCGACCTGATCCTCATGGACATTCAGATGCCGGAAATGGACGGCATCGAAGCCGCCGGACGGATCAACGCCGAGGTGCCGGCGGAACACCGTCCCTGGATCGTCGCCCTGACGGCGGGTGCCACCCGGGACAACCGCGACGAGGCGATCAAGGCGGGAATGAACGGCTACCTGACCAAGCCGATCCAACCCGGTGACCTCGAATCGGAGATCGAGAAAGCCGCCGCGAACGCGCGCGCCCGGGCTTGATCCGCCGCCGCAATCCCCAAGGAGAGAACCGGGATGCGCGCGAGCGGAGAGGGATACCGGGTGACCGCCGTCGGTATGGTCGTGAATCTCGCGCTCGGCGCGGTAAAGTGCTTCGCCGGGCTCTGGACGGGCTCGGGGGCGCTTGTCGCCGACGGGCTCCACAGTCTTACCGACCTGGCCTCCGACCTGGCCGTTTTTTTCGGCCTGGCCGTCGCCGGTTTGCCCGAGGACGCGAACCATCCCTACGGCCACCACAAGTTCGCCACCTTCGCCCAGTTGTTCATCGGGCTCCTCCTGCTCGGACTGTCGGTCTGGCTGGTCGTCTCCGCCCTCGGCTCCTTTCACGGCGGGGCCTGGTCGGAACCCGGCGGGTGGGCGGTCGCGGTGGCCTTCGTTTCCCTGGTCTGCAAGGAAGTCCTTTTCCGGTGGACCCGGGCCGTCGCCCGCCGGATGCGCTCGGACCTCCTCATGGCCAACGCCTGGCACCACCGCTCCGACAGCTTCTCCTCCCTGGCGGTCTGCGCGGCGCTCGCCGCCATCTGGATCGGCGGGCCGCAGTGGTCCTTCCTCGATCCCCTGCTCTCCCTGCTTCTGGGGGTATGGCTCATCCGCGAGGCGTTCCGGATCTCGCGGCGGTCCGTCAACGACCTTCTCGACGCGGCCCCCGAGCGGGAGATCGTGGAAGACCTCCGCGAGCACGTCCTCCCCACTCCGGGGGCCCGCGCCTACCACGACTTCCGCGCCCGCCGCATCGGCGATTTCTACGAAGTCGATCTCCACCTGCAGGTGGATCCCCACATCTCCGTCGAGGAGGGCCACCGCATCGCCGGAGAGGTCAAGGCGGAGATCCTCCGCACCCACCCCGAGGTGATCCGGGCCCTCGTCCACCTGGAACCGGCGACCGCCGACCACCTCGTGGCAAAGGGTCTCTCCGACACCCGGGACCGCGGCAACGCCAGCGGCTGACCCGGGCGCACGGCAGTCGTGGTTGGACGCTTCCTCACCACGCCCGCTGATGAAATCGGAGGCCCCTGGCGAGGTCTCTGGCGAAGAACGGACCCCGGTAAATCCAACCCGTGTAAAGCTGGATCAAATGGGCGCCGGCATCCAGTTTCTCGGCAGCCGAGGCGGCGTCGCAGATGCCGCCCACGCCGATGATCGGAAGCTTCCCCCCCGTTTCCCGGGCGATGAAGCGGACGATCTCCGTCGATCGGGCGCGGAGAGGCCGCCCGGAAAGACCGCCCCGTTCATAGGTTCCGGGCGGCAATCCCCCGCGGGCGAGGGTGGTGTTGGTGGCCACCACTCCGGCAACGCCCGTCTCGGCGACCACGCTGAGAATCTCCCCGATCTGCCGGAAGGAAAGATCCGGAGAGATCTTGATCAGCACCGGCACCGGGCCGGAGGGCCGGGCGAGATTCGACTCGCGGAGAGTGCTGAGGATTCCGGCGAGGCGCCCCCTCTCCTGCAGTTCCCTCAAACCCTCCGTGTTCGGACTGCTCACATTCACGGTGAAAAAGTCGGCCCAGTCCGCCAGCGCCCGGAAACAGGCCAGATAATCGGTCCCGGCCTCGGCAAGCGGCGTGTTCTTGTTCTTCCCGATATTGACCCCGACCGGACAGAAGCGTTTCCCCGGAGGCGGGAGCCGCCGCAAGCGGGCGACCATGGCCTCCGCCCCGCGGTTGTTGAACCCCATCCGGTTGACCACCGCTTCCTGCGGCGGATACCGGAAGAGGCGGGGCTGCGGATTGCCGGGCTGGGGCCGCGGGGTCACTGTGCCGACCTCGACATGCCCGAATCCGAGAGCGGCCGCCGCCGGGACGAACTCCGCGTCCTTGTCCATGCCCGCCGCCAATCCCACCAGGTTCGGAAACCGCAGACCGAACAATTCCCGTTCGCCACCGCTTCCCTGATTCCAGCGGGCGGCCATCCGGCAGCAGCCCTTCAAAACGCTGAAAGTCTGAAGCAGATTTTTCCCGTATTCGTGCGCCCGTTCCGGATCGATTCGGAAAAAGACCGGACGGAGCACCCTCTCGTAAAAGCTGTTCATTGGTTTTCGACCCTGCGGCCCATCCCATGGCATTCGGAAAAATCGTCCGGGGCAAACACTTTTGGTTTGCAACGGGCGGTTATTTCGTTCGTCGAAAGAAGGATGTCGCAAGCCAATCCGAAATTAAACTGGTGCATCGTCCGTCTCGGCGCCGATGTGAACTGGTGGGTCAGAGAGATCAGCGACGACATCCACTGGGATGTCGACGGCCTCGGGATCATCGATCCCCGGCAGATCGCCCACATCATTGATCTTCTCGAGCCCCTGCAGGAATACCACCTCGACCCGCAGATTTTCGAGAATGCCTTCTTCGGCTTCGAGATCGACCGGGAGATCGAGGAAGGGGTCGTCCGCCTCGTCCGGACCAAGGGTTCCTTCCTCGGAACCGACGAGCCGGTCTTCGCCCTGCCCGATGTGATCGACGACGAAAAAGGCCCCTACGCCGACTTCATCGACCACATCACCCGCCTCCGGGTGCGGATGCTCAACGATTTGATCGATTTCAGCCGAAACCTGACCGTGGATGAGCTGGAGGAGGAAATCCGCGAGCAGCAGAACAGCGACCTGCTCGAGGGGAGGGCGACCCACTTTTTCCACGAAATCACCTCCATCCTCGAATACGTGCCCGAGGGATACGAACTCGAGGCGGACGACGAGATCGCCGCCGCCTCGGAGGAAGACGCCGTGGAAGAGGATTTCAGCGATATCGACTCCAGCGACGAATCCATCGAAGAAGACGATACCATGCGCTGGGACGAGGAGGACGGGGGCGAAGGGGAATCGAAGGACGAAGCCGACGAGGCCTCCGACGATTCGGACGACGACACCGGAAAGAAAGGCTCCTGAGCGGACCGGCATGGACTTTCTGGCCGACATCGATTTCGTCGAATCCGTTTGGAAGGAATCCATGGACGATTCCCCCGGAGACGCCCGCCGGTTCGCCGAAGCGAACAGCCGGTCCTCCTTCGCGGTCAGCGTTCCCACGAGCATCCGGCTCCTGGCCTCGGCCGGTGCCGACGACGCCGAAATCGTCGAGCGCTTCCTCAAGGCTTTTCCGGTCATCCCCTTCGACGAAGAGTTGATCGCCCGCTGCGCCGCTTTCTTCCGGGCGCACGATCTCCCGCTGGAGACGGCCATCGAGGGCGCGGTCGCCAAATGCCACGATCTGAAGATCCTGACCGGCACGCCCGCCCGCTACGAAGCCCTTCCCGGAATCGCCTTGGTGAATTTCCGCGATCCGGAAGAGAATTGAGGAGCCCCTCAGGAGGCGAGAAGCCGCTCGATCAAGTCATTGACCACCTTGGGATTCGCCTTGCCCTTGGTGGCTTTCATCACGTGGCCCTTCACCGCGTTGATGGCTTTCGCGTTGCCGGCGCGGTATTGAGCGACCGCCTTTTCGTTGGCGGCGATGGCCTCCCGGCAGAGAGCCTCCAGTTCCCCCTCGTCGGAGGACTGCTCCAGGCCCTTTTCGCGCACAATATCAGCGGCGGCGGACCCGGTGCGGAGCATTTCCGCCAGGACCTCGCGGGCGATCTGGTTTGAGATGACGTTCGAGTCCACCAACCCGACCAACCCGCACAACGCGTCCGGCGTGACCCGGCACCCCGACAGATCGACGGGCTCTCCCGCACCCCCCAGTTCGCGGAGAAGATCGTTGGCGATAAAGTTGGCCAGCAGAACCGGATTGCCACCGGCGGCGACCGCCGTTTCGAAGAAATCCGCGAGCGGACGGTCCGCGATCAGAACCGAGGCCGCCGAATAGGGCAGCCCGTGCTCCGCCATGTAGCGGCGCTGCCGGTCGAAGGGCCGCTCCGGCAGCCCGGCGGCCAGCCCGGCCTTCCACTCGGGCGATACGACGACCGGCATCAAATCCGGGTCGGGGAAATACCGGTAGTCGTGCGCCTGCTCTTTCGAACGCATGGCGGTCGTCATGCCCCGGTCGGCGTCCCATCGGCGGGTCTCCTGCACGAGGCTCCCGCCCTCTTCCAGGACGCGCGTTTGCCGCGCGATTTCATAGGCCACGCCGTTGCGGACGCCGGAGATGCTGTTCAGGTTCTTCAACTCGACCTTCGTTCCGAGCGTTTCGGCACCCTCGGGACGGATGCTGATGTTCGCGTCGCAGCGGAGCTGGCCCTTCTCCATGTCGCAGTCGGAGATGCCCGCGTAAACGAGGATACGCCGAAGGGCGGTCAGAAAGGCGAAGGCCTCCCCGGCGGAGTGGATGTCCGGTTCGGTGACGATCTCAATGAGCGGCGTTCCGGCCCGGTTGTAATCAACCAGGCTGTCCCGGTCGAAGTGGGTCAGCTTACCGACGTCTTCCTCGAGGTGGATGCGGGTCAACCGCACCCGCCGGTGCGGCCCTTCCTCCGCCCGGGAGGGACCGGCCACCTCGATCTCCACGGAGCCGCCCAGACAGAGTGGCTGGTCGTACTGGGTGATCTGGTAGTTCTTCGGGGAATCGGGATAGAAATAGTTTTTCCGGTCCCACTTGCAGACCCCGGCGATACCGCAGTCCAGCAGCAGCCCGACCTGCACGGTCTTGGCCACCGCCTCGCGGTTGATGACCGGCAGGCTTCCCGGGAGGGCGAACACGACCGGATCGACCAGGGTGTTCGGCTCGGCTCCGAAACCGTGGGGCACACCGGTGAACATCTTCGAGGCCGTCTTCAACTGGACGTGAACCTCGAGGCCGATAACCGCTTCGTATTTCATTGGACATTCCCTCCGACCGACGACGGATCCGGGGCGATCATGCCCGCGAATTCATGGGCGTCCTCGAAGCGCTTGGCGACCGCCAGCATCCGGTCCTCGCGCAAGACCGGGGCGATCAACTGAAGTCCGACCGGACAGCCCGCCGACGAAAGTCCGCACGGGAGGGACATGGCCGGAAGCCCGGCCAGGTTGGCCGAGATCGTATAGACGTCGCTGAGATACATGGAAAGGGGGTCGGCGGTCTTCTCGCCCGCGCGGAAGGCGACGGTCGGCGTGGCCGGGCCGATGAGGCAATCGACCTTGGCAAAAGCTTCGTCGAAGTCGCGCCGGATGAGGGTGCGGACCTTCTGCGCCTGCAGGTAGTAGGCGTCGTAGTATCCGCTCGAGAGCACGTAGGTGCCCAGCATGATCCGCCGCTTGACCTCCTCGCCGAAACCCTCTCCGCGGGAGCGGTAGTAGAGGTCGATCCCATCCCGGGCTCCGTCGGCCCGCAGTCCGTAGCGCACGCCGTCGTACCGGGCGAGATTGGAGGAGGCCTCGGCGGTCGCGAGCACATAGTAAACGGGCACGGCGTGACGGGAGTGCGGCAGGGAGACCTCCTCGACCGAGCAACCGTTTTCCCCGTAGAACCGGATCGCGGCCTCGACCGACTGCCGGACCTCCGGATCGATTCCCTCGGCGAAAAACTCCTTCGGCACCCCGATCCGCCATTTCCGGTCCCCGGCCGAACGGAGAGAGGTCAGGAATCCGGTCTCCTGATCGGGAAGCGAGGTCGAATCGAGCGGATCGTGCGCGCAGACCGCGTCGAGAAAGGCGGCCGCGTCCTCGACGCACCGGGTGAACGGACCGATTTGATCGAGGGAGGAGGCGAAGGCCACCAGCCCGTAGCGGGAAACCCGTCCGTAGGTGGGCTTCAGCCCGACCGTCCCGCAGAACGCGGCGGGCTGGCGGATCGACCCCCCGGTATCGCTCCCGACCGACAGAATCGTCTCGCCGGCGGCCACCGCCGCCGCGCTGCCGCCGCTCGAACCGCCGGGCACCCGTTCGGGATCCCACGGATTGGCGGTCCGCCCGAAGGCGGAATTCTCGGTCGATGAGCCCATGGCGAACTCGTCCATGTTCAGCCGCCCAAAGACCACCGCGCCGGCCTCCCGCAGGCATCGTACAGCCGTCGCGTCGTAGGGGCTGACGAAATTCTCCAGCATCCGGCTCGCACAGGTGAGGGGTTGGCCGCGCACCGCGAGGATATCCTTCAGGGCGATGGGAATCCCCTCAAGCGGTCCCCCGCCCTCCCCGGCGGCCCGGCGGACATCGCTCGCCTCCGCCTGGCGGAGAGCATCCTCCCCGTCGAGGTGAAGGAACGCACGGACAACGGGATCGACCGCCTCGATCCGCTCGAGACAGGAGCGGGTGATCTCCACGCTGGAGACCTCCCCGCCGGCCAGCCGGGCGGAAAGGCCTGCGACCGTTTCCCGATGGAGACCGGAGGCACTCATCCTTCGATCACCGGAGGGACCACGATTTGGTTTGCCCGCGAAGCCGGTGCATTCCGGAGCAGATCGGCGGAGTCGGGCGGGGCCGACGCCACATCCTCCCGCAGCACGTTCTCCAGGGGGATGGCATGGGCCATGGGCTCAACACCATCGACATCGACCTCCCTCAACTCTTCGACATAGCCCACGATCCGGGCCAGTTGCGGACCGAGTTTCTCTTTCTCCTCCCCCGTAAGGGAAAGGCGGGCCAGGACACAAAGACGGTCCAGATCGATTGATTTCTCGCAAGTCATACAAGCCGTCAGGGAGTAGCGGAAGGACCGGGAGAATGGCAAGCGGTTTCCCGTGAAAGGCAAAAAACTCTCCTGGAGCGGACGGGAAAAGTTGCCATGCCCCGCTTCTCCGGAAACTCTGATCCCCATGAAGAGGTATGGACGAACACGAAAAAAATCGCCCGCGGGCGAGCGGGCCTACTACGCCTTGACGAGTGCGACCCTGACCGGAAAGAAGTGGTTCGGAACTCCCGAAAAGGAGCACCTGCGGACGCTGATCTGGCGGGTTTCCGAGTTTTCGGGAATCAAGGTGATCACCTACACGGTTATGGAGAGCCATTTCAGTATTCTGGTGGAAGTGCCGCCGGAGCGGGAGGTTTCCGATGAGGAGATTGCACGGCGATTCGCGGCACTCTATCCGGAACCCACTCCCTGGCAGCCTCTCACCGCCGAAACCCTGGCCCAATTGCTTGCCGCGAACGATGACCAGGGGCAGGCCCTGCGGGCGGAACTTCTGGCACGCATGCACGATATCTCCTGGCTGATGAAAACGATCAAGCAGCGTTTCTCCACCTGGTTCAACCGGTCGCGCGACAGGTTCGGACCGGTGTGGTCGAAGCGATTCGAGAGCGTTTTGCTCGAAGATGATATCGAAGCACTCCGCACCGTAGCCGCCTACATCGACCTCTCCGCCAAGCGGGAGGGAGTGGCGGATGACCCCAAGGACTATCCTTTCTGCGGCTACGCCGAGGCGTCGGCCGGAAACGAGGCGGCCCGGAGAGGGCTGGCTCCGCTGGCCTGACGGCGGCCGAAAGGTGGTTGCCGTAATCCGCCGAAAACTCCCCGCGCTTGTGGTTGCACCCTCCTTCCTGGGAGCCCGGACTTCACGCTTGCCGTTCAGGCTGAGGCGGGCATAGCATCCTCACTATGTCCATTCTTGGAAAAAGCTTTGCGTATTCGTTCGCTCCAGGCGACGTTTCTCTGTCGTTGTCTCTTATTTGATCCTTTGATCTGTTTTTTCATGGCAAACCAAGGTGGCGACCCAACCCACAAAGAAAATTTAGTGATTCCGCAAAACACTCTATTTCAACAAAATAAAATTTTGCGAGGATAGCTCAGCAGGATAGAGCATCGGTCTTCTAAACCGACGGTCGTGGGTTCGAATCCCACTCCTCGCGCCAGCGCCTTCGCGAAGCGAAAATCCCCTTCCCCCGATTCGAACCGAAGGTTCGTACCGAGGAGCGTAGCGACGACAAAGCGAAGCGCCAATCCCACTCCTCGCGCCAGCGCCTTCGCGAAGCGAAAATCGGGAAGCCTCCCGGAAAAGTATTTTTAGCTTCGGTGTATGGAGGACTGTCACGGCATTTCCCGTGGGGCATGGCTTCAGCCTTGCCCGGGATGGCCGATGGGTTCCGTACTGACGTTGC